>CASEOA010000001.1 GCA_949289455.1 uncultured Eubacteriales bacterium
CATCGCCGACGGGAAAGCCAACCCCAAGTTTGTGGCTGCCGACCTGCTGAGCCAGGCCGAGCACGACAAGCTGGCCTCCGCTGTGCTGCTCACCGACGACCTGGAGCTGGCCCAAGCGGTGGACGGTGAGATCATCCGCCAGACCGGCTACCTCAGCCGGTCTGAGATCATGGAGTGCTCCCTGCGGGACTTCGGCTGCGCCATCGTGTGCCCCAGCCTGGAGGAATGCGCCGCCCTGGCCAACGAGATCGCCCCGGAGCACCTGGAGATTATTACTGAGGAACCCCGGGCCCTGCTGCCCCTGATCCGCAACGCCGGGGCTGTGTTCCTGGGGGCCTGGTCCCCGGAACCCCTGGGGGATTATCTGGCGGGACCCGACCATGTGCTGCCCACCAGCGGCACCGCCCGGTTCTTCTCCCCCCTCAGCGTGGACAGCTTCCTCAAGACCATGAGCATCATCCAGTACGACCGGGCCAGCCTGGCCCCCATCAAGGACCAGATCATCACCCTGGCCCAGAGCGAAAAGCTCACCGCTCACGCCAATTCCATCCAGGTGCGGTTTGAGGACTGATCACATCCCACAGGGGCCGAAAGGAGCAGAAACCATGAGAACAGCGCAAGTAAGCCGGGCCACCAAGGAGACCCAGATCAGCCTGACCCTCCACCTGGAGGGGGGACCGGTGGGGATCTCCACCGGCATCGGATTTTTCGACCATATGCTCACCGCCTTCGCCTTTTACGGCGGTCTGGGGCTGGAGCTCTCCGTCAAGGGTGATCTGGAGGTGGACGGCCACCACACCGTGGAGGACGTGGGCATCGTCCTGGGCCAGGCCATGAAAGAGGCCCTGGGGGACCGGAAAGGCATCCGGCGGTACGCCTCCGCCTTCATCCCCATGGACGAGGCCCTGTGCTTCACCGCCCTGGACTTCTCCAACCGGCCCTTCCTGGTGTTCGACGCGGAAATGCCCCAGCCCATGATCGGAACCTACGATTCCTGCCTCACCGAGGAGTTCATGCGGGCCTTTGCGGTGAATAGTGGTTTAACTTTACATATGAAGTGCCATTATGGAAAGAACGCCCACCACATCACCGAGGCCCTGTTCAAGTCCCTGGGCGTGGCGGTGCGGCAGGCGGTGGAGGTCACCGGCGCCGGAGTCACCTCCACCAAGGGGGTGCTGTGATGGCGGGCGTACTGCATGTCCGCCCCTACCGGCGGTCGGATCTGCCCGCCCTGACGGAGATCTGGAACCAGATCGTGGAGGACGGGGTGGCCTACCCCCAGGAGGAACCTCTGGACCCGGAGGGGGCGGCGGCTTTTTTCGCCGGCCAGAGCCGCACCGCCGTAGCGGAATTGGAGGGGCAAGTAGTTGGCCTTTCCATCCTCCATCCCAACAATGTGGGCCGCTGCGGCCACATCGCCAACGCCAGCTACGGCGTGCGCCGGGACTGCCGGGGACATGGGGTGGGCCGGGCTTTGGTAGAGGACAGCCTGGCGGCCTGCGGGGCGCTGGGCTTCCGGCTGCTCCAGTTCAATGCCGTAGTGGCCAATAACCTGGGGGCCATTGCCCTGTATGAGTCCCTGGGCTTTGTGCGCCTGGGCACCATACCGGGGGGCTTCCGCCTGAAAGACGGCAGTTATGAGGATATTATCGTCTTTTACCACAGGGTATAAGGCGGAAGGAGAGAAAACATGGGTTATACCGCCATTGTGGACTACGGCGTGGGCAACCTGAAAAGTGTGACCAACGCCATGCATTATCTGGGGCTAGCCACCCGGATCACCAGCGACCCCGGGGAATTGGAGCGGGCCGACGCCATCATCCTGCCCGGTGTGGGGGCCTTCCCCGACGCAGCCGACAAGCTGTGCGCCGCCGGCCTGGACAAGCTGGTGGCTGCCCAGGGGGAGAAGAAGCCCATCCTGGGCATCTGCCTGGGGATGCAGCTGCTGTTCGATCGGGGAGAAGAGGTGCGGGAGTGTAAAGGACTTTCCCTTGTGGGAGGCTGTGTCCGTAAGATTGAGACCAACTTCAAGCTGCCCCACATCGGCTGGAACAGCCTGAGCTTCCCCAATTCGTCCCCTCTGTTTGACGGGGTGGAGGAGGGCAGCTACGTCTACTTCGTCCACTCCTTTTGCGGGGTGGCCTCTGACCCGGCCACCGTTATCGCCCAGACCGACTACGGCGTGCCGGTGACGGCGGCGGTGCAGAAGGGCAACGTGTACGGCTGTCAGTTCCACCCCGAGAAGAGCGGCGAGGTGGGCCTGCAAATTCTGAGAAACTTTGGAGGGCTGAACAAATGATCCTGTTTCCTGCCATTGATTTAAAAGACGGGAAAGCGGTTCGCCTTTACAAAGGCGATTTTGCCACGGCCCATCAGGTGGCCGACGATCCCCTGGCCACCGCCCAAGCCTTTTATGAGGCCGGGGCCCGGCACATCCACATGGTGGACCTGGACGGGGCCCGCAGCGGCCAGCGGCAGAACGGCGCCATCGTGCAGGCGGTGGCAGAGCGCTCCGGCCTGAAGGTGGAGCTGGGGGGCGGCATCCGCACCATGGCCGACCTGGAAGAGGTCTTTGCCCTGGGGGTGTGGCGGTGCGTCATCGGCTCCGCCGCCGTCAGCCACCCGGACTTTGTACGGGAGGCGGCGGCTAAATACGGGGAGCGGATCGCCGTGGGCATCGACGCCATGGACGGTATCGTCAAGACCGCCGGGTGGGAGCAGTCCTCCGGGCTGAACTACCTGGATTTTGCAAAGTCCATGGAGGCAATGGGTGTAAAAACAATTATCTTTACAGATATCGCCACCGATGGCATGCTGTCCGGGCCCTCCTATGACCGGCTGGCGGCCCTGCAAAAGGCGGTGAGCTGCCAGATCACCGCCTCCGGCGGGGTGTCCTCCAACCAGGACCTGTCCAGGCTGGGCGATATGAACCTGTACGGGGCCATCATCGGCAAGGCCTATTATGCCGGGACAGTGGACCTGGCCCAGGCGGTAAAGGAGGCGGGGGCACAGTGTTAGCCAAGCGTATCATTCCCTGCCTGGACGTGCGGGACGGCCGGGTGGTGAAGGGGGTCAACTTTGTCAATATCCGGGACGCAGGCGACCCGGTGGAGCTGGCCAAGTACTACTCAGACCAGGGGGCCGACGAGATCGTGTTCCTGGACATCACCGCCACCAGCGACGCCCGGGACACCGTGGCCGACGTGGTGGAGCGCACCGCCGCCCAGGTATTCGTCCCGCTGACGGTGGGGGGCGGCATCCGCACCCTGGAGGATTTTCAGCGGCTGCTCCGGGCGGGGGCGGACAAGATTTCGGTAAACTCCGCCGCCGTGGCCCGGCCGGAGCTGATCCGGGAGGCGGCGGAGCGGTTCGGCTCCCAGTGCGTAGTGCTGGCGGTGGACGCCCGGGCCCGTGGGGACGGCACCTGGGAGGTGGTGGTCGCCGGGGGGCGGAAGCCCACCGGCATCGACCTCATCCAGTGGGTGAAACAGGGGGAGGCCCTGGGGGCAGGGGAGATTTTGCTTACCTCCATGGACGCCGACGGCACCAAAGCGGGCTTTGACCTGGCCATGACAAAGGCGGTCACCGACGCGGTCTCCATCCCGGTGATCGCCTCCGGCGGCTGCGGCTCCCTGGCCCATTTCGCCCAGGTGTTTCAGGAGACCAACTGCGACGCCGCCCTGGCGGCCTCCCTGTTCCACTTTGGGGAGTTGACAGTACCCCAGGTAAAGGAGTATCTTGAAGGTGAGGAGATCCCGGTCCGATCAAGACAGAAGGGGTGAGCCACCATGTTGGACGACATCTTTAGGCAGATCCGTCAGGAGTTGGAGGGCGCCGTGCCCAACCGGCTGGCGGGCGCCGGCACCACCACGCCCTGGCGGGGGAACAAACCGCAGCGCAAGCGGAAGGTAAGCGACCGTCCCCTGCCCAAAGCCACCCAGCCCGGCACCAAGCTCACTGCCCGGCGGGACCGCCGGGGGGAGGACCCCTGGGACTGGGTGGAGGAGAAGCCCCCCTGGGAATTTTGAGGTGATACCATGATAGACCTGGACCAGCTGTTCCAGAAGTCCGATTTGATCCCCGTCATCATCCAGGACGTACATACCCTGGAGATTTTGATGCTGGGCTTTACCAACAAAGAGGCGGTGGAGCTGACCCTGAAAACCAAAACCGCCTGGTTCTGGTCCCGCAGCCGGCAGAAGCTGTGGAACAAGGGGGAGAGCTCGGGCCACTTCCTCCACGTGAAGAAGATGGTCACCGACTGCGACACCGACACCCTGCTCTATCTGTGCGATCCGGTGGGGCCCACCTGCCACACCGGGGCCAGGAGTTGCTTTTTCAACGACATTTGGGAGGAAACCACATGAGCGATACCATTCTGCGGGACCTGTACCAGGTGGTGCTGGGCCGTAAGAGCGACCCCCAGGAGGGGTCTTACACCTGCTACCTGTTTGACAAGGGGCTGGATAAGATTTTGAAGAAGGTGGGGGAGGAGTGCTCCGAAACCATCATTGCCGCCAAGAACGGCAAGCAGGAGGAGACAGTGGGGGAGATCTCCGATCTGATCTACCACCTGATGGTGATGATGGCCGACCAGAACATCCCCCTGGACGCGGTGCTCTCCGAGCTGGAACGCCGCAGCCACAAGATCGGCAACCTGAAGCAGATGAAAACCGTGGACCACGAGACCTGAAAGGGGAGCTGCCGCCGTGAGAAGGAGAGCACAGCTCATCGCCGCAGTGAGCTGCGGGCTGGCGGCGGCGATGTGGACCATCGGGGCCGTCGTCGCCTTGAGCGCTGGAGTGGAAGGCGTCTCGGCGGCCCTGTTGGTGGTATGCGCAGGGGTCTGGATCGCGGCATTCCTGGTCAACCTGCGGCGGTATCTCAAAGGCACATAGCGCAAAACAGCTGGACGTCACCATTTTGGGTGACGCCCAGCTGCTTTTTACGGACAAAATTGGTACGGGCGGGCGATTGATAATCGCACCCACGGATGAAACTATACCATTTGCGTAGGCGCACGCATTGCCTGCCCCTGGCCAATGGTGACAAACAGGGTATACAGCCGGCTGAGGGTGTTCCAGCTGTCCTGGTCCAGGGCGCCGGTCTGGGGCTGGCCCTCCAGGGCCTGGAGCCAGCGGAGGTTGTGCTGGGTGGCGGCGTCGTTGACTCCGGTGACCGGGGTGGGCTCCACCCCGTCCAACAGCCGGGACAGGGCCAGAAACATGGACTGGGCCAGGTAGAGGTGAACGCTGTTCTGGTCCGGCGGCACAGAGTAGTCCCCGCCGGGGTAGGCCCGGATGGGGAGGGCCTGCCGGGCCAATGTCTGGAGGTAGATGGCGGTGATGGCGTCCCAGGTGGCCTGGTTCACCCGGCCGGTGACAGGAGGAAAGAACTCCCGCTGGAAGAGCATCACCGCCTCCAGGGTAAGCTCCCCGAACACCCCGTCGGGGGTGAGGCGGGGGAGGAAGGGGTATTGGAAGGACAGGGCCCGCAGCATGGTCTGGAGGCTGCGGACGGGCTGCCCGATGAGCCGGAGCTGTTGGGTGGAAACCATAGAAACCTCCTGTCAGTCGGCGGAGCCCAGGGTGAGGGCCCGGCCGGGGAACTGAGTCAGGCCGGTGGCCTGGCTGTCGGGCAGATCCGGGCGGAAGGCGGGGGGAATTACGTTGGTGTAGGTCTCCACCGTGTCCACGATCCCGGCATAGAGCAGATAGAGGGCCTTCCAGGTGTTGGGCCCCATGATTCCGTCCTGGGGCAGCCCGCTCATCCGCTGGACGGCAATCACCGCATTGCGGGTAGCGGGGCCGTAGATACCGTCGATGGCCACCGAGGGGATGTTGGGATAGAATTCCGCCACCACATTGAGCACATGCTGCACCGTTCGCACGCTGTCCCCCCGGGCCCCCTCCGCCAGAACGCTGGGGAAGGGCTGGCCGCCGCTGCCCGGGTAGTAGGTCTGGCCCTGGCTGATGAGCTCGGCCAGATCCAGCACCCCCACATAGAGGAACACCATTTTGTACCAGGTGCCGTTGCCCACAATGCCGTCGGCAGTGAGATCGAAGATCTGCTGAAATTTTTTCACGGCGTTTTCGGTGGCCGGGCCGAAAATACCGTCCACCGGGTAAATCTTGGGAATGGCGGGGTAGTCCTGGCTGATGCGATTGAGCATCACCTGGATGCGCTGCACCGCCTCACCCCGGTCTCCCCGGCGGATGGGGTAGCCGGGATAGGAGTAGCGGATGCCCGTCACCGGGGCGTTGGTCACCAGCTCGATATTGTCCCCGTAATAGGCCCGCAGGATGGTGAGATAGTCGGCCCCGTCCTCCGCCATAGCCTGGCTGCCCCACTGGGACAGGCCGTCGCAGGTGACGGTGGTGCCGTTGCAGAACTTGGCAGCCAGAGGCTCCACGAACCCAATCCGCCGTATGTAGGTGTTGAAAAGCTCATCCACCAGCTGGCTGATGTTCTCAAAGATGTTGCGGC
>CASEOA010000002.1 GCA_949289455.1 uncultured Eubacteriales bacterium
AAAACGCTTGTGCGCCGCTTTCGCGGCGGGCGACGGCAGCGTACTACCGTCAGTGCTTTGGCGTCAGGACTTCCTTCCCGCCCATATAGGGCCGCAGGGGCTCCGGGATATTTACGCTGCCGTCGGAGAGCAGGTTGTTCTCCAGCAGGGCGATGAGCATCCGGGGGGGCGCCACCACGGTGTTGTTCAGGGTGTGGGGCAGGTAGGTGCCCTTTTCGCCCTTTACCCGCATTTTCAGGCGGCGGGCCTGGGCGTCGCCCAGGTTGGAGCAGGAGCACACCTCAAAGTACTTCTGCTGCCGGGGAGACCAGGCCTCAATGTCGCAGGACTTTACCTTCAGGTCGGCCAGGTCGCCGGAGCAGCACTCCAGCTGACGGACGGGGATGTCCATAGACCGGAAGAGCTCCACGGAGAACCGCCACATCTTTTCGTACCAGTCCATGGAGTCCTCGGGCTTGCACACCACCACCATCTCCTGCTTTTCAAACTGGTGGATGCGGTACACGCCCCGCTCCTCGATGCCGTGGGCTCCCTTCTCCTTGCGGAAGCAGGGGGAGTAGGAGGTGAGGGTCTGGGGCAGTTTGTCCTCGGGAATGATCTGGTCAATGAACTTGCCGATCATGGAGTGCTCGCTGGTGCCGATGAGGTAGAGGTCCTCCCCCTCGATTTTGTACATCATGGCGTCCATCTCGGTCTGGGACATAACGCCCTCCACCACGTTGCCGTGGATCATGAAGGGGGGCACGCAGAAGGTAAAGCCCTTGTCGATCATGAAGTCCCGGGCGTAGGCCAGCACCGCCTCGTGGAGCCGGGCAATGTCCCCCATCAGGTAGTAGAAGCCGTTGCCGGACACCCGGCCGGCGGCGTCCATGTCAATGCCGTCAAAGGACTCCATGATCTGGGTGTGGTAGGGGATCTCAAAGTCGGGGGTCACCGGTTCCCCAAACCGCTGGACCTCCACGTTGCAGGAGTCGTCGGGCCCGATGGGCACGGAGGGGTCAATGATGTTGGGGATCTGGAGCATGATGCGGCGGATCTGCTCGGCCAGCTCGGTCTCCCGGCCCTCCAGATAGGCCAGCCGGTCGGCGTCCGCCTTTACCTCGGCCTTTAAGGCCTCGGCCTCGGCCAGCTTGGAGGGGTCCTTCTTGGACTGGCCCATGAGCACGCCCACCTGCTTGCTCTTGGCGTTGCGGGCGGTGCGCAGGTCCTGGGCCTCCTGGATGGTCTTGCGGTTCTCGGCATCCAGGGCCACCACCTCGTCCACCAGCGGGAGCTTGGCGTCCTGGAACTTCTTCTTGATATTTTCCTTTACCACGTCCGGGTTTTCCCGGACGAACTTGATATCCAACATGGTAATCAGCCTTTCTTGTGTGGTTTATAAGTGCCGGTCCCGGCGGCGGCCCTACCTTGTCAGTAGAGTGCCTCGTAGATCTCCTGGTACCGGTCGTAGGGGGAAAAGCGGTCGTTGTCGGTGGCGCTCTCCTTGGGCAGGTACTGGGGCAGCTCCTCGCCCATCTCCTCAATGAGGCTGCGGGCCAGGGAATAGCGGCCCCGGACATAGGCCTCGTTGATCTGCCAGAACCAGTCCAGAGCGGTAGAAGCCTTGCTCAGCTCCTCCACCTGGTCCTGGAGGTCGTTGATCTGCGCCTCCTGGCTGGTGATGGTGGACTGGTCCACGCTTTGGGCGGCCTCCAGGGCGGCCACCTGCTCCTTGAGAGCCTCATTTTGCTCCAGGGTGTTGTGGAGGGATTCGGTGGCTGAGTTGGAGGTCTGCTGTAGGTTGTCGATGGCCTCCTGGTTGGCCCGGCGCTGCATGAGCAGGGACATGAGCAGCAGCACAAAGGCGGCGGCAAAGAGGATCATCAGATAGAAGATCACCGGGTTACGCTTGTTGGGCTTTTCGTGCTCCGCGTCGTGCTGGAGCTGCCCCCGGGACTGCTTATCGGCATCGGGATTGCTCAAAGGTCGGCACCTCCTTGGTGGGCGGAGGGCAGCTGCTCCAGCAGCTCCAACAGATTGTTGAGGTCCTCCGGATCGTAGTATTCCAATTCAATTTTCCCTTTTTTCTTGCCGTTTACAATGTTGACCTTCCGCCCGAACCGGGTGGCCAGGGTTTTTTCGGCCTCCCGCAGATAGATGGTCAGGTCAGGGCCTGGGGCGGCGGGGGGCGGAGTCTCCTCCTTTTCCCCGGCGGCCAGCCGCTTGGCCAGGGCCTCTGTCTGGCGGACGCTCAGGTCCTCGGCGATAACCTTTTGGGCCAGCTTTTTTTGCAGCTCCCCGGTGGGGGCGGCCAGAATGGCTCGGGCGTGGCCGGCGGACAGCTTGCCCTCCTCCAGCAGCAGGTGAACCACGTCGGGCAGGGCCAGCAGCCGCAGGGCGTTGGCAATGGCGGGCCGGGACTTGCCCACCCGCTGGGCCACCTCCTCCTGGGTCAGACCGTACTCCTCCATTAGGGTTTTGAAGCCGTTGGCCTCTTCCACCGGATTCAGGTCCTCTCGCTGGAGGTTTTCAATGAGGCCCAGCTCCATAACCTTCCGGTCGTCGGCCTCGATGATGACGGCGGGGATCTCGGTGAGGCCCGCCAGTTTGGCGGCCCGCCACCGGCGCTCCCCGGCGATAATTTGATAATAGCCTGAGGACAGCCGCCGCACCGTCAGAGGCTGGATTACCCCGTGGGTGCGGATGGAGTCGGCCAGATCCTGGAGGCTGGATTCGTCAAACCGTTTCCGGGGTTGCTTGACGCCAGGTTCCACCTGGGCGATGGGGAGGGAGAGGGAGCCGCCCTCCTGGGACTGTAACGCCGCGTCCCCCAGCAGGGCGCCCAGGCCCTTGCCCAGACCCCGT
>CASEOA010000003.1 GCA_949289455.1 uncultured Eubacteriales bacterium
CTTTACCGCCTGACGCAGGCGGTAAAGCCCTCATACCGCCACGACGGAGCAAGTACCGCCCACACCACCGGACCAGAGAAGGATGCCACGGCTGAGAGCATCCACGGCAGGCGGACGGGAGACGGCTCCACCAGCGGGCCCGGAGACGGGCGCGGTCCCCTTCCCGCACCAGAAGGCCAGAGGGAGCGGCCGCAGCCGCTCCGAACATGGGTGGCACCACGAAAGCAGGCGCTTTCGTCCCGTGACAAGGGACGAGAGCGCCTTTTTACCCCCGTGAACCTTTCCCCCGGTGTGCGTGTGTAGGGGCGGATATTATCCGCCCGATGTCCCGTTCCCCACACCGGCACCGGCGGGCGGATGATATCCGCCCCTACAGCCCTAGCCCATTTTCTTTCTATCTTGACACAAAGGAGCATCACTATGGCCCAGATCAAACCCCGCACCCTGTCCGGCTTTATGGAGCTGCTGCCCGCCCGGCAGGTACAGTTCGACCGGATGGTGGACATTTTACGCAAGAGCTATTCCCTGTACGGCTTTACCCCCCTGGACACCCCGGCGGTGGAGGCCGCCGAGGTGCTGCTGGCCAAGGGGGGCGGCGAGACCGAAAAGCAGATCTACCGCTTCCAGAAGGGTGACACCGACTTGGCCCTCCGGTTCGACCTGACGGTCCCCCTGGCCAAGTATGTGGCCCTCCACCAGAACGAGCTCACCTTCCCCTTTCGCCGGTTCCAGATCGCCAAGGTCTACCGGGGGGAGCGGGCCCAGAAGGGCCGCTACCGGGAGTTCTACCAGGCGGACATTGACGTAATCGGGGACGGAGCCCTGGACATCATCAACGAGGCGGAAATCCCCGCCATCATCTACAAGACCTTCACCGCCCTGGGCCTCCACCGGTTCAAGATCCGGCTGAACAACCGGAAGGTCTTGAACGGCCTGTTCGCTATCCTGGGCCTGGAATCCCAGGCGGGGGACGTGATGCGCACCATTGACAAGCTGGAGAAGATCGGCGCCGACAAGGTGAAGGCCATCCTGGTGGACGACTTTGCCGTCCCGGAGGAGGCTGCCGACTCCCTGCTGGCCTTACTGGCGGCAGAAGATCCCATGGCCGCCCTGGCCCCCTTCCAGGGCAAGCACGACCTGTTTGACCAGGGCGTGGCCGAGCTGGAGACGGTGGTGAAGTACCTGTCCGCCTTTGGCGTGCCCGCCGACCACTTTATGGTGGACCTGACCATTGCCCGGGGCCTGGACTACTACACCGGCACCGTGTACGAGACCGTCATGCTGGACCACCCGGAGGTGGGCTCCATCTGCTCCGGCGGCCGGTACGACAACCTGGCGGAGTATTACACCGACAAGCAGCTCCCCGGCGTGGGCATCTCCATCGGCCTCACCCGGCTGTTCTCGGTGCTGGAGGCCCAGGGCTACCTGAACGAGGAGATGAACACCGCCCCCGCCGACGTGCTTATCCTGCCCATGACCGCCGACCTCTCCCCCGCCATCTCCTTTGCCACTTCCCTGCGGGAGGCGGGCATCCGGGCCCAGCTCCACTGCGAGCAGAAGAAGTTCAAGCAGAAGCTTACCTATGCCAACAAGCTGAACATCCCCTTCGCCGCCTTCCTGGGGGAGGACGAAATCCAGCAGGGCAAGGTGACGGTAAAGAACCTGACCACCGGCGACCAGCAGACCCTCACCCCGGAGGAGGCGGTGGCCCTGGTGGGGGAGACCCTGGTGGCCCTGGACGGCGGCGCTCCCATCCGGGAGCCCCAGGCCTGACGGAACTTTCCTCCTGCTCTTTCGTCTAGACCAAAAAGACCTTCCCCCCACAGGGGGGAAGGTGGCCCATAGGGCCGGATGAGGGGGCCCGCCCCCATTGACTGACAAGGAGGAACCTTTTATGAAAAAACTTGCCGCCCTGGTCCTGGCCGCCGCCCTGACGGTGGGCTCCGCCGCCGCCCTTACCCCGGAGGAGGCCTTTCCCCAGGTGAACACCTACCCGGGCTACAGCGACGTGAAGCCCACCGACTGGTTTGCCGCCACCGCCCAGGCCTGCTACGAGGTGGGGCTGATGACGGGCACCGACACCGGCTTTGCTCCCAACCAGGTGCTGACGGTGGGCGAGGTGGCCGCCATTGCCGCCCGGATGAGCGCCGCCATCACCGGAGAGGAGATCCCCATGGTCACCCCCAAGCCCGGCGAGACCCTCCCCTGGTATACGTCTTATGTAAACTACCTTGAAAACCTGGGCGTCTCCGTCCCCACCCCCACCAAGCAGGCCACCCGTCAGGAGTTTGTCACCCTGCTGTGCGCCGTGGTGCCTGACGAGATGCTCTCCCCCATTAACGCCATCACTTCCCTGCCCGACAGCACCGACGCCGACGTGCTCCGGTTCTATAACGCGGGCATCCTCACCGGCGTGGACAAGTGGGGCACCTTCTCCGCCGACAAGACCCTGACCCGGGCGGAGACCGCCGCCATGGTGGCCCGGGTGGCCCGCACCTCCCTGCGGCAGTCCTTCGTCCCCGCCGACTACACCCCCTTCCTGGCCGCCAAGCTGAAGCCCTCTGACGTGCTCTTTTCCAACGGCACCACCGCCGGGGCCTACCTGCCCTATGTCCAGGGCCTCATTGACGAGCTGGAGGCCGCCTGCGCCGCCCAGGGCATGGAGTTCAACTGGTTCAACACCGTGGACGGGGTGGAGTTTTTGGATTACGTGAAAAATACCGCTCTGGCCTGCTTCGGGGTGTCCGCCAAGGACGGCACCCAGCTGTACAAGAATTTTGACGTGCAGGTGTATTACAGCCGGTATCTGGACCTGAAGGGCTGAGGTCCGGGCGGCCAGTGTCCGCCCCCGACGCCCCCGTTATTTTCCCCTTTGATCTTATAATTTGGAGTTGATTTCACATGGCCAACGTAAAAACTGCCTACCGCACCCACACCTGTGGGGAGCTCCGCATGGAGCAGGTGGGCCAGACCGTCACTCTGGCGGGCTTTTTGGAGAATTTCCGGGAAGTGGGCGCCAGCCTGGGCTTTGCCGTCCTGCGGGACTTCTACGGCACCACCCAGGTGGTGGCCGAGACCGAGGAGATGGTCAAGACCATCAAGGCCCTGAACAAGGAGTCCACCATTGCCGTCACCGGCGTGGTGCGGGAGCGGGACAGCAAGAACCCCAAGCTGCCCACTGGCGACATCGAGGTGGTGCCCCAGACCATCGAGGTGCTGGGCCGCTGCCGCCACAACGAGCTGCCCTTCCAGGTGAACCGCAGCCGGGAGGCCGACGAGACCCAGCGGCTGAAGTACCGCTACCTGGACCTGCGCAACCCGGCGGTGAAGAACAACATCATCCTCCGCTGCCAGGTGGTGGCCGCCCTGCGGCAGGCCATGACCGCCCAGGGCTTTATGGAGATCACCACCCCCATCCTCACCGCCTCCTCCCCCGAGGGGGCCCGGGACTACCTGGTGCCCAGCCGGAAGCACCCCGGCAAGTTCTACGCCCTGCCCCAGGCCCCCCAGCAGTTCAAGCAGCTGCTGATGGCCTCCGGCTTCGACAAGTACTTCCAGATCGCCCCCTGTTTCCGGGACGAGGACGCCCGCGGCGACCGCTCCCCCGGCGAGTTCTACCAGCTGGACATGGAGATGGCCTTTGCCGGACAGGAGGACGTGTTCGCCGTGCTGGAGCAGGTGCTCCCCCCCATTTTCGCCCAGTACGGCACCTACAACGTGGCCTCTGAGGCCCCCTTCCAGCGGATCTCCTACCTGGAGGCCATGGACAAGTACGGCTCGGACAAGCCCGACCTGCGCATCGACCTGACCCTCACCGACGCCACCGAGCTGCTGTCCGGCTGCGGCTTCGGGCCCTTCGAGGGCAACACGGTGAAGGCCATCGTGGTGTCCGGCTTTGAGGGCACCCGGAAGCAGATCGACGGCATCTGCAACGAGGTGGAGGTCCAGTCGGGCAACAAGGCCTACTGGTTCCGCCTGGACGACAAGGGCGAGCTGGTAGGCGGCATTGCCAAGTTCGTCCAGCCCATCAAGGACCGGGTGATTTCCGCCCTGGGCCTGGAGCCCGGCTGCTTCGTGGGTCTCACCGCCGGCAAGCTGCTTACCGCCCAAAAGACCGCCGGCGTGCTGCGCAACAAGCTGGGGGCCTTCTGCCCCAACCATCAGGATCGCGAGCGCTACGAGTTCTGCTGGATCGTGGACTTCCCCATGTACGAGATTGGCGAGGAGTCCGGGGAGCTGGAGTTCTGCCACAACCCCTTCTCCATGCCCAACGGCGGCCTGGAGATCCTGAAAAAGGCGGCCGCCGGTGAGGTGGACCCCCTCAGCATTACCGCCTTCCAGTACGACCTGGTGTGCAACGGCGTGGAGCTGTCCTCCGGCGCCGTCCGGAACCACGACCCGGAGATCATGATCGAGGCCTTCCAGCTGGTGCGGCTGGGGGAGGACGACGTGAAGGCCAAGTTCCCCGCCATGTACAACGCCTTCACCTACGGTGCGCCCCCTCACGCCGGTATCGCCCCCGGCGTGGACCGGATGGTCATGCTGCTGGCTGGGGAGGAGAGCATCCGGGAGATCATCCCCTTCCCCATGAACAAGAACGCCCAGGACCTGATGATGGGCGCGCCCAGCGTGGTCACCCAGGCCCAGCTGGACGAGCTGAACATCGCCCGCACCAAGACCGAGGACGAGGAATAATACAGGAAAATCCCCCGCCGGAGCGTCGGCGGGGGATTTTTGCGCTCTTTGTGTCCACCGCTCTGTACCAACGCCCCTACATTTGGCTGTATGTTTGCCTGTAGGGGCGATTATCAATCGCCCGCAGGTCCCGTCCACCTCCTCTGACGATCGGAACGCACCCATAGATTTTTCCACATTTTCATTGCAACATGGGGAAAACCCGGCGGAGTTACTGAGACTCCGCCGGGTTTTCCCCTTTCTGAGGCACAATGAGCTCAAAGAGCCGCTCCGCCTTGGGGGGCTGGCCCCCCGCCGCCTTCCAACCGGCGGCAAACGCCAGCCGCACCATGGAAAAGAGATAATTTTCCGCCTCGTCGTACTCATGGCGATCCAGAAAATTGGAAAAGGCCTCTTCAAATTCATTTGTATGCATCATATGTATCACCTAACACTATATTACACGATAATACATGATAAGTCAAAATAAAATAGGAAAACATAGTATGATCCACGATAGAGGTGATACTGTGAAGCCGTTGAAGAAAAGTATCAGCATAACATTGGATCTCCCCATCCTGGAGCGGATACAGCAGTTGGCGGAGCAGGAGGACCGCTCCATCTCCAGCTACATCAATCAGGTGCTGAAAGCCCATCTGCGCAGCCTGGAGGAGCCCTGAACGCAAAAACAGCCCGGCGCTTCCGCGCCGGGCTGTTGCTGTCTCTGTTCCATTACCCCAGGTAGGCCAGGGGGTTGACGGGGGTACCGTTCATCTGCACCTCGAAGTGGCAGTGGTTGCCGGTAGACCGGCCGGTGGAACCCACCCGTGCGATGGGCTGGCCCTGGTAGACCTTCTCGCCGGTGGAAACCAGCAGGCTGGAGCAGTGGGCGTACAGGGTACGCACCCCGTTGCCGTGGTCGATGACCACATAGTTGCCATAGCTCCAGTAGCTGCCGGTGCCGGTGCCCGACCACACCACAGTGCCGCCGTCGGAGGCCTTGATGGTGGTGCCGTAGGAGGTGGCGATATCCAGGCCCCGGTGATAGCTGTAGGAGCCAAAGATGGAGCGGTAGCCAAAGTAAGAGGTGATGTTGCCATACACCGGCCAGATATAGGTGCCGGTGGGCAGCCAGGTGGGCCGCACCTTGGTGCCCACAGCGATGACCTTATTGGTGGCCTGCTGGGTGACCTGGGTCTCCAGCACGGTTCGCTCCTGCTCCACCCCGTTGAGGTAAGCCACGTCGGCGGTGACCACCTGGGTGCCGGGGGTACCTTCATCCAGCACCTTGGACTCGCCCTGGTACATGGAGCTGTCCTCCACCTCCACCACTGGGCAGGCGATCTCTTCGGTGTAGGTCACATGGTCCACCGTCTTGACGGACAGGAAGGGGACCTCCTCCTTCACGTTGAGGATCTGGCCGATATAGATGCAGCTGCTGTCGGTGTCGGGGTTCAGGGCCTCCAGCTCGGAGAGGGTCATGCCGTTGGCGGAGGCGATGTCCACAAAGGTGTCGCCCTTCTGGACCTCGTAGGTGGTCTGGCCGTTGGTGTTGGCGGTGAGGGCGGCCAGCATGGCGTCGGTGTCCTGGTTGGTGTCCACCGACACATACTCCTTGGTGATATACACGCCGGAGGTAAACTCAGCGGAGATGGTGTCCTCGTTGATATAGGCGGCCTTTACCTGCTCCAGCACCTGGTTGAGGGTGGACTGCTCGTTGGCCGAGCCGATAACCTGGCCGTTGACGGTGAGCACATACTGCTCCACCACCTCGCCGATCTGATCGAAGAGGTAATTCTCAAAGGTGGCGGCGGGGGTAAGCTCCTCCTCCTCCACCAGAGCCAGGGCGTAGCTCACGTCCTCCTCCAGGGTGTAGTCGTGGCCCAGGATGCTAGCGGCCCGGCTCTCCACCCGGTCCACCGCCTGCTCAAAGGTCTGGGGATCGGCCACGGTGCCCAGGGCCACGCCGTCCACCGACACCACATAGGCGGGGGTGTACACGGTGCTCACCACGGCGGCCACCCCCACCACGGCGGCCAGCGCCAGGAAGTGGATGGGGTTGATAATGCGGCGGCCGCCGGCGGTGGCCTGATCCTTCCAGCTCCGGAACCGCTCCAGCCCGGAGGCAATGGCGCCGCTCATGGGAGCGGCCATGTCCCGGATCTGCTCCGCCTGGGAGGGTTGATGAAGAATTTCGTCCATGGGGGACTTCTCCTCTCGTCGGTCAAATATCAGAGATAACACGGCTGTATCCAAATGGTGTACAGCCGGATACGAAAAGTTACAAATGGTTACAGACGCAATGATACACGCATTTTTCCAAAAAGTCAAGGGTCAGACGGGTTTTTCCCGGATTTTTTCTTTTCTTGGCTCTGACAAAGGCCTTTCCACCAGATATAGTGGAAAGGCCCCCGCTGTAACCGAATTTGATCCATACCCCGCCCCGCCCCAAAGGGCAAGGTCATTTGGGCAGCAAAAAACCGCCTGCCTTGCAGGCGGTTTCATGTTGACCACAGATTAGGCCAGCTTATTCAGCTTAATGGTCATGGCGCTCTTCTTGTGCGCAGCGTTGTTCCGGTGCAGCAGACCATGAACCACGGCCTTGTCGACCGCCTTAACGGCCACCTTGTAAGCGCCCTCGGCCTCGCTGCGGTTGCCTTCGACCACTGCGGCCTCAAACTTCTTGATGTCGGTCTTGAGGGCGGACTTCGCGGCCTTGTTCTGCATGGCCTTGGTCTTGTTCACCAGGACACGCTTCTTGGCAGATTTAATATTCGGCAAACCAAACACCTCCTCCGATGACGATAGTTTTACACATAGTTTGCCCCGTGCATTTTTACATTCTAGCAGGTAGCGGCGAAAATTGCAACACTTTTTTTAAAAATTTCACTATTTTTTTGCATATGGGGGCAGTCTGCGCAAAAAATAGAGGAGACAGAATTACAAAACACCATATCTTGGGGTAACAAGGAGGGCAATATGGACAGACGGCGGACAGATCTGGCGGTGGAGGCGGCCCAGCTTCTGCGGGAGGGGGGCCGTCCCGGGGCGCTGGACGGGGTGGTCCAGGAGGAGAAATCCCGGGAGGGCTGGCCGGTGACGGTGGTGAAGATCACCGACGACCGGGGGGCCCGGGCCATCGGCAAGCCGGTGGGGCGGTATGTAACCATCGACCTGTCCGGCCTGGCCCGGCGGGAGGAGGACGCCTTTGGCCGGGCGGCCCGGGCGGTGGCGGCGGAGCTGACCGCCCTGCTGGACCTGGAGCCGGGGGCGCCGGTGCTGGTGGTGGGGCTGGGCAACCGGGCCATTACCCCGGACAACATCGGCCCCAAGGCCGCCGACCACACTCTGGTGACCCGCCATCTGGTGGAAAAGCTGCCTCAGCAGTTCGGGGACTTCCGGCCGGTGGCCGCCCTGGCGGCGGGGGTGCTGGGCACCACCGGAGTGGAGAGCGGGGAGCTGGTGCGGGCGGTGGCGGAAAAGGTGCGCCCTGCCTGCATCCTGGCGGTGGACGCTCTGGCGGCCCGGTCGGTGACCCGGGTGTGCAGCACCGTCCAGCTGGCGGACACCGGCATCACCCCCGGCTCCGGGGTGGGCAACGCCCGGGCGGCCCTGGACCGGGGGAGCCTGGGGGTACCGGTGATTGCCATCGGGGTGCCCACGGTGGTGGACGGGGCCACCCTGGCCGCCGACCTGCTGGCGGAGGCGGGCAAGGCCCACCTGGACCCCCAATCCCTCCAGGGGGCGGGGTCGGCCCTGCTGGTCACCCCCCGGGACATCGACGCCCGGGTGGCCGATCTGGCCAAGGTGGTGGGCTACGGCATCAATTTGGCCCTCCACCCCGGCCTCTCCCTGGCCGACGTGGAGTTGTTTTTGAGTTAGCCGGGGATTTGCCTCAGGGGCGGGGCTCTGTCCCCGCCCGCCGGCTACCGCCAAGCCCCGTGGGGCGCGGCGATCCCGGCGCGCCATCCCGTTGGCCCCCCTCATCCGCCCCCTTCGGGGGCACCTTCCCCCCTGTGGGGGGAAGGTAACGCCTGTCCACACCTACCTGTAAACGGTCACCCGCAAAAAAGACCTGCCGCTTGCCTGCGGCAGGTCTTTTCCTTTATTCCTCGTCCAGCTTGAGCACGGCCATAAAGGCCTCGGTGGGAATCTGCACTGTCCCCAGACTGCGCATCTTCTTCTTGCCCTCTTTCTGCTTCTCCAGCAGCTTCTTTTTCCGGGTGATGTCGCCGCCGTAGCACTTGGCCAGCACGTCCTTCCGCATGGCCTTGACGGTCTCCCGGGCGATGATCTTGCCGCCGATGGCGGCCTGCACCGGCACCTCGAAGAGCTGACGGGGGATGTTTTCCTTCAGCTTTTCGCACAGCCGCCGGGCCCGGGGGTAGGCCTTGTCCTTGTGGGCGATGAAGGAGAGGGCGTCCACCTGGTCGCCGTTGAGGAGCATGTCCACCTTCACCAGCTCGGACACCTCGTACCGGTCCATCTCGTAGTCCAGGGAGGCGTAGCCCTTGGTGCGGGCCTTCAGGGTGTCGAAAAAGTCGTAGATGATCTCCCCCAGGGGCATGGAGTAGTGGAGCTCCACCAGGTTGGTGTCCAGGTACTGCATGTCCTTGTACTCCCCCCGGCGCTCCTGGCACATGGGCATGATGTTGCCCACATAGTCCGGCGGCGTGACAATGGACACCTTGGCGTAGGGCTCCTCCGCCATCTCGATGACGGCGGGATCGGGGTAGTTGTGGGGGTTGTCCACCATGACCACCGAGCCGTCGGTCTTGGTGATGCGGTAGATCACCGAGGGCAGGGTGGTGATAAGGTCCAGGTCAAACTCCCGCTCCAGCCGCTCCTGGATAATCTCCATGTGGAGCATGCCCAAAAAGCCGCAGCGGAAGCCAAACCCCAGGGCCACAGAGGATTCCGGCTCAAAGGACAGGGAGGCGTCGTTGAGCTGGAGCTTCTCCAGGGCGTCCCGCAGGTCGGGATACTTGGAGCCGTCCTCGGTGTAGATGCCGCAGTACACCATGGCCCGGGCGGGGCGGTAGCCGGGCAGGGGCTCCGCCGCCGGCTTGTCCGCCCCGGTGATGGTGTCGCCCACCTGGGTGTCCTTCACGTTCTTGATGGAGGCGGTAAAGTAGCCCACCTCCCCGGCGATGAGCTCACCGCAGGGCTCCATGCCCAGGGGGAGCAGGTGGCCGCACTCCAGCACCTGATAGGTGGCGCCGGAGGCCATCAGCTTCACGTTCATGCCGGTTTTGATGGTGCCCTCCATCACCCGGAAGTAGACAATGACCCCCCGGTAGGCGTCGTACTGGCTGTCAAAGATGAGGGCCTTCAGGGGGACCTTGGGGTCCCCCTTGGGGGCGGGGATGTTCTGGACAATGTCCTCCAGCACGGCGGGGATGTTGATGCCCACCTTGGCGGAGATCTCGGGGGCATCCTGGGCGGGGATGCCGATGATGTTCTCGATCTCGTCCTTCACCCGCTGGGGGTCGGCGGCGGGCAGGTCGATCTTGTTCACCACCGGCAGAATCTCCAGGTCGTGCTCCATGGCCAGGTAGGTGTTGGCCAGGGTCTGGGCCTCGATGCCCTGGGCGGCGTCCACCACCAAAATTGCCCCCTCGCAGGCCGCCAGGGAGCGGCTCACCTCATAGTTGAAGTCCACATGGCCGGGGGTGTCGATAAGGTTGAGCTCATAGGTCTCCCCGTCGGCGGCCTGGTAGTTCAGCCGCACCGCCCGGGCCTTGATGGTGATGCCCCGCTCCTTCTCCAGATCCATGTTGTCCAGCAGCTGGCTCTCCATCTCCCGGGCGGTCACCGCGTTGCACTGCTCAATGAGCCGGTCGGACAGCGTGCTCTTTCCGTGGTCGATGTGTGCGATAATAGAGAAGTTTCTGATCTTGGATTGGTCGGTCAAGTGAATACCTCCCGTTATTTTCAAATGCTTATATTACAATTTGTCTTGGAATAACCTCCTAAACCTTCCCCCCTGTGGGGGGAAGGTGCCCCCGCAGGGGGCGAATGAGGGGAATGACCTTCTCATTCAACCGATTCCCGCCCCCTGTATTTACCGCTCCTGGCGGCGGGCCTCCACCCGGCGGTTGATGCGCTCGCCGGTGTTATGGATGATCTGGAGGAGGGACTGGTACAGCCCAGGGTAATTCTGGGAGAGGGCGTCGTTGTTCATGGGGGGCAGGGTGCCCTTATCCTTGACGCAGTCGGCCAGGGCCTGGACGTAGTCGGACTCGGCGCAGATCATGTCGGCGGTGGGCACGCCGGCGGTGAACTCCCGGGCGGACACCGAGAAGAAGTCCTCGTTCTGGGTGCCGTCAGCCCGGTACAGGTGGCGGAACATTTTATAGATGGCGGTGCCCAGGAAGTCGGCGGCGGCGTTAATGGCCTCCTTCTTCCCCGTCTTGCCCAGCAGGTCGAAGAGCACGCCGGTGGAGTTGACCAGCAGCTTTTTATTCAGGGTGGCCAGGATGGAGCCGTGGAGCACGTTGTCCTTTTCGGCGGAGTAGTCGTACAGCTCTTCGGCGGCGATGGTGGTGCCGTCCCGGCTGAGGGTCCGGCCCAGCAAAAAGTCGGCGGACACGTTATAGTAATTGCAGGCTTTGATGACAAAGGCCAGGCCGGGCTCCC
Organism: uncultured Eubacteriales bacterium; assembly: GCA_949289455.1. Taxonomy (GTDB): domain Bacteria; phylum Bacillota; class Clostridia; order Oscillospirales; family Oscillospiraceae; genus Flavonifractor. The sequence continues at coordinate 11,314 of CASEOA010000003.1, forward strand.
GGACGCCGTTTTCGTAGTGGGACAGCAGGGCCTGACTGATTCCCAGCTCCTTGGCCACCGCCCGCTGGGATACCCCCTTCTCCTGCCGCAGCAGGGAGAGACAGCGGGAAAAATCTGATGACATAGCGCACCTCTCTCTAGATCAATTCACCGGACCGCCGGTCAAATCCGGAGGCCGGACACGGGTAAACAATACGTATAGTATAATTTTTAAAATACAAAAAGTAAAGTCATATTTTTTACAATTATTTTGGTTGGGCGGCTTGTAGTTTTTGGGATGGCGGGTGTATAATAACTATACTGCCAAGTATTTTGGCACAAACTGGTCTGTATTTTGAATTGGAGGAGATTCCCATGGCCATCCATATGTTTCAGCAGCTCATTGATACCCTGAAAAAGAGCCCCAAAAAGATCGTTTTTACTGAGGGCACCGACCCCCGCATTCTGGAGGCC
>CASEOA010000004.1 GCA_949289455.1 uncultured Eubacteriales bacterium
CTGGGTACCGCCTTTGCCCGGCCCATCATCGCCAAGCGGCTGGTGGAGATCGCCAAGGCCGAGGGGGCCGACGCCATCTGCCACGGTTGCACCGGCAAGGGCAACGACCAGATCCGCTTTGAGCTGGCCATCAAGCGCTTTGCCCCCGAGATGAAGATCATCGCCCCCTGGCGGGAGTGGGACATCAAGAGCCGGGACGAGGAGATCGACTACGCCGAGGCCCACAACGTGCCCCTGAAGATCTCCCGGGAGACCAACTACTCCAAGGACAAGAACTTGTGGCACCTGAGCCACGAGGGCCTGGACCTGGAAGACCCCGCCTCTGAGCCCCAGTACGACAAGCCCGGCTTCCTGGAGATGGGCGTGTCCCCGGTGAAGGCCCCCGACGCCCCCACCTATGTGACCATCGACTTTGAGAAGGGTTGGCCCGTGGCGGTGGACGGCGTGAAGATGAAGGCCAGCGACATCGTGCGCAAGCTCAACGAGCTGGGCGGCGCCAACGGCATCGGCCTGCTGGACATCGTGGAGAACCGGATGACCGGCATGAAGGACCGGGGCGTGTACGAGACCCCCGGCGGCGCCATCCTCTACCGGGCCCACGAGGTGCTGGAGATGATCACCATCGACAAGGACACCGCCCACATGAAGAGCAAGCTGGCGGTGGACTTCGCCGACCTGGTGTACAACGGCAAGTGGTTCACCCCCCTGCGGGAGGCCCTCACCGCCTTCGCCACCGAGACCCAGAAGCACGTCACCGGCACCGTGAAGCTGAAGCTGTATAAGGGCAACATCATCACCGCCGGCGTCACCTCTCCCGACACCCTCTACTCCGAGGAGATCGTCACCTTCCAGGAGAGCGACTACAACCAGAACGACGCCACCGGCTTCATCAACCTGTGGGGTCTGCCGGACACCGTCCTGGCGCTGCGGGACCAGGGCAAGCTGAATAAGTAATTTGAAATTTGCTGCGGGCGGCCGCAGGCCGCCCCTACCATCACCGTAGGGGCGACCTGTGGTCGCCCGCAATCCAGATAGGGAGCGATTTACCATGAAATTATGGGCCGGACGGTTCCAGAAAGAGACCGATACCCTGGTCAACGACTTTAACTCTTCCATTACCTTTGACGCCCGGATGTATCAGGAGGACATCGCCGGCTCCATTGCCCACGCCGCCATGCTGGGCAAGCAGGGCATCATCGAGGAGCACGAGGCGGAGAAGATCATCGAGGGCCTGAAGGTGATCCTGGCGGACATCGAGGCGGGACAGGTGGAGTTCTCCCTGGAGAACGAGGACATCCACATGAACATCGAGACGGTGCTCACCCAGCGCATCGGTGACACCGGCAAGCGGCTGCACACCGGCCGCTCCCGGAACGACCAGGTGGCGGTGGACTTCCGGCTGTACGTCAAGCGGGAGATCCCAAAGATCATCAACATGGTGCTGGACCTGGAGAAGGTGCTCATCAAAAAGGCAGAGGCCAACCTGGAGACCGTTATGCCCGGCTACACCCACATGCAGCGGGCCCAGCCCACCACCTTCGCCCACTACATGATGGCCTACGCCAATATGCTCCGCCGGGACGTGACCCGGCTGGAGGACTGCCTGGAGCGGATGGACGAATGCCCCCTGGGGGCGGGGGCCCTGGCCACCTCCACCTACCCGGTGGACCGGTTCCAGACCGCCGAAGCCCTGGGCTTTAAAAAGCCCACCGACAACTCCATGGACTCCGTCTCCGACCGGGACTTCGCCATCGAGTTCCTCTCCGCCTGCTCCATCCTCATGATGCACCTGTCCCGGTTCTCCGAGGAGATCATCCTGTGGTGCTCCTGGGAGTTCAAATTCGTGGAGCTGGACGACGCCTACTCCACCGGCTCCTCCATCATGCCCCAGAAGAAGAACCCCGACGTGGCCGAGCTGGTCCGGGGCAAGACCGGCCGGGTGTACGGCTCCCTGGTCACCCTGCTCACCGTCATGAAGGCCCTCCCCCTGGCCTACAACAAGGACATGCAGGAGGACAAGGAGTGCGTCTTTGACACCATTGACACCGTGGAGCTGTGCGTCCCTGTGTTCGCCGCCATGCTGGACACCCTCACCGTCCTGCCCAAGAACATGCGCAACGCCGCCTCCGGCGGCTTCATCAACGCCACCGATTGCGCCGACTACCTGACCAAGAAGGGGATGCCCTTCCGGGAGGCCTACATGATCGTGGGACGGCTGGTGAACCTGTGCATCAAGGCCGGCGAGACCCTGGACACCCTCCCCCTGAAGGACTTCCGCTCCATCTCCAACCTGTTCGACGCCGACGTGTACCAGGCCCTGGAGCTCAAGACCTGCGTCAACGGCCGTAAAGTCTACGGCGGCCCGGCCAAGGAGGCCGTGGAGCAGCAGATCGCCAATATCAAGGCCTTTGTGGAGGCGAGAGCCCAATGAGCAAGCCCAAGGTTTTTATCGACGGCCAGGAGGGCACCACCGGCCTGCAAATCCATGAGCGGCTGGCGGGCCGGGATGATATCCAATTATTGATCATCGACCCTGACAAGCGAAAAGACTTGACAGAGCGGAAGCGGCTCATCAACGAGGCCGACCTGGTGTTTCTCTGTCTGCCGGATGCCGCCGCCGTGGAGGCGGTGGGGCTCATTGAGAATTCCCGCACCCGGGTCATCGACGCCTCCACCGCCCACCGCACCGCCCCCGGGTGGGTGTACGGCTTCCCGGAGCTGTACAAGGACCCGGCGCAAACCCTAGGGGCAGCAAGGTTTGTGGCCAACCCCGGCTGCCACGCCACCGGCTTCCTCTCCGCGGTGGCCCCCCTGGTGTCCATGCGGATTTTGCCCAAGGATTACCCCATCACCTGCTTCTCCCTCACCGGTTACTCCGGCGGCGGAAAGAAGATGATTGCCCAGTACGAGAGCGACAATAAAGGGGAAGAGCTTTACAGTCCGCGGGTATACGGCACCACCCTGAAACACAAGCATCTGCCGGAAATGCAGCGGATCTCCGGTTTGGACAACCCGCCGGTGTTCACCCCGGTGGTGGACGACTACTACAAGGGCATGGCCACCACCGTGTTTTTCCATAACCGGTACCTGGTGGGCCAGCCCACCGCCAAGGAGCTGGGGCTCATCCTCATGACCTACTACGCCAACCAGCCCCTGATCTCGGTGGCCCCCTACAGCGAGGAGCCGGCCTATCTGGCGGCCAACACCCTGGCGGGCACCGACAGGCTGGAGCTCACCGTCAGCGGCCACGAGGGGCAGTCCATCGTCACCGCCCGGTTCGACAACCTGGGCAAGGGGGCCTCCGGCGCGGCAGTGCAGAACATGAACCTGATGCTGGGCTTTAACATGACAGCCGGTTTGGCGCTGTGACGGCGGGCGACCGCAGGCCGCCTCTACCCATACGCCGTGCTCCCAGCCGTAGGGGCGACCTGTGGTCGCCCGCATACCGGGGGCGCGGCCCCATTGACCTATGATTTCATTCTATAAGGAGTGAACGATATGAAACAGATCCCCGGCGGGGTCACCGCCCCCAAAGGTTTTACCGCTTCCGGCGTCCACTGCGGTGTGAAGAAGGGGAAGGGGGACGGTAATCAGCCCCCCATGAGCAAGATGCCCGAGGTGCTGGCCGACAAGAAGGACCTGGCCCTCATCGTGTCTGAGCAGCCCTGTGTGGCCGCTGCGGTGTACACCATGAACCGGGTGAAGGCCGCCCCTCTGTACGTGACCATGGACCACCTGGAGAACGGGGAAGCCCAGGCCATCGTGGCCAACTCGGGCAACGCCAACGCCTGCGCCCCCAACAGCCATGAGCACGCCGAGGAGATGTGCCAGCTGGCCGCCCAGGCCACCGGCCTGAAGGCCGCCGACTTCGTGGTGGCCTCCACCGGCGTCATCGGCCAGGCGCTGAACATCGCCGCCATCGCCCAGGGCCTGCCGGAGGCCGCCGCCGCCCTGTCCAAAAACGGCTCCGACGACGCGGCCAACGCCATCATGACCACCGACACCGTGAAGAAGGAGCTGTCGGTGACCTGCTCCATCGGGGGCAAGACGGTGACCATCGGGGCCATCGCCAAGGGCTCCGGCATGATCCACCCCAATATGGGCACCATGCTGTGCTTTGTGACCACCGACTGCGCCATCACCCACGAGATGCTCACTGACGCCCTCCACGAGATCGTCCCCCGCACTTTCAACCGGGTGACGGTGGACGGGGACACCTCCACCAACGACATGTGCGTGGTGCTGGCCAACGGCATGGCGGACAACGAGCTCATCGAGTGGAAGGACGACAGCTATACCGTCTTTTACAAGACTCTCTACTATGTGTTCGAGCAGCTGGCCCGGAACATCGCCGCCGACGGCGAGGGGGCCAGCAAGCTCATCACCTGCACCGTGCAGAGCGCCCGCAGCGAGGAGAGCGCCGAGCGCCTGGCCAAGGCGGTGGTGGGCTCCTCCCTGGTGAAGGCGGCCATGTTCGGCTCCGACGCCAACTGGGGCCGGGTGCTGTGCGCCATGGGCTACTCCAAGGCCCCCTTCCGGCCGGAGTTTGTGGATGTGAAATTCTCCTCCGCTGTGGGGGAGATCCTGGTGTGCGAGCAGGGGGCCGGGGTGGACTTTGACGAGGAGAACGCCAAGAGCATCCTGTCCCAGGACGAGGTGGTCATCCAGGTGGATCTCCACGAGGGGGAGCATGAGGCCACCTGCTGGGGCTGCGACCTCACCTACGACTATGTGAAGATCAACGGCGACTACCGCACCTGATCGAAAACCGGCGGGCGGGTCTGGGACCCGCTCCTACGCAATATGGAGGGGATTCCCATGTCATTCAGCGAGGTGGACCGGGCCAAGGTATTGGCTGAGGCCCTGCCCTACATTCAGAAATACTATGGCAAAACCGTGGTGGTGAAATACGGCGGCAACGCCATGATCTCCGACGAGCTGCGCCAGGCCGTCATTTCCGACATCATCCTGCTCCATCTGGTGGGCATCCGGGTGGTGGTAGTCCACGGCGGCGGGCCGGAGATCACCGAGATGCTGACCAAGATCGGCAAGGAGTCCAAATTTGTGGACGGCCTGCGGTACACCGACCAGGAAACCATGGACATCGTCCAGCAGGTGCTGTGCGGCAAGGTGAACAAGAACCTGGTGGCCACCCTGAACCGGATGGGTGGACGGGCCATCGGCCTGTGCGGCATGGACGCCGGCCTGTTCCAGGCCCAGAAGCTGGACGAGAAGTACGGCCTGGTGGGGGAGATCACCCAGGTGAACCCCCAGGCGGTGGTGGATGCCCTGGAGAACGGCTATATCCCCGTGGTGTCCACGGTGGCCCAGGGCACCGACGCGGACACCGCCTATAACATCAACGCCGACACCGCCGCCGCCAAGCTGGCGGTGGCCCTGAAGGCGGAAAAGCTGATCCTGCTCACCGACGTGCGGGGCCTGCTCATGGACCCCAAGAACGAGAATACCCTGCTGCCGGTGGTGCGCCTGTCCCAGGTGCCCGGCCTGGTGCAGGACGGGGTCATCAAGGGGGGCATGATCCCCAAGGTGGAGTGCTGCGTGGAGTCGGTGCGCTCCGGGGTGGAGAACGCCGTCATCCTGGACGGCCGCATCCCACACTCCATCCTCATCGAGCTGCTGTCCGACGAGGGCATCGGCACCATGCTGCTGTAAGGAGGCCAGACCATGGACCATAAGGAACTGGTGGAGCTGGACCACCAATATGTGATGCAGACCTACGGCAGGTTTGACGTGGACATTGACCACGGCCAGGGGGCCACCCTGTACGATCTGGCGGGGAAGGAGTACATTGACTTCTCCTCCGGTATCGGGGTCAACTCCATCGGCTACGCCAATCCCAAGTGGGTGCAGGCCATCACCGATCAGGCCGGCAAGCTGGGCCACATCTCCAATCTGTTCTACTCCCAGCCCTACGCCAAACTGGCCCAGCAGCTGTGCCGGCGCTCCGGCATGGCGGCGGCCTTTTTCGGCAACTCGGGGGCCGAGGCCAACGAGGGCATGATCAAGCTGGCCCGGAAGTACTCCTTTGACAAGTACGGCAAGGGGCGGGGCACTGTCATCACCCTGCGCAACTCCTTCCATGGCCGCACCATCACCACCCTTACCGCCACAGGCCAGGACGTGTTCCACAATTACTTCTTCCCCTTTGCCGACGGGTTCCGGTACGCCGTAGCGGGGGACATGGATTCCCTCCAGGAGGTGGCGGGCCACGACGTGTGCGCCGTCATGCTGGAGCTGGTCCAGGGGGAGGGGGGCGTGCTCCCTATGGACCCGGCCTACGTCCACGACCTGGCGGTGCTGTGCGCCGAGCGGGACTGGCTGCTGCTGGTGGACGAGGTGCAGACCGGTGTGGGCCGCACCGGCACCCTGTTTGCCTTCCAGCAGTACGGCATCATCCCCGATGCCGTCTCCTTCGCCAAGGGTATCGCCGGGGGCCTGCCCATGGGTGGTTTCCTGGCCAACGAGCGGTGCCGGGAGGTGCTGGGCCCGGGAACCCACGCCGCCACCTTCGGCGGCAATCCCATCTGCGCCGCCGCCGCCCAGGTGGTGCTGGACACTCTGGACGAGGACACCCTGGCCCAGGTGACCGAAAAGGGCAAGTATATCCGCGCCCGCATCGAGCACATGGGCCTGTCCAGCCTGGGGGCCACCCGGGGCCTGGGCATGATGATCGGCGTGGAGGTCACCGGGGAGGAGAGCAACAAGGCCATGGCTGCCCGGCTCATCCGCAACGGCCTGCTGGTGCTCACCGCCGGCTCAGCCCTCCGGCTGCTGCCCCCGCTGACCATCACCATGGCGGAGATCGACAAGGGCCTGGCCATTATGAAGGATACCCTGCTGTAATGTAAGGATAACATGAGGTGAATGAAATGCAAAAAGACCTGCTCAAGCTGTTGGATCTGAACAAGACCGACATCGTCAAGATCCTGGACACCGCCGACCAACTCAAGTACAACCAGAAGCACGGCCTCACCCACCACTATCTGGAGGGAAAGACCCTGGCCATGATTTTTGAGAAGAACTCCACCCGGACCCGTGTATCCTTTGAGGTGGGCATGTTCCAGCTGGGGGGCCACGCCCTCTTCCTCTCCGGCAAGGAGAGCCAGATCGGCCGCGGCGAGCCCATCGAGGACACCGCCCGGGTGCTCAGCCGCTACTGCGACGGCATCATGATCCGCACCTTCGGCCAGGAAGAGGTGGAGACCCTGGCCAAATATTCCTCCATCCCCGTTATCAACGGCCTGACCGACTTTGCTCATCCCTGCCAGGTGCTGGCCGACCTGATGACCATCCGGGAGCACAAGTCCCGGCTGGAGGGCCTGAAGCTGTGCTATGTGGGAGACGGCAACAACATGGCCAACTCCCTCATCGTGGGCGGCCTGAAGGTGGGCATGGAGGTGGCCGTGGCCTGCCCCGAGGGCTACGACCCCGATCCCAAGGTGCTGGAGTTTGCCAACAACTGCGGGGGCAAGTTCACCCTCTGCCGGGACCCCAAGGAGGCGGCGGCTGACGCCGACGCCCTGTTCACCGACGTGTGGGCCTCCATGGGCCAGGAGGGCGAGGCCCAGAAGCGCCGGGCGGTCTTTGAGGGGGTCTACCAGATCAACGGTGAGCTGATGAAGCTGGCCCACCCCGGCGCCATGGTGCAGCACTGCCTGCCTGCCCACCGGGGAGAGGAGATCACCGCCGAGGTGTTCGAGGCCCACGCCGGTGAGATCTTCGACGAGGCGGAGAACCGCCTCCACGCCCAGAAGGCCGTCATGCACCTGCTGATGGGCGGACAGAGCTGAATAACAGAGTTAAGAAAAGGCTGCCGCCATTGCGGCAGCCTTTTTCCTGTATCTGACGGATTTTTCTTGACTGAAACGGTGTTAAGTGGTATAGTATCACCGTAGTCTAAATGTACGGCCTGAACTCACATGTTTGTAGTCATCGTCGCTTCTTCAGACGATGCGCAAAATGTGAGTTTTCTTGTCATTTAGCACCAATCTTTTTTTGCAGGAGGTACCTTTATTATGTATCACGGTACTGTCAAGTGGTTCAACGAGACCAAGGGCTTCGGCTTCATCTCCAACGACGAGGGCGGCGAGGATGTGTTCGTGCATTTCTCCGCCATCGTGTGTGACGGCTTCAAGACCCTCCAGGAGGGCCAGAAGGTCACCTATGATGTGGAGCCCGACCCCAAGAACGCCGACAAGATGCGCGCTGTCAACGTTGTGGCCGCCTGATCACAGGATACAAGGTATGACAAGCAGACCGACGGAATACCCGCCGGTCTGTTTTTTTGTCCTGTCCCCGGCACAGTTGACAAGCAGGGGAAAGAATGGTACATTTGAAGGGATCATACAGCGGAATTGGGGGAAAACACCGGGTTAACCAACCCTTTTCGTTGGTAAGCGGAAGAAGGAGTGAAGGATGATGAGATCTGACATCGAGATTGCCCAGGCCTGTGAGATGAAGCACATCAGGGATATCGCCGCCGTGGCCGGGGTGGATGAGGACTATCTGGAGTATTATGGAAAGTACAAGGCCAAGATCGACCTGAAGCTGCTGGCCGACCGGGAGGGCAGGCCCGACGGCAAGCTGGTGCTGGTCACCGCCATCAACCCCACCCCCGCCGGGGAGGGCAAGACCACCACCACCGTGGGCCTGGCCGACGGCATGCGCCGGCTGGGCAAGAGCGCCGTGGTGGCCCTGCGGGAGCCCTCTCTGGGCCCGGTGTTCGGGGTGAAGGGGGGGGCCGCCGGCGGCGGCTATGCCCAGGTGGTGCCCATGGAGGACATCAACCTCCACTTCACCGGCGATTTCCACGCCATCGGCGCGGCCAACAACCTGCTGGCCGCCATGCTGGACAACCACATCCAGCAGGGCAACGCCCTGGACATCGACGTGAAGCACATCACCTGGAAGCGGTGCGTGGACATGAATGACCGCCAGCTGCGCAACGTCATCGACGGCCTGGGAGGCCGGATGCAGGGCGTGCCCCGGGAGGACGGCTTTGACATCACCGTGGCCAGCGAGATCATGGCGGTGCTCTGCCTGTCCAGCGGCCTTATGGACCTGAAGGCCCGGCTGGGCCGGATGGTGGTGGCCTACACCCGTTCCGGCGCGCCGGTCACCGCCCACGACCTGAAGGCCGAGGGGGCCATGGCCGCCCTGCTGAAGGATGCTATCAAGCCCAACCTGGTCCAGACCCTGGAGGGCACCCCCGCCTTTATCCACGGCGGGCCCTTTGCCAATATTGCCCACGGCTGCAACTCCGTGATGGCCACCCGGGTGGCCATGAAGATGGGGGACTACGCCATCACCGAGGCCGGCTTCGGCGCCGACCTGGGGGCGGAGAAGTTTTTGGACATCAAGTGCCGTCTGGCGGGGCTCACCCCCTCCGCCGTGGTGGTGGTGGCCACCGTCCGGGCCCTGAAGCACCACGGCGGCGTGGCCAAGGCCGACCTGAACAGCGAAAATCTGGAAGCGCTGGAGAAGGGGCTGCCCAACCTGCTCCGCCATGTGGAGAACATCACCCAGGTATACGGCCTGCCCTGCGTGGTGGCCATCAACCGCTTCCCCACCGACACCGAGGCCGAGCTGGCACTGGTGGAGGACAAGTGCAAGGCCCTGGGTGTGAATGTGGCCCTCAGCGAGGTGTGGGCCAAGGGCGGTGAGGGCGGCATGGCCCTGGCAAAAGAGGTCATCCGTCTGTGCGAGGAGCCCAACCACTTCACCTTCGCCTACGACCTGGAGGGCTCCATTGAGGACAAGCTGGCCGCCATCGTGAAGAAGGTGTATCACGGGGACGGGGTAGTCCTCACCCCCGCCGCCAGGAAGCAGGCGGCGGAGCTCACCGCCCTGGGCTTCGGCGGCCTGCCCATCTGCATGGCAAAGACCCAGTACTCCTTCTCCGATGACCAGAACCTGCTGGGCGCTCCCGAGGGCTTCACCGTCACCGTGCGCAACATCAAGGTGTCCGCCGGGGCCGGGTTCCTGGTGGCCCTCACCGGCGACATCATGACCATGCACGGCTTGCCCAAGGTGCCCGCCGCCGAAAAGGTGGACGTGGACGAAAACGGCAAGATCTCCGGACTGTTTTAAGGGAGGGAGCTGCCGTGCTGACTGCGGAACAGACCTGCGGCGCATTCCTGGACGCCCTGGCCTCCAAGGCGCCCACTCCCGGCGGCGGGGGAGCCTCCGCCCTGGCGGGAGCGGTGGGAGCCGCCCTGTGCACCATGGTGGGCAATTTCACCGTGGGCAAGAAAAAATACGCCGCCGTGGAGGAGGACGTGAAAGCCCTCATGGCCCAGGCCGAGGAGGTGCGGGGGGAACTGCTGGCTCAGGTGGATGCCGACGCCGCCGCCTTTGCCCCCCTGTCCCAGGCCTACGCCATTCCCAAGGACGACCCCAGTCGGGGGGAGGTCATGGAGCGCTGCCTGCGGGTGGCCGCCGCGCCCCCCATGGCCATCCTGCGGCTATGTTGTAAGGCCATCGACCTTCACAGGGAGATGCTGGACAAGGGCAGCGTCATTATGCTGTCCGACGTGGGCACCGGGGCCATTTTGTGCCGGGGGGCCCTGCTGGGGGCCGCCCTCAACGTGAAGGTGAACACCAAGAGCATGGCTGACCGGGCCTACGCCCAGGCTATGGACCAGGAGGCGGACGCCTTGGTGGAACAGTATACAAAAGTTGCCGATCAGGTGTATGAGACTGTGATGGGGAGGGTTTGCTGATGGCGGAGGTTTGGAAAGGGGCACCGGTGGCCCAGGCGCTCACCGAGCGCCTCATTCCCCGGGCCCAGGCCCTGTCCGCCGGGGGTACGGCCCCCACCCTGGCCATTGTCCGGGTGGGGGAGCGGCCGGAGGACCTGTCCTATGAGCGGGGAGCTTTGAAGCGGTGCGAGAAGGTGGGCATTACTGTAAAGCGGTTTAACCTGCCGGAGGATGCATCCCAGGAGGCGCTGCTGGAGGTCATCTGCCAGGTCAATGCCGATCTCTCCATCCACGGCTGCCTGCTGTTCCGGCCACTGCCCCCCCATATGGACGAGAAGACGGTCTGCGCCGCCTTAGACCCGGCCAAGGACGTGGACGGCATCACCGCCGGGTCCCTGGCCTCGGTGTTTACCGGGACGGGGGAGGGCTATCCCCCCTGTACCGCCCAGGCCTGCATGGAGATCCTGGGCCACTACGGCTGCGACTTGACGGGGAAGCGGGTAACGGTGGTGGGCCGGAGCCTGGTGGTGGGCAAGCCCCTGGCCATGCTGCTGCTGGGGAAGAACGCCACCGTCACCCTCTGCCACACCCGCACCGCCGACCTGGCCGCCGAGTGCCGCCGGGCGGAGGTGCTCATCGCCGCCGCCGGCAAGGCCAAAATGCTGGGGGCGGACCACCTGAGCCCCGGCCAGCTTGTGCTGGATGTGGGCATCAACGTGGATGAGGAAGGCAATCTGGTGGGGGACGTAGACTTTGCCGCCGCCGACGCTGTGGCCGGGGCGGTGACCCCCGTGCCCGGCGGCGTGGGGGCGGTGACCACCTCGGTGCTGGCCGCCCATGTGATTCAGGCGGCGGAAAAGAGCCTCCGCTGACCATCTGATCATCTTAACGACAAAAGAGTGCCTGCCGCGAACTGACGCGGCAGGCACTCTTTTGTTACAAGGTCTCCATGATGAAGTTGGCCACATGTTCCATGGCCTCGTTGGCCTTTTTCATGGGGAAGGTCTGGAACACATGCCACATTTTGTCCCACACCTCCAGCCGGCAGGGCACGTTGGCCTTCAGCAGCCGGTTGCGCAGCCTTACTGAGTCGGACAGCAGCAGCTCGTTGGTGCCCACCTGGATGAGGGTGGGGGGAAAGCCGTCCAGGTTGGCAAAGAGGGGGGAGAGATCGGGATCGGTCAGATCCCGGCCCCGGGCGTAGGCGTCCCGGGTGGCGTGGATATAATTGAGGGTAAGCAGGGGGTCCATGTCTTCCCGCTCCCCGTAGGACTTGCCGCTGGCGGTCATGTCGGTCCAGGGGGAGAAGAGGAGCAGGGCCCGGGGCAGCCGCCGCCCGGTCTCCTTCAGCCGGTGGGTGAGCACCAGGGCCAGGTTCCCCCCGGCAGAGTCCCCCGCCACCAGCAAATCCCTGGCGCCGTAGCCCAGGTACATCAGCCGGTCCCAGGCCTTTACCGCGTCCTCCACGGCGGCGGGGTAGGGGTTCTCCGGGGCCAGGCGGTACTCGAAGCTCATAACCTGGCTGCCGGTAACCTGGGCCAGCTTGGAGCCCAGAATGCGGGAGTAGCCCAGGTTGCCGCTGGTGTAGCCCCCGCCGTGGCAGTACAAAATGGCCTTCCGCCGGTCATACCCCCGTTGGGGCCGAATCCAGGCGCAGTTCATCCCCTCCAAGTCGAAGGTTTCCCAGCTCATGCCGCTCATGGGGGCCACCAGCCGGCCCAGCAGCTCCTGGCCCTTCCGCTGCCGATCCAGGTCCTCCGGGTTCATGGCCTCGGGGGTGGTGACGCTGTGGACCGCCCTAAGCGCCCGCATGAAGGGGGCCAGGCGCTGCTTTTCCACCCGCTGCCGGGCCAGTTGCTGACGTTTGCTGTGGTGCTCCATACAGAGATGCCCTCCTTTATAAACTATTATACCATAATCGGCGTTGGTTGAAAAGCCTCCCGCCGGAGGACGGCCTTGGAAGGATGCCCCATTTGGGCGGAGAACAGGGCACAGGCTTTGGCAATGATGCCTCATTGACGAAAGGTGTTTCCCGTGCTAAAATGTTTGTAGCCAAACAATTTGTATACAAATTATTTGTGGGGGCGAGCGGATGGACAAATCATTCCACTATCTCCTGGCGGCGTCGGCGGCTCTCTTCCAGCGGCGGGTTATGGCTGAGCTTACGGGCCTCGGCCTGACAGCGGGCCAGCCCAAGGTGCTGGATTATCTGGGGCTGCACGACGGCAGTATGCAGAAGGATATTGCCGCCGGGTGCCAGATTGACCCGGCCACCCTTACCGGATTGTTGAACCGGATGGAGGAGAAGGGGCTGATACAGCGGCGCACGCTGCCGGGGGACCGGCGGTCCTACCATGTGTACCTGACGGAGCAGGGGTGGGAATGCCAAAAGCTGGCCCGCCGCACTCTGGAGGCGAAGGCCGACCAGGTGCTGGCCCAGTTCAGTTCCAATGAACGACAGGAACTGGAGGAGGCCCTATTCCGGCTGTGCCGGGCTATGACAGATATGGAGGTTTTACAGTGAGTAAGGCAGAATGGATTCGGCGGTATGTTTTTTTCCTGGTGGGACTGTTTGTCAACTCCCTGGGCATTGCCCTCATCACCCGGGCTAACCTGGGCACGTCCCCTATCTCCAGCAACCCCTATGTATTGAACCTGTGCTTTCCCGCCCTGTCGCTGGGCACCTACACCCTGTTTTTCAGCCTATTTCTCATTGTGCTTCAGTTGATTGTCCTGGGCAGGCGCTTCCCCAAGCAGTACTGGCTCCAGATTCCGGTGTCCTTTGTGCTGTCCGCCTTCATTGACCTGTCCATGGCAATTCTCGCCTTTGTGGACCCTCAGACCTATCCCACCCAGATTCTGTCCCTGCTCATCGGCTGCCTGGTGCTGGGCTTCGGCGTGTTCATGGAGGTGGCGGCCAACGTGGTCATGCTCCCCGGTGAGTGCACCGTGAAGGCCATCACCATCCGCTGGAACACCGACTTCGGCAAGACCAAGATCGCCGTGGACGTGACCATGGTGGTGACCGCCGCCGTGCTGGGGTTCCTGCTCAACGGCGCCCTCACCGGCGTGCGGGAGGGCTCTGTGATCTCAGCCCTGCTGGTGGGCTTCATCGCCCGCACCGTGGGCAAGTGGATCGGCGGGCCCGTCCAGACCCTGTTGGCGGGCAAGCCCGCCGTGGCGGCATAAATCGGCGGTTTTCCGCAAGTCCCGGGACTAGTGTCCCGGGGCTTTTTTTCATGGGCAGAACATGTTAAAATAGACGAGATCCACAGACGGGGAGGGAATCCAATGCTGAGACTGCTGCTGGGCCGGGCGGGTACCGGCAAGACCCACGCTATTTTGGAACAGATTGCCGCCGCAAAACGGCCCCAGATTCTCATTGTGCCCGAGCAGCACTCCCATGAGATGGAGCGGCAGCTGTGCGCCGTGGGGGGGAGCGGGGTGTGCCTCCACGCCGAGGTGCTCTCCTTCACCCGGCTGGCCAACCGGGTCTTTTCGGCCTACGGCGGCCTGGCCGCCCCCGCCCTGGACGAGGGGGGACGGCTGCTGCTGCTGTGTACCGCCTTGAAATCGGTGGCAGACCAGCTGAAGGTATACCAGCGGCCCTCCCGGAAGCCCGCCTTCCTGTCCAGTCTGCTGGCCACGGTGGACGAGCTGAAGAGCTGCTGCATCACCCCGGAGCACCTGTGGACGGTGGGCAGTGAAACCGGCGGCGGGGAGGGGGAGAAGCTCACCGACCTGTCCCTCATTTACGGGGCCTATCAGGCCATGACCGCCCGCCAGGGGGCCGACCCCCGGGACAAGCTGACCCGGCTGGCGGAGGTGCTGGAGAAGGAGGACTGGGCCTGCAGCCAGGATTTTTACGTGGACGGCTTCACCGACTTCACCCCCCAGGAGCGGCGGGTGCTGGCCGCCCTCATGGCCAAGGGGAAGGCCCTCACCGCCGCCCTCACCTGTGACAAGCTGGAGGAGGACGAGGGGGGCGCGGGCATTTTTTCCCCCGCCCGGCGTACCGCCCGGCAGTTGCTGGCCCTGGCCAAAGGGGAGCGCAGCCCAGTGGAGATTCAGGTTTTGGAAGGGGACCGGGCGGGCCGGACAGCCGCCCTGACCCATTTGGAGAAAAACCTGTATTCCCTAGGGCCGCAAGCGTTTGAGGGCCCTGCGGAGGAGATCGTGGGCTTTGTTGCCAACACCCCCTACTCCGAGGTGGAGTGGGTGGCGGCGGAAATTTTGCGCCTGGTGCGGCAGAAGGGCTATCGGTTCCGGGATATTGCCTTGTGCGCCCGCAGCCTGGAAGGGTACGGCCCCACCCTGGAGACCGTGTTTGCCCGGTATGGGATCCCCCTCTTCCTGGGCAAAATGAGCGATATCCTGGAAAAGCCCATCCTCACCCTCATCACCGCCGCCCTGGATACGGTGGCGGGGGGCTACCGGTATGACGATCTGTTCCGCTATCTGAAAACCGGTCTCACCGATCTGAGCCGGGAGGACGTGGATCTGCTGGAGAACTATGCCCTGACCTGGAGCCTGGAGGGGAGCGCCTGGACGGGGAAGAAGGCCTGGGCCAACCACCCCAAGGGGTATGGCCGGAAGTTTACCCAGCAGGACACCGACCTGCTGGCCCGGCTCAACGGCCTGCGGCGGCAGGTGACCGCCCCCCTGGAGGCCCTGCGGAAGCAGCCGGACAAGACGGGGAAGGGGCAGGCCATGGCCCTTTATCGTTTCCTGGAGGCGGTAGGTGTGCCCCAGAGGCTGGCCCACCGGGCCCAGGGCCTGCGGGAGCACGGCCAAGCCGCCCTGGCGGAGGAATACCGCCAGCTGTGGGACATCCTGTGCGGTGGCCTGGAGCAATGCGTCCAGATCCTGGGGGACACCCCCATGGAGCTGGAGGAATTTGCACGGCTCTTCGCTCTGGTGCTCTCCCAGTACGATGTGGGTTCCATCCCTGTGGCCCTGGACCAGGTGAACGCCGGGGAGATGCCCCGGCTGGCCCACCGCAGCTGCCGGGCCCTCTTCCTTCTGGGGGCGGACGACGGGGCCATCCCGGCGGTTTCCCCTTCGCCCGGCCTGCTCAGCGACGACGACCGCAGCCTGTTGGCCTCCTACGGCCTGGAGCCCGCGCCCCGGACGGGGGACAAGCTGTACCGGGAGATGACCATCGTCTATGAGACCTGCGCCATTCCCCGGGAAAGGCTGTGCGTCAGCTGGTCCGCCCTGGGGAGCGAGGGGGAGGAGCACCGGCCCTCCTTCCTGGCCGTCCGGCTGGGGCGGCAGTTCCCCCACATGACCAGGATTCAGGAGGCGGCGCTGGACGGCTCCTTCCGCCTAGCCGCCCCCCGGCCCGCACTGGAGCTGGCGGGCCGATACCCGCAAGCCGCTGTGGCCCTAGGGTTTCTGCCGGAATACGCCCCCCTGGTAGCCCGGATGGAGCGAGCCGCGGGGCTGGAGCGGGGCCGGCTGGAGCGGGCATCGGTGGACGCCCTTTACGGCCGCCGGGTGCCCATGTCGGCCTCCCGGATGGACAAGTACAAAGCCTGCCACTTCTCCTACTTCATGCAGTACGGCCTGAAGGCGGAGCCCCGCCGGGCCGCCGGGTTCCAGGCCCCGGAGTACGGCACCTTCATCCACTATGTGCTGGAGCACGTGCTCAAAGCCTGCCGGGATCTGGGGGGCGTGGCCCAGGTGGAGGACGGTCAGCTGAAAACCCTCACCGATCAGGCGGTGGAGGCCTATGTTGCAGAGGACCTGGGTGGACTGGAGGAGGAAAGTCCCCGGTTCCAGTACCTTTTCCGGCGGCTGCGCAAGTCGGTGCACGCCGTGGTGCGCAACATAGCCCAGGAGCTGCGGGCCTCCCAGTTCCAGCCCATCTCCTTTGAGCTGGGCTTTGGCACAGGGAAAGATCTGCCCCCGGTGGAGTTCACCGTGGATGGGGTCACCGTCAGTATCTCCGGCTTTGTGGACCGGGTGGACGGCTGGGTCCACGACGGGCGGCTCTACCTGCGGGTGGTGGACTACAAGACGGGGCGCAAGTCTTTTGACTTAACAGATATCTGGTACGGTATGGGCCTACAGATGCTCCTCTATTTATTTGCCCTAGAGCGTGAGGGGAAAAACCTTTACAAACAAGATGTGACAGGGGCTGGCGTCCTCTATCTCCCTGCTCGGGACGCCCTGGCGGCGGGGAGCCGGGCTATGACGGAGGAGCAGCGGCAGAAGCTGGTGGACGCCCAGCTCCGCCGGAAGGGTGTGGTGTTGGACGACCCGGAGGTGCTGGCCGCTATGGAAGATCCGGCGGCGGGGCCCATCCGGTTTCTGCCTGTCCGGGTGAACAAGGGGGGGCAGATCACCGGAGAGGCCCTGATATCCGCCCAGCGGCTGGGCAGACTGTCACGTCACACCAGCCGGGTGCTGGAGGAGATCGGCAAGGAGCTGGCTGCCGGCAACATCAACGCCGACCCCTTCTGGCGGGGTCCGGAGCAGAACGCCTGCCAGTGGTGCCAGTACGCCCAGGCCTGCCACTTTGAGGAAGGCCGGGGCAGTGACCGGCGGCGGTGGCTTCCACCGGTCAAGGGGGAGGACTTTTGGGCGGCGCTGGATCGGGAGCCCGGCTGAGGCCCGCCCCCGGCCCCACAAGGACAAATAGAAAGGAATTACAACGATATGCCCTCTATTGGAACCATTTTAAACCAATTCAGCGGTTTTCTCTATACCTATATCCTGATTATCCTGCTCATCTTCGCCGGGGTGTACTTTACCGTCCGCACCCGGGGGGTGCAATTCCGCCTCTTTGGGGAGTCCATCCGCATCCTGGGGGAGAAGAAGCGAGATGGCAAGGACATCTCCGCCTTCCAGGCCCTGATGATCTCCACCGCCTCCCGGGTGGGCACCGGCAACATTGCCGGTGTGGCCAACGCCGTCATTGCCGCCACCGTTCTGGGCGGCTACGGGGCGGTGTTCTGGATGTGGCTGCTGGCCCTCATCGGGGCGGCCTCCGCCTTTGTGGAGAGCACCCTGGCCCAGTGCTACAAGGAAAAGCACGGGGACAACTGGGTGGGAGGTCCGGCCTACTATATCCAAAAGGCCCTGGGCAGCCGGGTATTCGGCGTGCTCTTTGCCCTGCTGCTCATTGCCTGCTTTGCCTACGGCTTCAACGCCCTCCAGGCCTACAACGCCGGCTCCGCTCTCCAGTACTACCTGCCCGGTTACGCCAACAGCATCTGGCCCACCGTGGTGGGGGCTGTCCTGGCTCTCCTCACCGGCCTGTGCATTTTCGGCGGGGTCCACCGCATCAGCGCCATCACCTCCGGCATCGTGCCGGTGATGGCCGCGATCTATATCGCCCTGGGCCTGTTCATCACCGTGAAAAACATTGGCCAGGTGCCCCACATGCTCTTTCTCATCTTCACCCAAGCCTTTGACCCCAGGGCCATGTTTGCCGGGGTGGGGGCCTCCTGCGTTATGCAGGGCATCAAGCGGGGGCTGTACTCCAACGAGGCGGGCATGGGTTCCGCCCCCAACGCCGCCGCCGCCGCCCAGGTGTCCCACCCTGCCAAGCAGGGCCTGGTGCAGATGCTCTCGGTGTTCATCGACACCATTCTCATCTGCTCCACCACTGCCTTCATGCTGCTGCTGTCCGGGGTGCCCATTGACGCCTATGCCGAGGGTATGAACTTCGTCCAGGCGGCGGTCCATGCCCAGGTTGGGGCGGCGGGGCCGGTGTTCATCACCGTATCCATTTTCCTCTTCGCCTTCAGCTCCCTGGTGGGCAACTACTACTATACCGAGTCCAACCTGCGGTTTATCAAGGACTCCAAACCCCTGCTGCTGGCCTTTCGGCTGAGCTGTGTGGCCGCTATTTTCATCGGGGCCCAGATGAGCTTTTCCACCGTGTGGGACCTGGCCGACGTGCTCATGGGCCTGATGGCCCTGGTGAACCTGGGGGCTATCCTGCTGCTGGGGGGCAAAGCCGTCCGGGTGCTGCGGGACTACCAGGCCCAGCGCAAGGCGGGGAAGAACCCGGTATACCGCTATGACCAGGTGGGCGTGGGAGACCCGGCGGTGTGGGACGAGGCCAACGCTCGCCGGTGGGAAAATCCGTAGGGCCGCCATATATGGCGGCCGCTTGATAGAAGAAGGAGGAGGGCGGAGATGGCCTTTTCCCTGACAAGTGAACAGCAGGTTGCCGTGGACAACCGGGGGGGCGGGCTGCTGGTGTCCGCCGCCGCCGGGTCGGGCAAGACCCGGGTGCTGGTGGAGCGGCTGTTGAAGCGGGTGGAGGAGGGAGCGGACATCGACCGCTTCCTGGTCATCACCTATACAAAGGCCGCCGCCGCCGAGCTGCGGGGCCGCATTGTGGAGGAGCTGTCCGACCGGCTGGCTCAGCGGCCCGCCGACGGCCACCTCCGCCGCCAGGCCACCCTGGTGTACAAGGCGGGCATCTCTACCATTCACGCCTTCTGCGGCCAACTGCTGCGGGAGTGCGGCCACCTGCTGGATCTGGACCCGGACTTCCGGCTGTGCGACGAGGGGGAGGCGGGTATTCTCATGCTCCGGGCCCTCAACGACGTGCTGGACAGGCGGTATGAGGACATCCAGCCGGGCAGCGACTTTGCCCAGCTGGTGGATACCATGTCGGCGGGGCGGGACGATTCCCGGCTGATGCAGATCGTGCTGGACATCCGGGGCCGGGTTCAGGCCCACCCCGACCCGTCGGCCTGGCTGGATCGGCAGGAAAAACTCTTTGCCCTGGAGGGAATCACCGACCCGGCACAGACCCCCTGGGGGGCCCTGCTGCTGGCCGACGCCTCCGGACAGGGGGCTTACTGGCAGCGGCGGATGGAGGAGGCCCGGGCCCTGTGTGACCGGGACGGCAACCTGCTGGCCAACTACGGGGACAGCGTTGCCCAGACCTCCGCCGCCCTTGGGGGGTTCTGCCGGGCGGCGGCGGAGGGCTGGGACAGGGCCCGAGCCCTGCTGCCCATCCCCTTCCCCCCGGCGGGGCGAAAGAAGATGGTGGACGATCCCCAGGCCGCCGAGCGGGTGAAGGCCATCCGGGCCGCCTGCAAAAAGCGGATGGAAAAGCTGGCCCAGTGGTTTGCCGACGACGGGGCCACCCAGCTGGCCGATCTGGGTACGGTATATCCGGCAGTCCGGGGGCTGTTCGCCCTGGTGAAGGAGTTTGAGGGGGCCTACGCCGCTGAAAAGGCCCGGCGGGGCCTGCTGGACTTTTCCGATCTGGAGCACATGGCGGTGCGCCTGCTGGTGGGGCCGGACGGGGAGTCCACCGAGCTGGCCCGCCAGTGGAGCCAGCGGTACGACGAGATCATGGTGGACGAGTACCAGGACACCAACCAGGTACAGAACGCCATCTTCACCGCCATCTCCAGGGAAGGGACCAATCTCTTTATGGTGGGGGACGTGAAGCAGTCTATCTACCGGTTCCGGCTGGCCGACCCCACCATTTTCCTGGAAAAATACCGTACCTTCCGGCCTTACCACCAGGCGGAGAAGGGGGAGGACCGGCGGGTGGTGCTCTCCCGGAACTTCCGCTCCCGGCCGGAGGTGCTGGAGGGGTGCAACGACCTGTTCCGGGCCCTCATGTCGGTGCCCTTTGGGGAGATGGAGTATTCCGACGACCAGGCCCTCTACCCCGGGGCCCCCTACCAGCCCGACCCTGCCTATCAGGTGGAGCTGGACGCCCTGGACGCCTCCCAGCGGGGGGAGGAGGGGGCGGAGCAGGCCAGCCGAGACCTGCTGGAGGCCCGGTTTGCCGCCCGGCGGATTCGGGCTCTGCTGGACGAAGGGTTCCCCGTATCCGACGGGGAGGGGGGAACCCGGCCGGTGCGGCCGGCGGACATCGTCATCCTGCTCCGCTCCCCCAACACGGTGCTCCGTCACTATGCCCGGGCCCTGGGGGAGCGGGACATCCTGTGGGAGGCCGACGGGGGCGGAGACTTTTTCGACGCCACCGAGATCTCGGTGGCCCTGTCCCTCCTCCAGATCGTGGACAACCCCCGGCAGGACGTGCCCCTCATCTCCGCCCTCCGTTCTCCGGTGTACGGCTTCACCGCCGACCGGCTGGCCCAGCTCCGGGCCAACAGCCCGGACACCGATTTCTACGACGCCCTGGCCGCCGACGGCGGGGAGGACTGCGCCGCCTTCCTGGCAGAGCTGGAGGAGCTGCGGTTCGGGGCGGGGGACAAGAGCAGCCATGAGCTGCTGTGGCACATCTATGACCGCACCAACCTGCTGGGCATCTTTGGAGCCATGGAGGAGGGGGAGGCCCGGCAGGGCAATCTGCTGGCCCTGGCGGAGCTGGCCCGGCAGTTCGAGGGGGCGGGCCACAAGGGTTTGTTCCGGTTTCTCACCTACCTGACCCGGCTGCGGGAAAACGGGGCCAAGCTGGCCCCGCCCACGGCGGGCCGCACCGGCGGCGGGGTGCGCATCCTGAGCATCCACAAGTCCAAAGGCCTGGAGTTCCCAGTGGTGCTGCTGTGCGGCCTGGCCCGGCAGCTCAACCGGGAGGACCTGCGCCAGCCCATCCTGTTCCATCCCGAGCTGGGGGTGGGGCCCAAGGGGCTGGATCTGGAGCGGGGCATCGAGTACCCCACCCTGGCCCGGACGGCGGTGGCCCGGCAGCTGGAGCGGGAAATGATGGCCGAGGAGCTGCGGCTGCTCTATGTGGCCATGACCCGGGCCAAGGAGAAGCTGATTTTGTCGGTTGCCCTCACCGGCGGAGGTAAGGATTTGGAGAAGCTGGCGGGGGACAGCGGATACCCGGTGGACCCCCAGGTGCTGCTGGCCTGCCAGAGCGTGGGCCAGTGGGTGCTGCTCCACGCCCTGTGCCGCCCCGAGGGGGAGGCCCTTCGCCGGGCCGCTGGCCAGCCGGTGGAGGTGCCGGACGCCCCCTTCGGCCCTCCCTGGGACATCCGGTTTGTGGACGGGGCCCCTCTGGCTCAGCTCCCCCGGACCGTCCGGAGCGCCGCCGCTCCCACGGCTGAGAACGGCCCGGCGGCAGAGGGGGCGGAGGCGCTGGCGGAGGTGCTCCGCTGGACCTATCCCCGGCAGGCGGAGACTGGTATCCCCTCCAAACTCACCGCCACCCAGCTGAAGGGCCGGTTTCTGGACCAGGAGGTCCAGTCCCAGGCGGCGGCGCCCCCCCGGCCCGTGGCCTTTGAACGGCCGGCCTTTGCCGCCCAGGAGCTGGGCCTCACCGCCGCCCAGCGGGGCACCGCCCTCCATCTGGTGATGCAGTACATCGACTTTGAGCGGACGGGCTCGGAGGAGAAGATTGCCGGGGAGATCGCCCGACTGGTGGACCAGGGCTATCTGACGGCCCAGCAGGGGGAGGCCGCCGACCCCGCCCCGGTGGCCGCTCTGTTCCGTACCCGGCTGGGGCAGGAGCTGCTGTCCGCGGTATCCCTCCGGCGGGAGTTCAAGTTCTCCCTGCTGGTTCCCGCCGCCCGGTACTACCCCCAGGCGGAGGCGGAGGAGCAGGTGCTCTTCCAGGGGGTCATCGACTGCTGGTACGAGACCCTGGAGGGGATTACTGTGGTGGACTTCAAAACCGACCGGGTGACCGGCAAGACGGTGGAGCAGCGGGCGGAGGAGTACCGCCCCCAGCTGGAGGCCTACAGCCAGGCTCTGGAGGAGATCACCGGCAAACGGGTGGCCCACAAGGTGCTGTGGTTCTTTGCCCTGAACCGGGCGGTGGAGCTGTAGGCCGAAAAATTCCGAAAAAAACTGTTGCAATCCGGGCTGGGCTGTGCTATTATATTCTAGCGTTTATAAGGCGTGGAGGTTTGCTGCGCCGCCTCAACCGGAACGAGAAAGAGGTGAACACAACATGAAGGAAGGCATTCATCCCAAGTACGAACAGACCACCATCAAATGTGCTTGCGGTAATGTGATCGAGACCGGCTCTACCAAGAAGGACATTCGCGTGGAAGTTTGCTCCAAGTGTCACCCCTTCTTCACTGGTAAGCAGAAGATGGTGGATACTGGCGGACGTGTCAGCCGCTTCAACAAGAAGTTTGGCCTGGACAAGAAGTAAGTTCGTATGCAGGACCCGTACCCCAGTGGTACGGGTCCTTTTTCATTCAAACCGCATAAAATAGCGTCAAGGAGGATATTGCCATGTTTGAGAAGATCGATCCAAAGACCCTGGACCAGAACGTGTTTTCCCTCATTGGCGACCGGTGGATGCTCATCACCGCTGGCACCCGGGAGCAGTGCAATACCATGACCGCCAGCTGGGGCGGCCTGGGGGTGCTGTGGGGCAAGCCGGTGGCTACGGTATACATCCGGCCCCAGCGGTACACCCTGGAGTTTGTGGAGCGGGAAGACACCTTTACCCTGTGCTTCTTCGGGGAGGAGTACCGGCAGGCCCTGGCCCTGTGCGGTTCCAAGAGCGGCCGGGACATCGACAAGGTAAAGGAGTGTGGCTTTACCGTTGCCACGGCGGAGGGGGCCCCCTATTTTGAGCAGGCCGACCTGGTGCTGGTGTGCAAGAAGGACTACTGGCAGGACATGGACCCCACCCACTTCCTGGACGGGGAGATTGACGGAAAGTGGTATCCCCAGAAGGACTACCACCGGATCTTCATCGGGGAGATTTTGGAGGTCCTGCGGAAAGTATAATGCAGGGGCGCATATTGTGCGCCCGTCGGAGGACAAATGACAGAAAACCAAGAGAAAAAAACGATTAACCGGGCGGTGCTGGTGGGCCTGAACGCCCACTGCCTCACCCGGGAGGAAAACGCCGACGAGGCTTCCATGGAGGAGCTGGCCGACCTGCTGGAGACCGCCGGCGGGGTGTGCGTGGGCACCGTGTTCCAGAACAAGGATGCCCCCGATCCCCGCACCTTCATCGGGGAGGGCAAGGTGGCCGAGGTGAAGGAGCTGGTGGACGCCATGGAGGCCGATCTGGTCATCGTGGACAACCCCCTGTCCCCCTCTCAGCAGCGGGCCCTGTCGGAGGATCTGAAGGTCCAGGTGCTGGATCGGGCGGCCCTGATCCTGGACATCTTTGCCCAGCGGGCCCGCACCAAGGAGGGGCGGCTTCAGGTGGAGCTGGCCCAGTACCAGTACCTGCTGCCCCGGCTGCTGGGCATGTGGACCCACCTGGAGCGGCAGGAGGGGGCCATCGGCACCCGGGGCCCCGGCGAGACCCAGCTGGAAACCGACCGGCGGCACATCCGCCGCAAAATCCAGAAGCTGCGGGAGGAGCTGGAGCAGGTGCGCCGGGTGCGGGCCACTCAGCGCGCCCGCCGGGAAAAGAACGAGGTGCCGGTGGTAGCCATCGTGGGCTATACCAATGCGGGCAAGTCCACCCTGCTCAACAAGCTCACCGGGGCGGCCATCCCCGCCAACAACCGGCTCTTCGACACCCTGGACACCACCACCCGCACCCTGGAGATTTCCGACACCTGTACGGTGCTGCTCTCCGACACGGTGGGTTTCATCCGCAAGCTGCCCCACCACCTGGTGGAGGCTTTCAAGGCCACCCTGGAGGAGCTGAGCTACGCCGACCTGCTCCTCCACGTCATCGACACCTCCAACCCGGAGTGGCGGGAGCAGGCTGAGGTGGTGGAGCGGCTGATCCGGGAGCTGGGGGCGGAGCAGACCCCCCGCATCGACGTGTTCAACAAGATTGACCGCTGCCCCAGCGAGATCCTGCCCCACGGGGAGGACATTGTGTCCATCTCCGCCAAAACCGGCCAGGGGCTGGACCTGCTGCTGGAGAAGATCGGGGCGCGGCTGGACACCGGGGCCTGCCGGGTGGTGCTCCACATCCCCTACGACAAGGGGGGGCTGGTGGACCTGCTCCACCGGGAGGCCAAGGTGGACCGGGTGGACTACGGTGAGACCATCGAGGTGGAGGCCGTCTGTACCCCCATCCAGCTGGGCCGGCTGAAGGACTATGTGGTGTCCGGCTGGACGCCCCCCAAGGAGCCCTGGGAATAGGGTCCCATCCCACATGGGCCCGTACACAAAGGAGGCTGCCATATGGTTCAACTGGAGACCGACCGCCTGCTGCTGCGGCCCTTCACGGAGGGGGACGCGGCGGGGCTGTACGCCTATGCCCGCCACCCGGAGGTGGGCCCCCCGGCGGGGTGGAAGCCCCACGCCGATCTGAACGAGAGCCTGTGGGTGATCCGGGAGATTTTTCTGCCCTCCGATACCCTGGCGGTAGTGCGCAAGGCCGACGGGCGGCTCATGGGCTCGGCGGGGTTTGTGGGCAGGCACCGGGCCGAGCTGGGTACGCCCAGCGAGGAGGTGGGCTACTCCCTGGCCCGGGATTGCTGGGGCCAGGGCTACATCACCGAGGCGGTGGAGGCCATTCTGCTCCACGCCTTTACCTGTCAAGACTATCAGGCCATCTGGGCGGCCTACTACGACGGCAACATGCGCTCCAAGCGGGTAATGGCCCGGTGCGGCATGACCTACCGGCTGAGCCGGGTGGAGGAGGTGGTCCAGTTGGGGGAGACCCGGCTGGCCCACTACTACGCCATCACCAGAGAGGAGTGGCAGCGGGGATGACCGAGTATTTTGTGCCCACCGGCCCATCGGAGACCGAGCTGGTGGAGAAGCGCTCCCGGTTCATCGGCCATGTGTGGCCGGTGGAGACTGAGGAGGAGGCCCGTTCCTGCATCGAGGCCATGAAAAAGAAGTACTACGACGCCCGGCACAACTGCTGGTGCTACCGTGTCAGGGAGGGGGGCGTGGACCGCTACTCCGACGACGGAGAGCCCCAGGGTACCGCCGGACAGCCCATGCTCAACGTGTTCCAGCGGGAGGGGATCACCAACCTGTGCTGTGTGGTGACCCGCTATTTCGGCGGGGTGCTGCTGGGGGCGGGGGGACTGGTGCGGGCCTACACCCAGAGCGCCAAGGACGCCCTGGCGGCCGCCGGTATCTCGGTGGTCCGCCGGTGGGTGGAGGTGGCGGCTACCTGCCCCTACGCTCTCTTCGAGCGGGTGCGCCAGGAAGGGGAGAGCCTGGGCGGCGTGCCGGGGGACATCCAGTACGCCGCCGACGTGACGGTGTGTATGCTGCTGCCCGAGGAGCAGGTGGAGCAATACTCTGCCCGGCTCACCGAGCTCACCGCCGGGCAGGTGGCTCCAGTGGTGTTGGGGGAGTCCTTTAAGGCGGTGCCCATCCCTGGAAAATCGTAGGAATTTTGAGCGGCAGGCCTCAGCCTGCCGCTCTGCGTTTTTGGGGCAACGGAGGCGAAGGAAGGGAAATGATGGCGGAAAATCGGGGAATCTGGCGGAAAAGTCGAATGAAGTCGAAGAGAAATAACCAGTAATTACCAGTTTTACTCTTGCGCTTACTGTCTGATTATGGTAAATTATAGCCAACCGGTGAACAGCCTTGGCCAGGCGGGAAACATAGCGCGGGGGAACCCGCGGGAAAGGGTGTCAAGCGTGGAAGAGAACATTAAGGTGCTGGTGGCAGACGGCAGCGAGGAATTTCGCGCCGTACTGGTGGAGCAGCTGTCGGCGGAGGCCGGGATGGAAGTGGTAGGGGAGACCGGGGACGGGGCAGAGGCCCTGGACCTGCTGGAGACAACCGCACCCGACGTGGTGGTCATGGACCTGGTGCTCCAACGAGTGGATGGGCTGGAGGTGCTGGAGAAGCTGGGCCGACTGTCCCAGCGGCCCAGGGTGCTGGTGCTGTCCGGCCTGGTGCAGGGGAGCGTGGCCCAGCTGGCGGTTGCCGCCGGGGCGGACTATTACATGGTCAAGCCCTGCCGGCTGACGGCGGTGGCCCAGCGGGTGCGGCAGCTGGCTGGGCTGAACCGGGAGGCGCCCGAGACCCAGCCCGAGCTGGACAGCCGCCCCAAGCTGGAGGCTGTGGTCACCGGCATCATCCACGAGATCGGGGTGCCCGCCCACATCAAGGGCTATCAGTACCTGCGGGAGGCCATCCTCATCGCCGCCAAGGATATGGATGTGATCAACGGGGTGACCAAGGTGCTCTATCCGGAGGTGGCCAAGCGGTACGGCACCACCGCCTCCCGGGTGGAGCGGGCCATCCGCCACGCCATCGAGGTGGCCTGGGACCGGGGGGACCTGGAGACCTTGCAGAAGTATTTTGGCTACACGGTGTCCAACACCAAGGGCAAGCCCACCAACTCGGAGTTCATCGCCATGATCGCCGATCAGCTCCAGCTGGGGCAACTCCAGCAGTAAACCCACAGTGCGCCGGACGGGAGAGCATCTCCGCCGGCGCACTGTTTTTTTGCATGGATGTCCATCCAGGCGCATACCTGTGGGACAAGGGGGTGGACGGCCATGACGCTGGAACGACTGGGGGATCTGCTGTGGAATCCATGGCTGCTGGGACTGTTTCTGATGACC
Source organism: uncultured Eubacteriales bacterium (assembly GCA_949289455.1). Classification (GTDB taxonomy): domain Bacteria; phylum Bacillota; class Clostridia; order Oscillospirales; family Oscillospiraceae; genus Flavonifractor. The sequence goes on from CASEOA010000004.1 coordinate 27,089, forward strand.
GGGCTGTACCTGTCGGTGCGGTCGGGCTTTTTTCAGCTCTTCGGCCTGCCGGTGTGGCTGCGGGCCACTTTGGGGTCCTTGGGCCGCCGGCCGGGCGGCGAGAAGGGGGGGCTCACCCAGCTCCAGGCCATGTCCACCGCCCTGGCCGCCACCATCGGCACCGGCTCCATCGCCGGGGTGGCCACCGCCATCTTTTACGGCGGGCCGGGGGCGGTGTTCTGGATGTGGGTGTCGGCCTTCCTGGGGATGATGACCGGATGCGTGGAGAAAATCCTGGCGGTGCGCTACCGGGAGCGGGACGGCCGGGGTGGCCACCGGGGCGGGCCCATGGTGTACATGGAGCAGGGGCTGGGCAACCGCACCCTGGCCTGCCTGTTCTCCCTGTGCTGTCTGGGGGCCTCCCTGGGGGGCGGCAGCATGGTGCAGTCCAACTCTATCTCCACCGCCCTGTGGGCCGCCTTCGGCTGGGACCGGCTGACGGTGGGAATCGTGGCCGCCCTGCTGACCGGCCTGGTGATCGTGGGGGGCGTGGGCCGCATCGGCAGGGTCAGCGAAACTCTGGTGCCCTGCATGGCGCTGCTCTTCGTGGGGGGCGGGCTGGTGGTGCTGGTGTGCCGGCGGCAGGCCCTCCCCGATGCCTTGGCCCAAATCCTGGAAGGGGCCTTCGCTCCCAAGGCCGTCCTGGGGGGCGGGGCGGGCTACGGCATGGCCGCCGCCCTCCGGTACGGGGTGGCCCGGGGGGTGTTCACCAACGAGGCGGGCATCGGCACCTCTGCCATCGCCCACGCCGCCGCCGATACCCGGGAGTCGGCGGAACAGGGAATGTGGGGGATTTTCGAGGTGTTTCTGGCCACCGGAGTGGTGTGTACCGTCACCGCTCTGGTGATCCTCACCACCGGGGTATACGACCCCCAGACCGCTCTGGCCGCCATCCGCAGCGGACAGGTGGATCCCCAGATGGTGGGAGCCCCTCTGTCCGCCGCCGGGTTTTCCACGGTGCTGGGGCCCTTTGGGGGGATCTTTGTGGCGGTGTGTCTGCTGATGTTTGCCTTTACCTCCCTGCTGGGCTGCGGATATTACGGGGAGCGGAGCCTGGAGTACCTTACCGGCAGTCCCCGGGGCCGCCGGGGGTATCGGGTCCTCTTTCTGCTGGCGGTGGTGTGGGGGAGCGTGGCCGACGTCAGCGCCGTGTGGGAGCTGGCCGATATCTTCAACGGCCTGATGGCCCTGCCCAACCTGTTCACCATTTTACTTCTCTCACCGGAAGCCCTGAGGCTGCTGCGCCAGTGGGAGGGCGGCAAAAAGCGGAGCGCGCCGTAAAAGCGCGCTCCGCTGACTGGGAGATTATGCCGTCGGAGAGGGATCCGCTTCCTGGGTTTCCTCCGGCTGGGGGGTGGGGGTGACGATGGGGTCGGGAGAGGCCACCCCGTCCAGGGTAATTGTGGAGCCGTCCAGGATGGAGGAGGTCTGGCCCTCTACCGCCGGGGTGTGCTGGATGGTCACCTTGTCTCCCACGTTGAGGATGACGGCGATGGGGTTTTCGGCGGCGGACAGGGCGTAATACACCGGGTCGCCCTCCAGCTGGATGAAGTAGTAGGAGTTCCCCTCCATCACCGCCGAGCGGATGTCGGACACCATGCCGGAGATTTCGGTGCGGGGCACCTCATCCTCCGAGGCGATGCCCTTGGAGGTGAGCAGCTTGATATACTCCTGCTCGCAGGCGGAGACGGTGGAGCCGGTGGCCACCACCTGGTACTGGGCCACATTGACCATGGCGTAGCTCTTCACCAGGTTGGTGGCGTCCTTCAGGGGGATGAAATAGGTGGGCTCCCCGGCGATGTTGAGCAGCAGGGGGAAGGTGGCGTTGTACTTCAGGTCCTGAACCACGCCCTCGGCGGAGTTTTCAGCCGCCGCCTCGGTGGCGCCGGGGGCGGAGTAGAATTTGGTCTCCTTGGTGCGCTGGTTGGAGAGCAGGAAGCCCAGGTTGGACTGGTCGGCGTTGGCGGAGGTGACGCCGGTGTACATATACACATCGTCGTTGAGGGCGATGTAGTTGGACCCGTCGGTGGTGATGGTCACGTCCCGCTGGCCAAAGATGGAGTTGATGAAGCCATTGACCAGGGTGCCGTGGTAGTCATACTGCTGCATGATGAGGCCGGGGGTGAACACGTTGTCCACCCAGTTGGGGATGTCATCCAGCTCGTAGTAGGTGCACTGGCCGGTGATGGCGTCCACCAGCACCGCCCCCTGGATGTCCTCGCCGCCGAACAGGCCGATGGTCTTGACCACCCGGGGGGCGATCCAGTAGGGGCGTCCCTCCTCGTTGATCTCAAACTGGGGGGTGCCGAAGATAAAGGTGGGGAAGTGGAAACGCAGGTGGCGGACGATGTTGCGGTTGAGGGGCTCGGAGAAGGAGTACTTCATCCCCTCGTCCAGCCGGACCACCGTGGCCTCCTGGGTGACCATGTCCACCATCACATAGGCGGGCAGGCCCTCCCCCCGGTTGGTGAACCACTTGAACAGGTCAGCGTAGGCGATGGGGGCCACCCGGACGGGCCGGCCCTGGTAGTTGATCTGGGTAGAGTCGAAGGAGTACTCGAACTGGCTGACCATGTCGCTGAGGGTGCCCATCTGCCGGTCGCTGAGGTATTCGGCGGAGGACTGGTCCAGGGTTGGGATCTCATTGAAGGAGATCTCGGTGATGTCGGCGGAAAAGTTGCCGTTTTCCACGGTGAGCAGATCCCGGTAGGCCCCTGCTCGAAAGATGGGCAGGGAGATAATGGTGCCCACGATGGAGATGAGGATGAGGGCCAGGAAGAGGACGCCCACCGGCAGGCAGCGGGCCTTGATGAACTTCAGGTAGTCCCTGGGGGAGCGGCTGCCTTTGATGAGATCCATACCCGAAGTGAGTAGGGAGCACACCACAAAGACCACGCACAGCATGGTCAGGAAGGTGTAGAACTCCTCGGCCTGTAGGTTGATGGGGGGCAGGGCCACATAAAAATAGACCAGGCCCACCACCAGGGTGATGATAAGGCAGAGCGCCAGCTTGGCGCCGCTGCCCTTGGGGCCGCGGGCTTTTTTGGCAGGTTGTTGTTCCATAGACGGCTTCTCCTTTTCGGCAAGTTAAACATTTTTTCCAGGCGCGGCTTGGCGCTGTAAAGGTAGTATAGCCGAAAGCGGTGCAAAAGGCAACCAAAGTCCTGTGATTTTTCCTGTTCTGGTACTGGCAACCCTGTGGAAAGGGGGACGGAGCGCCGTCGAAACTTCGTGAAAAAGCCCATTGACGGTGACCTTTTCATTGGATATACTAAGTTACAGTATTGTAAAAGAAATGTAACAATAAAATAAAAAGAATAAATGAGGGATATTAACGTGGATATATCGATCCTCTTGGGGCTGTTAGGCGGCCTGGCTCTCTTCCTCTACGGCATGCAGATGATGAGCTCCGGTTTGGAGGCGGCGGCGGGCAACCGCATGAAGCGCATTCTGGAACGGCTCACCGCCAACCGCCTGCTGGGCGTGCTGGTGGGCGCGGTAATCACCGCGGTGATCCAATCCTCCTCCGCCACCACCGTCATGGTGGTGGGCTTTGTCAACTCCGGTATGATGACCCTGCGGCAGGCCGTGTGGATCATCATGGGCGCCAACATCGGTACCACCATCACCGGCCAGCTCATTGCCCTGGACGTGGGGGCCCTGGCTCCTCTGTTCGCCTTTGTGGGCGTGGCCATGGTGGTTTTTTTGAAAAAGCCCCAGATCCACCACTACGGCAACATCCTGGCCGGCCTTGGCGTGCTCTTCATCGGTATGGAGATGATGAGCTCTTCCATGGAGCCCCTGCGGGAGTGGCCCGCCTTTGTGGAGGTGGTGAGCACCTTCTCCAATCCCCTCATCGGTATCCTGGTGGGCGCGCTCTTTACCGCCCTTATCCAGTCCTCCTCCGCCTCGGTGGGCATTTTGCAGGCTTTGGCGGTCAGTGGAGTCATTGGCCTGGACAGTGCGGTATATGTCCTCTTCGGCCAGAATATCGGCACCTGCATTACCGCCGTGCTGGCCTCCATCGGCACCAGCCGCAACGCCAAGCGCTCCACGGTAATCCACCTGATGTTTAACGTGTTTGGTACGATCCTGTTCACCATTATCTGCATTTGTACCCCCCTGGTGAGCTACATCCAGTCTCTGACCCCGGGCTTTCCGGCCTCTCAGATCGCCAATATGCACACCTTGTTCAATATCGTCACCACCCTGCTGCTGCTGCCCGTGGGAGGCCTCCTGGTAAAGCTGGCCATGCGCATCCTGCCTGACCGGCGGGAGAGCGGGGAGGAGGGAATGCACCTGGCCTACCTGGTGCCCAATCCCACCCACACCAAGCAGGAGCACCCCATCGGCTTTTCCGCCATGTACGTCACCCAGCTCCGCCAGGAGCTCAACCGGATGCTGGGCATGGCGCGGGACAACATCGCTTCCAGCTTCCAGGCGGTGCTGGAGGTGGACGTGAAGCGAATGGAGGAGGCCGAGGAGCGGGAGGATTATCTGGATTACCTGAACAAAGAGATCTCCCAGTATATCTCCCAGGTCATCGTCCACGAGACCAACGAACAGGATTCCACCGCCATTAGCGCCTACTTCAAAATCACCGGCAACATCGAGCGCATCGGCGACCATGCCATGAACATCTGTGAGTACACCCAGATGATGAACGACAAGGACATCCGCTTCTCCACCGATGCACAGAATGAGATCAAGCAGATGGAGCGGGTGAGCTTGGAGGCCCTGGACGTGCTTCAGCAGGAGGTCACCAATCCCACCGCCTGGCTCACCAAGGTGTCCTCTCTGGAGCAGCGCATCGACGACATGACTGAGGAGTACCGCCGCAACCAGCTCAAGCGGATGCGCAAGGGAATCTGCTCCGACGAGGCCTGCATCATCTTCTCCGAGCTGCTCACTGACTTTGAGCGCATCGGCGATCACGCTCTGAACATTGCCCAGGAGCGGGCCTCCATTGACTCCAAAGCTACAGGGGTATAAAAAAGATAGAAATGAACACATCCACCAGCGAAGCTGGTGGTTGTCACTATGCGGGCATAGCCCTTTGTTCCTCGCGGACGCGTACAACGCGTAATACGATCTGCCAACTGCGTAAGGACTGCTACTTGCCGCCCGTAAACGGGCTGTTA
>CASEOA010000005.1 GCA_949289455.1 uncultured Eubacteriales bacterium
CGCCCCCCAGTCCGCCTGCCCCTCCCCCGCCCAGTATATGGAGGCTTTCGACTGCGGCGCGGAGGACATCTACGTGGTCACCCTGTCGGCCATGCTCTCCGGCTCTCACAACGCCGCCGCCCAGGGCCGGGAACTGTTCCTGGAGGACCACCCCGACGCCCATATCCACATTTTCAACTCCTGCTCCGCCTCCTCCGGGGAGGTACTGGTGGCCCTGAAGATCCAGGAGCTGGCCCAGGCGGGCAAGGATTTTAACACGGTTGTCAAGGAGACTTCCCAGTATATCAGCCAGATGAACACTCTCTTTGTCCTGGAGAACCTGGACAATCTGCGGAAAAACGGTCGGCTCACCCGGACCCAGGCCCTGGTCACCAGCACCCTTCGCATCAAGCTGCTCATGGGCTCCACCCCCGAAGGGGAGATCTGCAAGCGGGGCCAGGCCATGTCCATCAAGCATGCCCTGGTAAAAATGGCCGACCTGATGGCCCAAGACCCACGGCACGTGGGCAAGCGGCTGTGCGTGGTCCACTGCAACTGCCTGGACCGGGCCTTCCTGCTGAAAGAGCTGGTCCGCAAAAAGTGCAAATTTGCCGAAGTCCTCTTTGGAGAGACCGGCGGCATCTCCACCGTCTACGCCAATGACGGCGGAGTCATTGCGGCCTACTGAAGCCTTCCGCCCGGAGCTATGCTCCGGGCGTTTTTTCTTGTTTCGCTCTGGCACATTCCTGTGAAATTTGATACAATACAGCTGACACAAACTGAATATTCATCCCTCTCCCTTCGGCCGCAGAAAGGAAGGATTTGTATGAAACGGAGAACGCTGTCCGGTCTGGAGAGTCCCTACCTGCCCTCTGCCGGCTGCATCGTGGCAGCAGCCTGCTCACCGACCAGGGGATCACGCTGATCAGCGCCATCCCTCAGAGCGAGGCCTACGGCAAACGGTGGAGCATTCAGACTTTGAACCCCTGAAATCCCGGAATTTTTCGGGAGAAACCGTTGCTTTTATCACGGCAAATTGATACAATAATTTTGTTCTTTTTGGATAGAAATGGCTTCCCCGCGATCCCTGGCAAAAAGAGGTGGTCTCCCCTTGCCGAACCCCGTTGCTGTATCTGGCGCCATCAATTTACCGGCTATTTTGGTGGCAAACGGCGTGGGCATCTCGCTCATGGTGATTCTCATGTTCAGCGGCCGCAAACGCATCCGGGCAGTATCCCTGGACAGCAAAATCTTCCACTGGATGTGCCGACTGTGTCTGCTGCTGTGCCTGTTGGAAAGTATTTCCTTCCTGATTGACGGAAAGCTGTTTCCTGGCGCCAGGTTGTGCATCATCCTGTCCAACGTGGCGATCTATCTTCTGGACACCCTGTTCGTATACCTGTGGCTGTGCTATGTGGACTATAAACTCTTTGAGGCGCCCAAGCGGGTGAAGAAGTATTACGCCGTGTGGGCCATCCCCGCCATGGCTGCCTGCCTGATGAGTCTGGCCAATCTGTGCACCCCTGTATTCTTTGGCGTCAACGAACAAAACGTCTACTATCGGGCGCCCTACTACCTGCTGGCCTACGCGATCACCTACAGCTATCTTGTCTTTGGAGCAGTGCTGGCTCTGCGCTACCGGAAACGGGTGGAAAAATACCTGTTCATGCCTGTGATGGTCTTTCTTCTCCCAGTCTTTGTGGGTAGTATGCTCCAGTTTTTCTTCTATGGCATCGCCCTGGTATGGGTATCCTGCGCTCTGGGCCTCACCTCCCTGTATGTCAGCCTGCAAAATGAGGAATCCTTCCTGGACAGCCTGACCAACCTCTACAACCACAGCTATCTGTTCCATTATATGGACTACCTGGCCAAGCAGGCGGAAAAGGGCAAGGTCTGTATGGGGATCATGATGGATGTCAACGACTTTAAGGACATCAACGACACCTACGGCCACGCCGAGGGCGACCGGGTGCTCCGTGGGGTAGGCAAGCTGCTGCTGCGGGCGGTGAACCACCGGGGCATTGTGGCCCGCTACGGCGGAGATGAGTTTGTTGTCCTTCTGGTGGACACCGACGAACATACCTTCCAGTCCATCCTGTCCGATATCCAGGCCGGCGTGGACCAGTACAATGCCGCCCCCCGGCTGGCCATCCACCTGTCCATGGCTGTGGGCTACACCCGTTTTACCTCCGCCGATGTGGACGGCTTCTTCCGGGCCATGGATCAGAATATGTATGAGAAGAAGCGGCTCTTTTATCAGCAAAAGACGCTGGCAGGCGACAAAGCCGCCTGCTTCCCTGGATCAGAATTGTCCTCCGATTGTTAACAGATTGGAAGCGCATAATGATGAAACAAAAAAAACTGCTCCACGCCCGCGGTACCGCCGGTACCGTTATTAGCATTCTTATGATGGTGTTCGTAGCAGCACTGCTCCTCTTCAGCGTCATATTGGTACGCACGAAAATGCTGCAAAACGCGCAAAACTTGGGCGATGCCCTGGTGCGGAGCTACGCGGTGGAGGAGGAACTCAACCTGGAGCACCTCACCAACAACGCCATCCTGGCCAGCCAGTACGTCAGCGAGATCGCCCAGAATGGCGGAGGCACCGATGAAATCCAGGCGTGGCTCAGCGGCTATTTCCGCAAGCTGAGCAGCACCATCGGAAACGGGGTGGTATACCCCTACGCGGCCATCGGCGGGGAGATTGTGGCGGCCAACCCCTGGGAGGGGGACGATGACTACCATTACGAAGAAACACAGTGGTATCAGCAGGCCCTGGCGGCCGGCGGCAGCGCCGTCCGGGGCGACGTATACCAGGACGCCATTACGGGAAATCTGGTCTATACGATCTCCATCGCTCTGGAGCGGCCAGGGGAAGTATTTGCCATGGATGTGTATATCCAGAACAAGAATCTGGAGAACATCCGGCGCATTCTGCCGGAAAACTGCTTTTACTACCTGTGCGACAGCGACGGCACCCTGCTCACCTCCATCACGCCCTGGGAAGCTGAGCCTGAGGTATTGCAGGACTATGCCAACTACTTGACGGAAAATCTCCGCAACGGTACTCTCACCGCCTATGACGCCACCTTTACCGGGGCGTCCGGCGACCGGCGGGGCGCTTATGCCCAGGAGCTGAGCAACGGCTGGATGGTCATCCTCACCATCCCCATCAACTCCATCCTCTTAGGCGACCAAAATGTGGTATTCTACCTTATCAGCGCCATATCCATCTTCCTGTTTGTCACCCTCACCATTCTTATCCTCCGGGATTGGCTGAAAAACCGCCGGATGAAGCGGGCGGACGACACCGCCCACATGCTGGGCGACTCCTTCTATGCCATCTTCCGGGTCAACTTCCAGGACGGGCAATACGAGGGCATCAAGATCAGTGAAGATCTGGAGGACAGCCTCCCCCCCGCCGGGGACTATACCCTGGTAATTGACGCCATCTGCGCCATGGTGAAGTCCTCCACCTATCAGGAATTCCAGCAGACCTTCTCCCTGGAAGCCATCCGCCAGCGGGTGGAACTGGGGGTGGCCGACTTCGGCGGCGATTTCCAGCGAAAATTCGACGGGGTATACCGCTGGGTAAATATCCGCACGCTCTATGACCCGGAGGTTGCTCCCAACGAGGTGATTCTGTGCTTCCGGGACGTGGACGCCGAGAAGCGGCAGGAGCTGCAGCACACCATCATCCTCCAGGAGGCCCTGGACGCCGCCAAAAAGGGCACCCGGGCCAAATCCGAATTCTTCAGCCGCATGTCCCACGACATGCGCACTCCCCTCAATGCCATCATCGGCTGCTGCCAGCTGGCCAAAAAGAGCTACGATCAGAAGGACATGCCCAGTGTGGGCAGCAGCCTGAAAAAGATTGAGTTTGCCGCCGACCAGCTGCTGGAACTCATTAACGACATCCTGGAACTCTCCCGGTCGGAGGCCGGCCGGAACACTGTAGAGGAACGGCCCTTTGATCTGCGCCAGCTGCTGGACAACACCGTCGCCCTCTTCCAGGTCCGGGCGTCGGAGGAGAACAAGGTCTTCCAGGCCAATCTGGATCTGGATCAGACCCAGGTAAAGGGCGATCAGAAAAAACTGGGCCAGATCCTGAACAATCTGCTGTCCAACGCCATCAAATATACCATCCCCGGCGACACCATCCGGCTGGAGGTCAAGCAGTTCTCCTTCCAGAAGTTTAATAAATACCAGATCATTGTGGAGGATACCGGGGTAGGCATGTCCGAGACCTTCCTGGAGCACCTGTTCGAGCCCTACTCCCGGGAGACTATCTTCTCCCCCCACTCCACCGTGGGCACAGGCTTGGGCATGTCCATCGTGAAAAGCCTGGTGCAGCAGCTCAGCGGCGAGATCTCGGTTGAGAGCGCCTTGGGCGTGGGCAGCAAGTTCACCGTCACCATCCCCTTGCTGTCAAACCAGGAGGAGCAGCCTCAGCAGACCACTGCGGACCAGATCCCCTTTGACTGGAACGGCCTGCAAATCCTGGTGGCCGAGGACAATGATCTGAACCGGGAGATCATCACCGCGCTGCTGGAGGAATTGGGCGTCCGGGTACTGACCGCCACCGACGGCGTGGATGCGGTGCGGGTATTTGCCGCCACCAAGCCCTATTCGGTGGACGTAATCCTGATGGATATGCAGATGCCCGAGATGGACGGCTGCCAGGCGGCCACCGCCATCCGGGGCCTGGACCGGGAGGATGCGGGCTGGGTTCCCATCATCGCCGTCACCGCCAACGCCTTTGCCGAGGATATCGACAGGACCACCAAGGCGGGCATGAACGCCCACGTATCCAAGCCCATCGACTTTACCGTCCTGGCCCAAACCATCCAGAAATGCGTGGCGGATCGGAACACCCATTGACGCCGGCCTGCCGGCGGTACCATAGAGGGAGGCTTTACATTGAATGATCCTGCGTGCGAGTCCATCCTTATTGTAGACGACGATGAGATCAACCGTGCCATCCTGTCCAACATCTTTGAGTCGGACTACAAAATCTTGGAGGCGGAGAACGGTCGTGTTGGACTGGATCTCGTGATCCGCCATCGTGACCGGATCTGTGCCCTGCTGCTGGACGTGGTCATGCCGGAGATGGACGGCATGGAGGTGCTGCGGCAGATGCACCAGCAGGGCCTGACCCAGGAGATCCCCGTGTTCATGGTCACCGCCGACCCGGGGGCCACCACCATCCGGGACGCCTACCAGCACGGGGTCATGGATGTCATCAGCAAGCCGGTGGTGCCCTATGTGGTTCGCCGGCGGGTGGAGTCGGTGGTGGAGCTCTTCCGGGCCCGGCGGATGCTGGGCGCTGAGGTGGAGCGTCAGCGGGACCAGCTCATCCTTCAGACCCAGCAGCTGGCCGAGATGGGGGTAGGCATGGTGGAGGCCCTGGCCACCGCCATCGAATTCCGCAGCGACGAATCCGGGGAGCACGTGCGGCGCATCCGAGACATCACCACCTACCTGCTGAGCAATTCCCCTCTGGGGGAGGGCCTCACCGAGGACGAAATCCAGCTCATCGGGGTGGCCGCCATCACCCACGACGTAGGCAAAATCTCCATCCCCGACGCCATTCTGAATAAAAAGGGCAGACTTACTCCGGAGGAGTTTGAGATCATGAAAAGCCACACCGTCAAGGGGGCCCAGCTCCTGTCCAGCATCCCCCAGATGCGGGGCCACTCCGCCTACCACTACGCCTACGATGTGGCTCTCCACCACCACGAGCGGTGGGACGGCCGAGGCTACCCCGACGGGCTGGTGGGAGATCAGACCCCGATCTGGACTCAGATCGTCTCCCTGGCTGACGTATACGACGCACTCATCAGCAAGCGCTGCTACAAGGACCCCTTCCCCACCCATGTGGCCATGGAAATGATCCTGGGCGGCCAATGCGGCGCCTTCAACCCCCGGCTGCTGGAGGCTTTTGTCCAGGCCGAGCCAGTGCTGGCCCAACTCTATCAACCCTCACGAGGTGCATGAACGATGGATGAACGGAAACGGACTTGCTTGGAAGCGGCCGGCGTCAACGTAGAGGACGTTCTGGCCCGGTTTATGAATAACGAGGCCCTGATGCTGAAATTTCTCCTTCGCTTTCCCCAGGACCCCAATTTTCAGCTGCTCCAGGAGGCCATGGCCCGGCAGGATCTCCAGGGAGCCTATAACGCCGCCCACACGCTGAAGGGCGTGGCGGGCAACCTGTCCATGACCGGCCTGATGGCCGCCGTCAGCACCGTAGTGGAGGACCTGCGGGGAGGCGATATGGCCGCCGCAGCGGACAAGCTGCCCCACCTGGCCCAACAGTACCGCCAGACGGTGGAGGCCGTGGAGGCCGCCGCCCAACTCTCCTGACCCGCCCAAACCGCCGGAACGATTCCTTCCAATATGATATGTGCCCGCCGTGGAATATTCCCGGCGGGCACATATTTCTTCTTTACCAGTTGTCCTTGTTCTCGGCATAGACCTGGGGCAGGATGGCGGCCAGGTGTCCAAACTCCTTCAGGTTGTGGGCAAACAGCCCCTGGACCACCTCCAGCGGCACCCTCACCCCGTCCGGCACCAGCTTTACCAGCTTGCCGTCCATGAGGCCGTAGCCGATCCAGAACCGGGAGCGGAGCACAATGCCCCCCTCCCCCTGCCGGACAAAGTGGGTCATGATGGCGGCCACCCCCTGGCCAGGGACGGGACCGTGGCCGTTAGCGCACATCATGGTAGCGCAGGCCTCGGTACCCACCTTGGACTCGTCATAGCCCAGCTCATGGGGATAGCGGAAGTTGAGGATTACCTCATCGGGGCCCCCTCCCACATCTTCCAGTACATGGTGGGCAGTGCCCCAGGTGCGCTCCCGCATAGGCAGGGACTGGTCCAGGGCTTTGGCCCGGTTCTGCTGCCGGGCGTAGAAGTGGTCCTCCGGGTCCCAGATCCGGTAGCGCAGATCCTCCAGGCCGTGCCAGGCAAACCACCACTCGAACATTTCGGGGGTGACCCCGGGCATAAAGGTGCGGTTAGCCAGATAACCGGCGCCGTTGGGCAGGACGCAATAGCCGATCTCACAGGGCAGGTCGCCGGGCAGAAACAGATCGTTGCGGTCCTCAATGTTCAGGGCCAGGGCGGGGTCCATGGGCCCGCCGGCCAACACCGCCAGCTTCTCCGCCGGGATGGGGGTAATGGGCAGATCATAAAACTTGGCATAGGGCAGAGCCCGCTCTTCGGCGGTCAGGGGCTTGCGTTCAGGCATGACGATTCCTTCCTTCCGTTGGGATGAATAAGATTAGAATATGGCTTTATCCCTTAAAAGGCAAGCCTTCCAAGGGATAATGCACACAGGTTCTTTACTTGCCGATCTCGATGGCGGCCAGATAGGCGCTGCGGGTGGCCTGGTCCACCTTGCCGGGCTGGATGGCGTCGCCGATGACCCAGGTTTTCAGACCCTTGGCCTCGGCAGCCTGCTTCAGGGCGGTGATGTCCACGCTCTTCATACCCAGGGCGTAGAGAACGGTGTCGGCTTCCAGGGTCTGGACGCCGTCGTCATTCTCCACCTTCACGCTGGAGGGGGTGATCTCCAGGCAGCGGGTCTTGGGCAGCATTCCCACGCCGCACTTCTCCATCTCCCAGATCAGGGCCTCCCGGTACATACCGAAGGACTCGTTGGCCAACCGGGGCAGCATCTCTACCACGGTGACCTCATGACCGGTCTTTTGGAGGAAGAGACCGGCTTCGCAGCCCACCAGTCCGCCGCCCACCATGACAATCTTGTGGCCGGGCTTCACCTTGCCGTCATACATATCCATAGCCTGATGGGCGTGCTCGATGCCGGGCACCGGGGGGCAGGTGGGCAGGGAGCCGGTGGCAAAGATGACACCGTCGGCGCCAAAGGAGCCGATGTTCTCCGGGGTGACAACGGTGTTGAGCCGCACGTCCACGTCCCGGCGCTCCACCTCCCGCACCAGCAGGTTCTTGAAGTTCATCAGGTCGGGCTTGTCGGTATCCACGTCGGTGAACCGCAGCAGGCCGCCCAGATAGGAGGACTGCTCAGCCAGGATCACCTTCTGCCCCCGGTCAGCGGCGGTGATGGCAGCCTGGAGACCGGCGGCGCCGCCGCCCACGATGAGGACAGTCTCACACTTGGAGGCAGGGGCCAGGGTGTCGGGGTCAAAAGGCAGGTGGGCCAGGGGGTTGATGGTACAGTGGCCCACATAGAGGGCCAGCTCCTCGCTGGTAAAGGGCAGGTCGTCGTACCCCTCCTCCGGGGAGCCGGGGAAGCACTTGTAGCAGCGCAGGCAGCGGCGGATCTGATCCTCTCTCCCCTCCCGGGCCTTGTTGGCAAACTCGGGGTCGGCCAGCATCTGGCGGCCCAGGATGGCAAAGTCGATCTTGCCCTCGGCGATGGCCTGATCACACAGCTCGGGGGAATTGATGCCGCCCACAGCGCCCACGGGCAGCTTGGTATATTTCTTGATAATGGCAGCGCTGTCGATATTCAGGCCGTGGGCGTGGAACATGGAGCTCTCGGTACCCGACTTGACAGACGCCTCATAGATGCCGCAGGTCACATGGACGGAGGTGATGTAGGGCTCCGCCATGGCAATGAACTCGCCGGTCTCCTGGGGGGTGATGCCGCCGGGCTGATGGTCGGTGCCGTCGATTCGCAGCTCCACCAGGAAGTCGGGACCCACCGCCTCTCGGACAGCCTTCAGGATCATCAGGGGGAACCGGGCCCGGTTCTCCAGGGAACCGCCGTAGCTGTCGGTGCGGGTGTTCATCAGGGGGGAGAGGAACTGCGTGAAGATAAAGCCGTGGCCGCCGTGGATGAGCACGCCGTCAAAGCCGGCCTTCTGCATATAGGTGGCGGCTACGGCGAACTCCTTGGCCACCCGGATCATGTCGTCCTCATTCATGGGCCGCACCTTCACGCCGGCCAGGTTCGTGGTCTCCACGGGGCCGATGGCCTCCTGACCGGGGCCGAAGGGCACCTTCTCCTTGCCGCAGTGAACCAGCTCGGCCAGAGCTACAGCGCCATGGCGCTTGATGCGGCGGGCATACTCCCCCACAGCGTCAAAGGTCTCCGGGTCCTCCTCGGGCTTGGCAAAATCGAAGGGCCGGAAGCCGGGGATGCGGACGGCGTCGGTAAAGTTGACGTCGGTCTCACCCACGATCACGCAGCCGTTGCCGCCTTTGGCGCTGCTCTCCAGCTTGCGGTAAGTAAAATCCCGGGCAGCGGGGTTCTGGACGATGAGGCCGAAGGCCATGGGGGCGCTGACGATACGGTTGCGGTAGGTCACCTTGCCGACCTGCATGGGAGAAAACAGATGGGAAAATTTCATTTGCTGCGTGCTCCTTTCAGAATTGTTGGGGCTTAAATACCGGGGAACTGGATATTTTTATACTTGGGCAACCGCTCGGCAACGGTCTGACGCTTAACAGGGTCCATGAAGAAGCCCCCCTGAGTCTCGGCGATCTCATCGCAGTGGACGCCCCGGCCTTCCTCGGTGGTGCGGTCCCGCTCCAGGCCGTTCTCTGCGATGACAAATTTCCAGCGGCCGTCCTCCGTCTGCTCCAGGGTACCGCCGGCCCCGCACACCACACACTCAATGGGATAGTGCAGCCCCTTCCACTGGGGTTCCCCCAGGCACAGAGCGTTGGAGTGACAGTTGGGGCACCAGCCATAGTCCGGATCCCCCAACCATTTGCGCTCAGAGACCGGGGTGTTCAGCGCCTTCATGATGTTTTCACCCATCTCTCTGGCCCGGGCCAGCTTCTCCTCATAGAGCAGCACCTGGGCGGGGGCGGGCACCTGGGTGGCCAGATACATGTCCACGATTTTAAAGCTGTTGGTAAAGGTGGTGGCCTGCATACACTCCAGAGCCATGGATTGCCAGGAGCGGGTGGAACCGCCCACGGCGATCAGTCCGCCAACCCGGTCCCGGGGTGCGATGGCGCCGATTTTGGTAAGGAATGCCGACTCGTAGGCCAGGTTGCGGTGCATGAACTTCAGAAAGAGGGAGGAAGGCATGAGGTCGTAGGTGGGCGCGGAGAAGATAACGGCGTCCTGGTCCAGCATCACGTCCATAATCTTCTTCTTGTCATCCTTTTTGTCCAAGGGACAGCCCACATTTTTGCCCATGGACATACCGATGGTACAGGAGGTACAGCCGTCGCAGTCCAACAGCTCATAATCCTTCAGATTGATCATGCGGACCTCGGCCCCCTGTTCCCGGCAAACCAGCAGAGCCTCCTTCAGCAGGATCTCACAGTTGCTGTCTTTCCGGCCCGCAGTGACGCCCATCACATGAAAGCCCATATACTCTAGCTCCTTTTCATAAGTTTTTGCAGTCATATGGTAACACCTTTGGGCAAAAAAGAGAAATTAAGCTTTTTTGCGGGATTGATTAAAACTGCTTATGAATTTATAATATGGGAAACCAGTGCAAAAGGAGGCCCCGTCCCATGAACCTAGACCAGCTGCGCTATTTTCTCTCGGCAGCCCGGCACCGGAACTTCACCGAGGCGGCCAAGGAATTCTACATCACCCAGCCCGCCATCACCCACCAGATTTCCGCCCTGGAGGGGGAACTGGGCACCAGGCTTTTCCGCCGCACCACCCGCAGCGTAAGCCTGACCCGGGCCGGGGAACTTTTCCTGGAGGACGCCAAACGGATGCTGGACCTGGAGGAGCGAGCCAGAGAGCGTATTCGGCAGGCTGAGCGGATGGAAAACCTGACCCTCAAGGTGGGCTATCTGAACAGCCCCAGCCGCCACTTTCTGCCCCAGGTCATGCGGGAATACCGGAGCCGGTATCCCCAGGTTCGGGTGGAGCTCACCCGGCGGGACGCCGAACACCTGCGGGACGACTGTGAGCAGAGCACCTTTGACGCGGCCTTTTCGGTGCTCACCGATCTGCAGGACCTCAACCAGTACCACTGCCGGAAGCTGGCCACCGACCACTACTGCCTGGTCTGTCCCAAGGACCACCCCTGTCTGGAAAATGCGGCCATCCACTACGACCGCCTGGCCACCGAGTCTTTCGCCTGCCTGTCCCAGACCGGCGGAAGCTATATGTACAAGCAGTTCCGCCAGATCTGTAAAAACTATGGCTTTCTTCCCCGGATTTTGGCGGAGTATCCCGCCATGGAGGATGTGATTTTTGCCGTGGAGTGCGGGCAGGCGCTGGCGATCCTGCCTTACCGCGTCCGGGCCTATATGCACACCGACCTGGCCTTTCTCCCGCTGGACGGAGACAATCCAGCCATCGACCTGGGCATGGTATGGCGGCGGGAATCGGGCAACCCTGCCCTGCAATGGTTTGTGGAGCTGGTGAACCACTTCCTGGTGGAGCAGCCTGAGCTGTTCTGAGAAAGTCCTGACTTTTATAAACTCGAGGCCCCCGATCCGAAAAACGGATCGGGGGCCTCTTTTGTCAAAGATGGGATTCAGGGGTGATGGGGCACGCCCTTGGGGGGCTTCTGGCACAGGGCCATGGTGATGGGCATCCCGATGGCGAAGGTGACGAAGGCCACCACCAGGGCTACCACATAGGTCAGGGGGAAACTCATGAGGAAGGCCATGAAGAAGGCCCCGGCGGGCATCGTATAGCCCATGGCAATGAACATCATGATGAGGCTCATGAGGAAGGTCATCACGAAGGTGATGGAGGCCACCCGCAGGATATGGAACAGCAGACCGTTCTCATTCTTCACGCCGCAGAGGCGGGCAAAGCCGTCCCCCATGGCCTTCAGGTCGATGTAGGTGCCGATGGCGAAGGTCACGGAAAAGGCGGGAATGAAGTCCAGGGTGAGCTGCTGGAACAGGGGGCCCCACAGCACCATGCCCATCTCCCGGTACATGTTGCTGCCGGTAATGTACATGGGCAGGAATATGGCGAACATAATGGCGAAAATGGTGTTGAATACAATGCCGAACTGGTCTTTACGGAACATCGAGGATCCCTCCACAGTGATAAAATACCCCCGGTTCCCGGCGGGGAACCGGGGGGTGCGGCATAGCCGCATGCAACAAGGAACGGAATCGCTGAAGTAATCGGAAGAGAGGGGACGGATCAAATGCCATCCTTCAGGCGGAGGATATACATGCCGTCGTGCCAGGTGTCCATGTAGATGTAGCCACGGTCATCCACCACGCAGTCCTCAGTGGTGGCGATCATGGGCCCGGGCACCGGCACGTCAAAGAGCAGTTTTTCCGGGTTAGGCGGAATGAAGTAGGCCAGCTCCTTGATGTAGTAGGGGTCAGACACGTCGAACACCCGCATGCCGGCGTGGAAGTAGCAGCAGTACACCTTGTTGGGGTCGTCCTGGAGCCAGCTCTTGCCCATGGGCTCGTGGATGTTGTGGGGCCCGAAGGGGCCGTTGGCCCCGATACCACAGTCATTGAAGTTGGGATACGGGAAGTCGGCAGGCACCTCGGGATAGGGGAACTCGGCCACCAGGGTGGGATCGGCGGGGTCGGACACGTCGATCATGTGCAGGTTGTTCATGGGCTGGGCCCCCTTGTGGACCCCGTTGAGGATCTTGTCCTTGGTAAAGAAGGGGAACCGCTCCCCCTCGTTGGTGAGCACGGCATAGTTCCGGCCGGTGAGGCGCATGTAGGTGTGGCACTGGGCGCCGTCAAACTTGCCGGCAAAGGGGGGCTGTACCATGAGTTGGGAGATCAGCTTGGGCCGGGTGGGGTCGGAAATGTTCAGGATGATGCCGCCGCCGCCGAAGTAACCCATGTACAGCTGGTCGGGATGATCGGGGCAGATGTTGCAGGCGTGGCACATGCCCCAGAACTTCTCGGCGTCGTGGCCCACGGCGTAGGTGCCTTCCACCATGCCGTCCTTGAACTGCTTGGGCAGCCACCACCGGCCGGCCTCCACGGGATTGCGGGGGTCGGAGATGTCCAGGATGCGGACGATGAAGCCCACAAAGCCGGGGCACTCGGCGGGCATGTACACATACTTGCCGCCGTTGTAGGCAAACCGGTGAACCCCCATGCCGTTGGGCACTCCGGTGTCCCAGTGGGACAGCAGCTCGGGGTGCAGCGGGTCTTTTTTCAGGTCATAGATCTGGAGCCCGCCCAGGGCGGGGTCGCCAGGCTTGATGCCGTGGAGGAAGGGCACGCCGCCCCCCAGGGCCACGATGAGCAGGCCGTCGGCCACCTGAACCTTGGGGGTGGACTGGGCAAAGTAGATGTTGGGGTCGCTGACGTACACGATGCCGGCCACCACAGGGTTGGCGGGATCAGTTACGTCCACGATGTTGACCCCGTTGCCCTTGAAGGAGCCGCAGTACATGTAATACTTGCCCTCGTCGGTCTTGTACAGGGCCATCTGGAAGGCGTTGATCCCGTTCAGATCGGAAAAGCCCACCACTTCCATGTTTTTGATGTAACCCTGATTGTGTTCACTTTTTGCGTAGAAAGGGACAGACATTTCGCTCACCTCGGATCAGCAGGGCTTGGAGGACTGGATGAAGTCCTTGTACTTGGCCTTGCGGGCCTTGGCCTCGTCGGACTGCATCATCTCCCGGGCGGCAGCCTCGTTGCGCTGAATGTCGTCGCCGTGGATGAACTTGCCGGAGATGGAGTCGTGGGCGTGGGGAATCCACTTGTCGGCGTCAAACTCAAAGACATACTTGCCGTCCACATTCTTCATGACGCCCTCGGTGCCGCACAGGCAGCAGATGGCGGTACCATCCTCCTGGAGGTAGAAGTTGTTGCTGTGGCAGTAGGGGCACACGCCGGCAGGACCCTTGTAGTCCTCGTTGTACACGCCGTGGCCGGGCACAAAGGTGCCGTCGGCCACCTTCTTGGCGGCAGCGGCCAGGTCAGCGCCCATCTGGTGGGCCTTGGCAATGGCCTCGTCGTTCATCAGGATACTCAGGGACCAGGGGAAGCACTGGTTGTCGATGATGGTCCACTTGGAGGTGAGGGCGTGGGTGGCGAAGTCGCACTGGATACGGGTGGCCCAGTCGGAGCCGCCGATGCCCAGGAAGGTGACCACCTTCTCCTTCAGGTACTTGGGGTCGATGGGCTTGCCGCCGTGCTCCTCGGCGATCTTGGTGGCGATCATCAGGTTGCCCCGATCCATACGGGGGCCAAAGCGGTCCATGATGGTGTGGAAGATGCCGGGGGCGCACTTCTCAAAGATGGGGGCGGCCCAGATGATGCCGTCGGCGTCAAACATCTTGTCGATGAGCCACTGCAAATCGTCCTTGATGACGCAGCCGTTGCCCCGGCCGGAGAACAGGCTGGCCACGCAGGCCTTACAGCCGGTGCAGTGCTTGATGTTCAGCTGGTGGACGTTGACAAACTCGATCTCCGCACCCATCTCCTGGGCGGCCATCAGGGCCTCCTTGCACAGAGAGTCGTTGGCTCCGTTGAGGGTGCCGGCGGACAGTCCCAAAACTTTCATACTCTTCTCAACCTTTCTGTTTATGTAAATTTTATTTATCGCATGGTGATGTAGCCGCGGTACTGGGTCAGATTGTCGCTGGCGGCCATATCGGAGAGGAACATGGACACAATGTTATAGTTGGACTTCAGGAAGGGGAACTGCTCTTGCTGGGCCCACTCGGGCTTCTCCATCTGCCGGGTACCCTCCACGGCGGCCTGGTACCACTCCTCGGGACCGTCAAACCACAGCTCCACCAGGCGGTGGAACTGGCAGCCCACCACGTCGTGGTAGACCCTGCTGGATACCAGCCGGTTGACCTCGGGCCGGGCCTGGAAGTAGGGGACAAAGACCTCCTGGAACCACTTCTCGCCGGTCTTTTCACAGGGCCAGCGCAGTACAAACTGCCAGCGGTAGTTGGGCCCGTCGGCAATGGTGCGGCCCCTGCCCTTGTAGTCCTCCTCCCAGTTGATGGGCACATGGGCAAAGACGAAGGGCGGGCAGCCGTTGTCGCCGCCGGAGGCCCGGTGGTCGTCCCCGTCCATGTTGGCGGCGTGGGACAGGTCGGTGCCGTCATCGGGGATCATGCCCTGCCAGCGCAGTACCTCCACCGGCATCCGCTCGGTAAAGGCGTTGACGCTCATCTCCGGGGTCATCTCGTTGACCATCCAGTAGTGCTCGGTCATCTGCATCCGCCGGGCGCCGAAGCGTTCCCCCTCCGGCGGGGTGGGCAGGGCGTTGTAAAAGGCGTACTTGGTGCAATAGGGGGTGAATTTGCTGATGCTGTCGGGAACGTGGACGGAATAGAGCCAGTGCTGCAGCTTGTGGCGGTATTCCTCCCTGACGCAGTCCACGTAAATGACGCTGCGCATGGGGTGGTAATCAAACATTACTGCATCCTCCTTTGGGTCCGCGCCGGCCCCGATGCCGCTGTCCGCGGCAGGCGGCGCCTGGAACCTTGCCGGAATTTCTGTACATAGTGTACCAAAGATTCCGAAAATCAGAAGCATCCTTTGGCGACATGCCTGCAACAGATCGGTGCAGCGAGATGGGCGAAATGGGATTGGCAGCCGAGTTGATTTTTGTTATGATGCAATTACTGAAACAGATTTGGAAAGGATGTACGGCCATGGACGTGCGGCGGATCGAATATTTTGTGGGCGTGGCAGAGACGCTGAATTTCAGCAAAGCCGCCGAACAGATGCATATTTCCCACCAGGCCCTGTCCAAGCAGGTGCAGCTGCTGGAGCAGGAGCTGGGTGCCCGCCTGCTGGACCGTTCCACCACCCGGGTCGCCCTGACGGAGGTAGGCGCCAAGGTGTACGATGTGTTCAAGCCCCTTCTGCGGGAGCTGAACTACGGCTACACCGAGGTGCTCAACTTCATTGACCAGAAGCGCAGCGTATTGCGGGTGGGCTACTTCAGCGGCCTGTCCTACAGCCGCATGATCGCCCCCATCCTGCGACATCTGGAGCGGCAGGCCCCCGACCTGAAAATCCACATCCTGGCCACCAACGTGGATATGGTGCAGGAGCTGCTGGAGCGGGACAGCATTGACCTGGGCATCCTCCCCATGTTCGCTGAGATCGGCCTGGCCAACACCGTCAACTTCTCCGTCTACTCCAGTCCCCTGTACATCATCGTCTCGGAACGCCACCCCTGGTATCAGAAGGAGTCCATCACCGAGGAGGATCTGGCCTCCGGCAATCTACTGGCCTACGCCAACCGCCCCACCGAGGGGGATCTGGCCATGATGCCCGACCTGAAGGTGGCCAGCCGCCGGATCGTCAACAACTACGACACCTACATGGGCATGCTGCGCCAGGGGGACGTGTTCGGCCTCATCGGCGACACCCACAGCCGCCGGGAAGGCAATTTCAAGCACTTTCCCCTGCCGGAGAGCTGCCCCTCCCAGTCCTTCATCATCGCAGCCTACAAGCGGCTACACCCTCTGCGCCACCTTCTGAAAACATTGAAGGATCTCCATCTGGACGGGGTGATGCCCAATGAGCCCCAGGATTAGGCCCCCAGGCGGGCGGGCGTCCTTCCGCGTCCGTCAGCGGCGGAGCCCCGGCGCAAAGGCCTGAAAACGGCAAAACGGGGCCCGCCGCGGAACTGTACTGTCCCACGGCGGGCCCCGTTTCATGTTAATCTTTTGGTTTTACATACTCCATCAGCACCGGGATCTGCCGGTCGGTATTGGCTTGCAGGGCGGCGCACACGGCCTCCCCGTCCCCCAACCTGGCCCCCTCCAGCATGGCCTCAAAATCTTCCGGATGGCTCCCCCGCTCCTCCAGGCAGTTGGCGTAGATATACCGCAGCAGCAGCTGCTGGCCCTGGATGGAGATCATGCTGGCGTCCAACCGGCGGTTGCCGCAGTTGGCGTAAAAAACGCCCACAAACCGATTCACCGCCGTCACCTCGCTCTGGACGGACCCCGCCCGCCGGTATTCCTCCAGATACTTCTCCAGCCCGGCCACAATGGTTTCCCGCTCCCCGTGCTCCATGGCCAGACGGATGGCCGCACAGTGGAGGGTCATGGCCAGCTGCTCAATCTCGATGATGTCGTGGGGCCCCAGGTCCAGGATATGGGCCCCCACATTGTTCTCATACACCACCATCCCCTCCTGCTGGAGCCGGTTGATGGCCTCCCGGATGGGGGTGCAGCTCACCCCCAGCTTCTCCTGGAGCTCATTGACGTTCAGCTTGCTGCCCAAGGGGCGGCGCAGGGTGATAATCTCCCCCCGGAGGGTTTCATACACCTGATCCACCAGGGACTTCTTCTTGATCGCCGCCATAGCGGGCACCTCCGACTTCATTTCTTGCAAGATATTATATCAGCTTCCCTCTCTAAATGCAAGGCCGCAGGGCATCATGCAATTCTCCCAAAGAATGCAGAAGCAATTTGACAAAACTGCTGAATTTTATTTTGCATCTTGCATTTTGCAAAATCTGTGGTATGCTTGAACTATAAATCTTGCAAGATACAAGATAAGCCATCTGACAGGAGGCGCGGATCATGGCACAGCTCACTCCCCTCTCCACCCTGCTGGCCGCCGGAACCCAGACCAACTTCGCCTTTCTGGGCGAGGCCGGCGGCGGCAAAAGCGAGATTGCCCTCAATTTCGCCCTGGCCCTGGCCCGGATGGGCGGCAAGCCGGTGCACTTCTTCGACCTGGATATGACCAAGCCCCTCTTCCGGTCCCGGGACGCCCGGGAGCTGCTGGAGGCGGCCGGGGTCACGGTCCACTTTCAGGAGCAGTTCATGGACGCCCCCACCCTCACCGGCGGCGTGCGGCGGCTACTCAACGACCAGAACTGCTACACCGTGCTGGACGTGGGGGGCGACTACATCGGCGCCCGGTCCATCGGGGGCTACGCCCCCCTGCTCAACCGGGACGAGACCACCGTGTACTACGTTATCAACCCCTTCCGACCCTGGTCGGCCACCCTGGAGCACATCGACAGGGTGCTGGGCGAGACCCTGGGGGTCTCTCACGTGGAGCTTTCCCGGCTGCGGCTCATCGGAAACCCCAACCTGGGGCCGGGCACCACAGCGGAGGACGTGGACCACGGGGCCCGGCAGCTGGTGGAGATGGTGGGGCCCTACAAGCCGGTGGACTTCTTCTGCGTGGAGGAGGGGTTGATTCCCCGCCTGCCGGAGCTGCCCGCCCCGGCGGTTCCCATCCGGCTCTATCTCACCTATCCCTGGGCGGAGCAGAGCGTTTGATCTATGGCATACCCTTGCAATTCCAAGTTTGCAAAATGCAAGATTCAAAAAGGAGATGTTACTATGGCAAAGGTCCAAATCGTGGCGGAACGGTGCAAGAGCTGCGGCTACTGCATCAAGTTCTGTCCCAAGCAGGTGTTGGCCATTGGCGACAAGGTCAACTCCAAGGGGTACGAGTACGTGGTGCCCGTCCATCCGGAGGATTGCATCGGCTGCGCCATCTGCGGCCGGATGTGTCCCGACGGCGCCATCGAGGTCTACAAGTAAGGGGAGGTAAAGAACATGGCTAGAGTATTCATGAAGGGCTGCGAGGCCATTGCCGAGGCGGCCGTGCGGGCCGGGTGCCGGTTTTTTGCCGGCTATCCCATCACCCCGCAGAACGAGATCCCGGAGTATTTCTCCCGCCGTCTGCCCGAGGTGGGCGGCACCTTTGTCCAGGGCGAGTCTGAGGTGGCTTCCGTGAACATGGTCTACGGCGCCGCCTCCGCCGGCACCCGGTCCATGACCTCCTCCTCCTCTCCCGGCATCGCCCTGAAGAGCGAGGGCATCTCCTACTGTGCCGCCGCCCGCATCCCCATGGTGTACGCCAACATCTCCCGGGGCGGCCCCGGCGTGGGCTCCATCCAGCCCGCCCAGATGGACTACTTCCAGGCCACCAAGGCCTCCGGCAACGGCGGCTTCCAGATGATGGTCTTTGCCCCCTCCACCGTGCAGGAGGCTGTGGACATGACCTACGCCGCCTTCGACTATGCCGACCGGGACCGTAACCCTGTCCTCATCCTGGCCGACGGCGTCATCGGCACCATGATGGAGCCGGTGGTCCTGCCTGAGATGAAGAGCGACGAGGAGGTGGCCGCCATCAAGGCATCCAAGCAGAGCTGGGCCTGCATCGGCCACCAGCTGGACTACGCCCACCGGGCCTGGATTCAGCCCGGCCAGTGGCAGACTACCGTCATGCAGCAGGTCAACGAGGACGCCGCCGCCCTGTACGCTTCCTGGGAGAAGGACGTGCAGGTGGAGGAGTACCAGGTGGCCGACGCCGAGATCGTCCTCACCGCCTATGGCATCTCCGCCCGCATCTGCAAGTCCGCCGTGGACCTGCTTCGGGCCCAGGGAATCAAGGCCGGCCTGATCCGGCCCATCACCGTCCACCCCTTCCCCTACGCCGCCTATGACCACATCGACTATGGCAAGTGCAAGGCCGTGCTGGACGTTGAGATGTCCATCCCCGCCCAGTTCGTGGAGGACGTGAAGGTGGCCGTCAAGGACCGCTGCCCCATTGAGACCTGCCTGTGCTCCGGCGGCAACATCATGAGCCGCGACAAAGTGATGGCCGCGGTGAAGAAGATCATGGAGGGGAAGTAAGATGGAAAAGATCTACGCAAGAACAAAAACCATCCAGGAAGATAAAGTCTCCGGCTTCTGCCCCGGCTGTATGCACTCCACCGTCATCAAGCTCATCGGTGAGGTGCTGGAGGAGATGAACCTGGTGGAGAAGGCCGCCTGCGTGCTGGGCATCGGCTGCTGCGGTCTGCACATGGACTACATCGCCTACGACAACACCACCGCCCCCCACGGCCGGGCCTGCGCCGTGGCCACCGGCATGAAGCGCTCCAACCCCGATTCCCTGGTGTTCACCTACCAGGGGGACGGCGACTTCGCCTCCATCGGCCTGGCCGAATCCATTTCCGCCGCCAACCGCGGGGAGAACATCACCGTCATTTTCATCAATAACGGCATCTATGGCATGACCGGCGGCCAGATGGCCCCCACCACCCTGGTGGGCATGAAGGCCACCACCGCCCCCAAGGGCCGGGACCCCAAGGAGCACGGCTATCCCATGCACATGTGCGAGATCCTCAACCAGCTCACCGCCCCCGCCTACCTGGTGCGCACCAGCTGCAACAATCCCGCCAACGTGAACAAGACCAAGCAGGCCATCCGCAAGGCCTTCCAGAACCAGCTGGACGGAAAGGGCTTCTCCATGGTAGAGATCGTCACCAGCTGCCCCACCAACTGGGGCCTCGACCCCATGAAGTCCCTGGACTACATTGAAGAGAAGATGCTGCCCGAGTTCCCGCTGGGCGTTATTCGGGATCGGTAAAGGAGGTACGAGACTATGGAAACCAATCTGTGCGTGGCCGGCTTCGGCGGCCAGGGCGTTATGACGCTGGGCAAGTTCCTGGCCGACGCCACCTGCAACTCCACCGACAAGAACGTCACCTTCTTCCCCTCCTACGGCGCAGAGCAGCGGGGCGGCACCGCCAACTGCTTTGTGGTGATCTCCGACGAGACCATCGGCGCCCCTCTGGGGGACGTGATGGACGACCTGATCGTCATGAACGGCCCCTCCCTGAAGAAGTTTATCGGCACCCTGAAGAGCGGCGGCACCTTGTTCATCAACAGCTCCATCGTCTCCGACGACATTGGCCGGGACGACGTGAAGCTGGTAAAGGCCCCCGTCACCGAGCTGGCCCTGGAGATGGGCAACGCCAAGGTGCTCAACGTCATCATGCTGGGCGTTTATGTTGGCTACACCCAGGTTATCGACCCCGCCATTGTGTGGGAGACCATTGAGCACAAGCTCTCCTCCAAGCCCAAACTGCTCCCCCTGAACAAGCAGGCCTTTGAGAAGGGCCTGGAGCTGGGCCGGGCCCAGAAGCAGTAAGGAGGGTCAGACATGGTATTTCACAATTTTGACGAGCTGATCGCCCACGTGAAGGGCAAGCCCAACCAGGCCCGGATGGCGGTGGCCGCCGCAGGCGACGAGCACACCCTCCAGGCCGTCCTCCGTGCCCGGGCCGAGGGCATCGTCACCCCCGTACTGGTGGGCGACAAGGCGGTCATCGACCAGGTGCTGGCTGAGCTGGGAGAGACCGTCCCCGCCGAGGACATCTACGACGAGCCCGACCCGGCCGAGGCCGCCCGCAAGGCGGTGGCCCTGGTGAAGGAGGGCAAGGCCGACTTCCTGATGAAGGGCAGGCTGGACACCTCCGTGCTGCTCAAGGCTGTGGTCAACAAGGAGCACGGCCTGGGCAAGGGGGGCGTCATGAGCCACTTTACCGCCTTCGAGGTACCCACCTACCACAAGCTGCTGGTACCCGTGGACGGCGGCATGGTGACCTATCCCACCCTGGAGCAGAAGAAGGCCATCATCGAGAACACCGTGGGCGCCCTGCGGGCCATGGGCTACGACAATCCCAAGGTGGGCGTGCTGGCCTGCGTGGAGAAGCTCAACCCCAAGATGCCCGAGACCGTAGAGGGCGACGCCCTGAAGCAGATGAACCAGCGGGGCGAGATCACCGGCTGCGTGGTGGAGGGCCCCATCTCCTACGACTGCGCCGTCAGCAAGGAGATCGCCGACTTCAAGGGCTTCCAGAGCCCCTGCGCCGGGGACTGCGACGTGCTGGTGGCCCCCAACATCCATGCCGGCAACTTCATGGGCAAAATGCTCACCGTCACCTGCAAGGCCAAGATGGCCGGCTTCGTGGTGGGCGCCCAGTGCCCCATCGTCATGACCAGCCGGGGCTCCTCCGCCGAGGAGAAGTACCTGTCCATCGTCATCTCCGCCGCTGCGGCCCAGAATCTGTAAGGAGGTACACCCCATGGAACGGCTTTTGATCCTGAATCCCGGCTCCACTTCCACCAAGCTGGCCGTGTATGACGGCGAGGAATCCCTGTTCGTGGAGTCCATCGTCCACACCGCCGAAGAGCTGGCCCCCTTCGACCACGTGGCCGACCAGTACGAGTTCCGCAAGGAGCTGGTCCTGCGCTGCCTGGAGCGGCACCAGATTCCCCTGGACTCCCTCACCG
The DNA here is from genome assembly GCA_949289455.1 of uncultured Eubacteriales bacterium. GTDB lineage: Bacteria > Bacillota > Clostridia > Oscillospirales > Oscillospiraceae > Flavonifractor. Next base: position 21,924 of record CASEOA010000005.1, read on the forward strand.
CCATCGTCTCCCGGGGCGGCCTGCTCACCCCCATCGACGCCGGCGCCTATGAGGTCAACGACGACATGGTGTGGCAGCTCAAGAACAAGCCCCAGAACGAGCACGCCTCCAACACCGGCGCCATGATCGCCCGGGCCATCAGCAAGCAGCTGAACATCCCCGCCTACATCTACGACGGCGTCACCGTGGACGAGCTGCTGCCCATCAACAAGATCACCGGCCTGCCCGGCATGCGCCGGAAGGGCATGGGCCACAACCTGAACACCCGTGCCGCCGCCCTCCACTACGCCGAGGCCACCGGCACGCCCTACCAGGACGTCACCGTCATCGTGGCCCACCTGGGCGGCGGGATCACCGTCAACCTCCACCACAACGGCCGGGTGGAGGACTCCATCAACGACGAGGAGGGCCCCTTCTCCCCCGAGCGCTCCGGCGGCCTGCCCATGTTTGACGTCATCGAGCAGTGCTTCAGCGGCAAGTACAGCTATCACACCATGATGAACCAGGTCAAGCGCCAGGGCGGCCTGCTGGCCCACCTGGGCACCACCGACAGCCGCGAGGTGGAGAAGATGATCCAGAACGGCGACGAGCACGCCAAGCTGATCTATGACGCCATGGCCCTCAACGTGGCCAAATTCATCGCCAAGGTGGCCCCCAACGTGTGCGGCAAGGTGGACGCCATCATCCTCACCGGCGGCATCGCCTACTCCAAGTATTTCACCGACTACATCCGCAAGCGGGTGGAGTTCATCGCCCCTGTGGTGGTCTACCCCGGCGAGGACGAGATGCGCTCCCTGGCCATGGGCGGCCTGCGGGTGCTGCGGGGCGAGGAGCAGGCCAAGACCTTTGTCAAATCGGAGGGCTGAGACCCGAACTCCAAATTGATCCCAACTTTGTGCCGAGGGGCTGCCGCAATACGCGGCAGCCCCTCGTTCGTCTTTCACTTTCTCTTGACACCCCCACGGGCATCCGGTTTATAATAAACAGGTAGCGCACATTCCCAAGAAAGGTGCTGTTTTCCATGGAAAAAAATCTGACCACCGGCAGCGTGCTGGGACGGGTGATCTCCTTCTCCCTGCCCTACCTGCTGGCCTATTTTTTACAGACCCTCTACGGCATGGCCGACCTGTTCATCATCGGCCAGTTCGAGGGGGTGGCCAGTACCACCGCCGTCTCCGTAGGCTCCCAGGTCATGCACATGATTACCGTCATGATCGTGGGGCTGGCCATGGGCTCCACCGTCACCATCGGACAGGCCGTGGGCGCCGGTGATCTGCCCCGGGCGGGGCGCAACATCGGCAACACCGTCACCTTGTTCCTCTCCCTGTCTGTGGTGCTCACGGCGGCGCTGGTGGCCCTGGTCCGGCCCATTGTGGGACTGATGTCCACGCCGGAGGCGGCGGTGGCCGGGACCGTCCAATATCTGACCATCTGCTTCCTGGGCATTCCCTTCATCACCGCCTACAACATCATCAGCTCCATTTTCCGGGGGCTGGGGGACTCCAAAAGCCCCATGTACTTCATCGCCGTGGCCTGCGTGGCCAACATTGCCCTGGACTACCTTTTCATGGGCGCTCTTTCCATGGGCCCCGCCGGGGCCGCTCTGGGCACCACCCTCTCCCAGACCATCAGCGTGGTCATCTCCATGGCGGTGATCCTCCGGCGGAAGAGCGGCATTTCCCTGCGAAAAGCCGACCTGCGGCCCGCCCGGCCGGTCATGGGGCAGATCCTGAGCATCGGCGTCCCGGTGGCCCTCCAGGACGGGTTCATCCAGATCTCCTTCATTGTCATCACCATCATTGCCAACCGCCGGGGGCTCAACGACGCCGCGGCGGTTGGCATTGTGGAAAAGATCATCAGCTTCCTGTTCCTGGTCCCCTCCGCCATGCTGTCCACCGTGTCCGCCCTGGGGGCCCAGAACATCGGGGCGGGCCGGGAGGACCGGGCCCGGCTCACCCTCCGCTACGCCATCACCATCGCCGTCTGCTTCGGGCTGTGCGCCGCGGCGGTGATCCAGTTTTGGGCAGAGCCTCTGGTGGGGCTGTTCACCGATCCCTCCACCGGGGACGGGGCCCAGGTGATCCGGCTGGGGGGACAGTATTTCCGGGGCTATGTGTGGGACTGCGTGTTCGCCGGCATCCACTTCAGCTTCAGCGGCTATTTCTGCGCCCGGGGCAAGTCCATCCTGTCCTTCCTCCACAACGTGATCTCCATTCTGCTGGTGCGGGTGCCCGGAGCCTATCTCACCTCCACCCTCTTCCCCACCACCCTGCTGCCCATGGGCCTGGCCACGGCAGCGGGCTCCCTCCTGTCGGTGCTGGTCTGCGCCGTGGCCTTCTTCCGCCTCACCCGGAAGGACACCCCCGCCCTGTAACACCCCACCGGGATATCCCCACAAATACATTGAGCGCCCTGCCGGAATGCCCGGCAGGGCGCTCAATCATCATTTGTTTCTTAAAATGCGGTCTGGTGGCCCACATAGCAGGCGATGCCTGCGTCCAGGTACAGGGCCTGGAGGGCGGCCATGGCCTCGTCGGTCATCTCGCCGCCGGCGGCGTAGGCGTAGCGCTTGCCCAGCTGCTCCCACTTGGTCTGACCCAGGCGGTGGAACTTGAGCAGGTTGATCTCATAGAGCCCAACCTCCTCCATAAAGGCGATGAGGGCCTTGGCGTTCTCCACGCTGTCGTTGTAGCCGTGGATAGTGGGCTGCCGAAGCACCAGCCGGCCGGACCAGCCGCTCTCCTTCAGCGCCCTGATGTTGCCCAGAATCCCCTCGTTGCCCACGCCGGTGCCCGCCTTGTGGGCGGCGCTGTCCATGTGCTTCACGTCGATGAAGGCAAAGTCGATGTACTCCATCACGTCCAGGAAGGTCTGGGTGGGAAAGCAGGCGCTGGTCTCGATGGCGGTATGGATGCCCAGCTTCCGGCAGCCCTCCAGCACCTCCAGCAGAAAGTCGTGCTGGGTGATGGGGTCGCCGCCGCTGAAGGTGACCCCGCCGTTGCTGCCCCAGCTGCTGAAATCCCGGCGGAGGATGTCCAGAAGCTGTCCGCTGGTGTATACCTTGACGCACTGTTTCAGAGCCCGGTTGGGGCAGATGGTAGTGCAGGGGAAGTCGGTACACCCCCGGCATTTGTCCCAGTCCACCTGGGGCGGCTGCCCCGGAGCCATGGTGATGGCACCGGAAGGGCAGACGCTCAGGCAGACATCGCAGCCCTTGTCCCACTTGCAGGAGGTCTGGGCAAACATCAAGTGCTTGCCGTACACCCAGCTCTCCGGGTTGGCGCACCAGCGGCACTGGAGCGGGCAGCCGGTGAGAAACACCGTGGTACGGCAGCCGGGACCGTCATGGACCGAGAAGGACTGGATGTCAAAAATATGTCCGATGGCGGCCATGGCTCACCCCTGGGCGGGCTTGTAGCGCTCACAGGAGAAGGCGCCACAGTTGGCATAGCACCAGTTTTCCTTCTCAAACCCGGTGCAGGTGCCGATGCCGTGGTCGTCAGCCCCGGAGAAGCAGGCGCAGTTGCCGCAGAAGGGAGCTTCCTTAAAATTGGGGCAGGCCTCGCTGCCGGCCCCGTCGATAGGTACAATCTGCTTGGACAGGGCACACATGCCCTTCTCACAGTCCAGATTGATATAGTTTACACACGATACGTGTTTCATAACTGTAACGCCTCCCAAATCAAGCTTCTTCGTATTCGGTGCGGAAGATGACCTCGTCCTGGATGGGCTTGCCGATCTCGCACCAGTATTGGGTAAATCCGGCCACCCGCACCATCAGATCCCGGTACTTGTCGGGCTCCTTCTGGGCGTCCCGGAGGGTGTCGGAGCTGACCACGTTGAACTGGACGTGGAAACCGCCCTTGCGCATGTAGGTGCGCACCAGCTCCAGCAGCTTGCGGGTGCCCTGGACGCCCTGGACGGCGGAGGGGTGGAGCTTCAGGTTCATCTGGGCGTTCTGGTTCTGGGAGTGGTCATAGACGGTGGCAGACTCAAACAGGGCGTACACGCCGTTCTTGTCGGTACCGGCGGCGGCGGAGACAGATCCGTCGGAGTAGGTGGTGCCGGCCAGGCGGCCGTCGGCGGTGGCCAGGGTGATGAAGCCCTGGGGCCCGTGGGTGGATACGGAGATCTGGCACAGGTACTCCGGTTTCCCGAAGAAGGACTCGATGGTGGGCAGGTAGTGGAGCAGGTACATGTGGTACTCCCGCAGCAGGGAGTCGGCATAGGGGTCGGCGTTGCCGTACTTGGGGGCGTTGACGCAGTCGGCAAAGATCTGGGCGTACTGGGCGGCCTGATCGGTGCTCTCCCGGTAGTCGGGGGAGAACACGCCGGTGTCGTAAGCGGTGCGGAAGCCGAAGTTGTGGAGCATGGCGTCGGTCATCTGCTCCAGGGTGTACTTCTTGTCGTCGTACACGTTCTTCTTGATAGAGGCCAGGGAGTTGATGAAGGTGATGGTACCGCAGGACTCGAAGTTGATGCAGCCGTTATACCGGGAGCCGCAGTTGCCGATGTGCTGGCCCTTCTTGAAGCAGTCGGGCTTGAGCAGGGAGTTGACGGCAGGCATGTTGTACTTGCGCCACACGTCCATCTGGATGTTGTTGACCTTGTTGACAATGCGGTTGCTGATGTCCAGGTACTTCTTCCACTGGTCCAGCAGCTCGTCAAAAGTGTCCAGCTTCCGGTTGTGGGGCGGGAACACCACCTTGCCGGTGCGCTGGTCCACGCCGTTGGTGAGGACCAGCTCCAGCACCTTGGGCAGGCCGGTGAAGTGGATACCGGTACCGCAGGTGGGAGAGGCGCCGCCGGGGATCATGGTGATCTTGCCGTTGTACTCCAGGGGCAGGAAGCAGCCGGGGGCGGACTCCAGGCAGCCCCCCAGGCACCAGGCCCGGGCGTCGTACAGGTCCATGCCCTCGGGGCCGTACTGGCGGAGCATGAAGTTCATGCCCACCTGGTTGTTCATCCAGGCGGGGTAGCCCATGCCCAGCTTGGTGCAGGCGGCGGCTTTCATGAGAAAGTCCTCGGGCAGCTTCTCGTCGTATAGGATGGAGAGGGTTGGCTGGGGAGTCTGGGCCCGCATACCGGCCTCGATGATGAGGTACTCCAGGGGGGTGACAGCGGAGAGGCCGTCGTAGTTCTGGCCGCCCAGGGACAGGTTGTTGAAGGTGTTGCCCGAGAGCACGCCGCCGGACACACCGGCGGAGGCGAAACACTCAATGCAGGTGATCTTGATGCGGTAGAGCTCCAGCAGCTCCACCACCTCTTCCTCGGTGGTAACGCCCTCGGCGATGTCCTTCTCGTAGAAGGGCTGAAGCACTTGGCCCAGACGGCCAATGGACTGGCCGGACTGGGGGTCCTCGTTGACCACGCCCAGGTGGAGACAGAGAGTGAGCTGGAGGGCCTCCCGGAAGGTGGAGGGCCGCTTGTGGGCGATGTTGTGCATGACCTGGGCGATCTCCAGGTAGTTCTTCTTGTACGCCTCGTCAGGCTCACGGGAGGCCAGATCCTCCGCCTTGCGGGCGTAGTTTTCGCACCAGCGGCTCAGGCCCTTGACGATCTCCTTCATGGCCACATAGTAGTAGCCCCGGCTCATGCCAAGCACGCCGTCCCCGCCGGCCTCGCCCATGGTCTCGGCAATCTTTTGGTCGCACAGCTCCAGGATGCCGTCAAAGCCGTATTGCAGGGGCATGTAGTAGTTCATGACCTCCCGGCCCTGTGGGATAGCAAAGGAGTCGAACATGACCAGTACGCTGTCCATGATGTTCTGGAACTGCTCATAGTCGGGCAGGGTCTTGGCGTATTTGGTGGAGATATCCTCCACGGAGATGCCGTCCCAGTACTTGGACACCTTCACCAGCACGGGGATGTCCTCTTTCCGCATACCGAACTTCTTGGCAATGGAGATGATTTCGCCGTAGCTCTCGGTGACGTTGCCGCCGCCGGCGCCCACCACGGAGACCGAGTCGGCCTCGTTCTCGGCGGGAGCGTCCACCTCCTCCATCAGGGACTCCGCCAGGGAGTTGAAGAAGCTGGCGCACACCCAGGGGAAAGGAAACGCGCCCCGGAGATGCTTGGTCTTGTTCATGACCAGCTTTTCATAGGGGAGAATGGTGGGGGTGCTGTGGGCCAGAGAGGCGGCCACGGCCTTGGCCCGGCGCACCTCCAGCAGGTCGCCGTCGTTCTCCCACCACACACGGTTGTACCAATAGGCACTCTCCATGTCGGCGGTGACCTTCAGCAGATAGTAGATGTCCATGATCCGCTGAAAACTCTCCGCGGCGGCGGGGATCTCCCGGCTCTGCTCCTCCTTGAGCCGCTCCTCGGTGATGCCCCGGGCCTTAAGGATTTCTTGCAGCTTTACTTCGTTGCGCTCCAAAATAATCAGCCTGCCTTTCCTGGGCGCACCCGTACCGGCGGGTTTGCCCTTGATTCAATCGCAGGCTCATTATAAAAAAAGGGGGCTCCAAGCATAAGTGCAAATTGCACTCCTCGAAAAAATCTGATAAAATAGACAAAACACATGGCCTGTACCAGCAGAGGTGAAACGATATGAACAATCCGGACAAGCACAGTTGGGCGCATGAAGTGTCCGCCCTGGAGCTCTACCCCCTGATCCGGCCCTGTTTTGAACAGGGGCTGCTGCCCATCCGCAGCTGTCCCGCCGGCGCCTGCATCAGCGACGCGGCCGACGAGGGCTACCGCATCCTGTACCTGCTCCAGGGTTCCATCCAGGTGTTCAGCCTGTCCTACCGGGGGCGGCGCATCCTGCTGGATGAGGTGAGCGCCCCTTCCTTCTCCGGGCACATCAGCCGGCTGCGGGGGCACAGTTTCGACGCCAGTCTGACGGCCCAGACCGACTGCGTCTACCTGGAATTCCCCGACCGGCTCTTTTTGGAACTGATGCAGGACCCTTCGTTTGCCCTGGAGTTTTACCGGAGCACCAGCCGCCGGACCTACTACATGTACCACAAATTTCTGGGGCTCAGCCTCTTCACCGCCGAGGAGAACACTGCCATGTACTACCTGCTCCACGGGGACCGGTTCCGCACCGGCACCCTGGACTCCATGAGCGAGGAGATCGGCATCAGCCGCCGCAGCCTGTGTTATATCCTCAAGCGCTGGCAGGCCAGAGGCATCCTCTCCCGGCGGAACGGGCGGTATCAGGTGGCGGACCCGCCAGCCCTGTTCAAGCTAACCGAGCAGATCCGCCTGTTTTACAACCAGCTCTCCCTGGAGACCAACCCACCTCACAGCTAAAACAGGTATTGATAATTGCTTAAATATATAAACTCCTGGCTGTTATGCACACGTTTTATCCGGAATATCAGAAAAGGAACCGCGTGCCTCCAGCTCAGGGATACAAGACGGGGCTGTTGCGTGATTTTGCAACAGCCCCGATGTCTCGCTTTTATTGATCTGAATTCCAAGGGTTCGCCGGATTCCCCAGCGCTCTAACCGTCCAACACAATGGCGTTCACCGCCTCCACCAGATCCACCACGGCGCTGCGGGCCACCAGGGCGGTGGGCTGGCCGTCCACCACCGCCAGGCAGCTGCTGCCGTCATAGCGGTATAGGGCGATGGACACCGTGGGCTGGTCCTCCAGGTCCAGGTGAACCGTCAGAGCAACCTCTTCCACCCCGGTGGGCTCCTCGTCGGTGAAGCTGTCTGCGGCCAGGGTCTCCAGGGCAGTCTGGAGGTCGGTGGTCTCCACCGCCTGGTCCTGGTAGGAGAGCTCCACGCCCTCCTCCCCCTCCGCCAGGGTGAAGGTGTAATTCGCCCCGTCCAAGGTCACGTCCACCTGAGACAGGTCCTCCAGCGAGGCGGGTAGGAGCTCCGTGTGGCGCAGGTCATCATAGCCCGCCGCCATCAGGGCCTGATAGTCGGCCCCGGAGATCTGATAGATGAGCTTGGACTCCCCTACCCGGGCGTAGGCGGTGATATCCTCCGCCTCCTCGTCGGCGGCGGGCTCCTGAGCCGGGTCCCGGCTCACCGCCAGGGTGAAGGTCTGGGCGGTCTCATTGCCCTCCTCGTCGGTCTCAGTATAGTCCACCGTCACCCGCAGCTCCGGGTGGTCCAGGCCGTAGGCCGCCAGATCCCCCTCGTCGGCGGTGTAGGTGAGGTAGTCGGTGAGCCCCAGGTACTCCAGGTCGGCCAGGTAGTTGTCCACCCGGTCGGTGTCCAGGGGAGCCTGGGCCCCATCCACCTGGGCGTAATACACGTCCTCCGCCCGGTAGGAGCCTCCCCCCTCGGCCACATAGTCCACCTGCAGGGTCTCCTCCCCCTCCAGGGTGAGCTGGGTCACCTGCTGGAAATAGGGCACGGTGTCGTGGTCGATCAGGTCGCTGAGGGCCACGTCAAAGGTGTCCAGGGGATCTGTCTCCACCAGGTAGACATTGCCGTCCCCGATGGACAGATAGCGCTGGGAATCCATGGTGCTGTAGTCTCCCAGGGTCACAGTGTAAATCGCGTCTCCCGAGGTGAGCTCAATGGTACAGACCGGGTCGTCCAGGCCGTACTGGGACACATCTTCCGGGGACTCAATGACAAAGGCGGCGGTAAGGTTTTCAAACAGGGAGAGCATACTGTCCATCCTGTCCCCGTCCACCGGGAACGCCTGGTCCCCGTCGTAGCTCCAGCCGTCGGCGTTGGTGAAGGCCAGGCTTTCGCCGTCGTAATCCCAGGACAGGGTCTGTACGTCCTCCACGGACAGGGCCAGAATGACCTCCCCGCTGTTTTTGATGTCCTCCTGCCAGGTCTGGTACCGGCTGACCCCAAAGGTCACCACAATGGCCGCCACCAGCAGCCCTGCCAGCAGGCCCAGGCGTTTAGACCGGTTCATGCTGTACCCTCCTTCTTCTCACCACCACGAAAATGCCCGTCCCCAGGAAGAGCAGGGGGAAGAGACCGATCATGGTCACCTGCAGCAGGGACGCGGTGGAGTCGCTGATGGTCAGATAGTTGTATCCCAGGGACTTGCTGCGGATGGCCATGGCCTCCCGCTCCCCCACCAGGGAGGACAGGGCGTTCATGGCCAGGTTCACGTTGGCCCCGGAGGAGTAGGCGTTGTAGCCGTCGTCCAGGAAGGTGCCCGAGGTGAACCACACAAGCTGCCCGCCGCCGTCGCTGGCAATGGACACCCCCAGGACAAAGGGCCCGGCAATGTCCCCCTCCTCCTGGTCGTAGCTGGTCATCTCATAGCCCGCCGCCTTGCTGAAGGCGGCGTCCGAGGTGGTGAGCAGGGTGGTCACGGTACCCTCCCCGGTGTCCTCCCCCACGGTGAGGCCGTTTGCGATGGTGAGGATGGGATAGTACCGCTCCTCAATGAGGGGATCGGTGATGTCGTTGGAGCTCATATCGGGCATGAGGGCCAGGGGGGACTGGGAGGCGTAGTGCTCCCGATCCCCTTCCACCACGATGCCCTCATTCACCGTCACGCCGTAGTCGGACAGCAGGCTGTTCAGGTTGTCCAGGCTGGCGTCCTCCACCGGCCCGGCCATCACCAGCAGCTTGCCCCCCGTTGCCACGTAGTCGGCCAGCATATCCCGCTCCTCGGTGGAGATGTCGCTGGCGGGGGCGTAGATCAGCAGGCAGGCGGCGTCCTCGGGGATCTGGTCCACCGTCAGCAGGGACAGGCTCTGGAGCTCCACGTTGCCCTTTTCCAACTGCTCCTGGAAGGTGGAGGGCAGGTCGGCCTCCCCGTGGCCTTCCAGCTGGTAGACCTGGGGCAGGTCCTCGGTGACCACGTAGTCGATAGCCGAGGTGATGGCCCCCTCCCCGTCAAAGGAGTCCAGATAGGAGGTGTAGGTGTACATATCCACCTCGTAGAGGTAGATGTCGTCGATGGGAATATAACGGCTGCGGTCGCCGCACACCACGATGAGACTGTTGTTCTCCACCGTCTCGTCGGTGTACTGCTGGGCAAAGGTGGGGTACACGTCGGGGTTCTTCTTCTCCACCTTCACGTGGTCGGACAGGCTCTCGTACTTGCTCAGCAGGGTCTCCAGCACCACGTCCTCCTGGTCGGCCTGGACAATCCAGTAGATGGTCACATCCTCCTCCAGGGCATTGAGCACCACCTTGGTGTTGCTGGTCACCGAGTAGAGCTGGGAGGCGCTGATGTCGTATTTGGTCCAGGCGGCGGGGAGCACCCCGGCCAGCACGTTCACCACCACCAGCAGAGCCAGCACAATGGCGGAGATGGCCAGGGAGTAGGCGCCGCCCCGGAAGGCCAGCTTTCCCTTTCCCCCGCCCGTCTTTGGGGCGGATCGCTCAGGTTGTTTCATCAGTTATACCTCCGCTTCTCCAGGGACTGGACGGACAGGAACAAAAAGAAGGCGATGACGCTGCCGTAGTACACCACGGCGGTGAGGTCAAACATGCCGTTGACAAAGGCGTTGAACCGCTCAAAGAGGGACAGGGCGGACATGACCTTGGGCAGCAGGCCCTCGAAGGCGGCGCTGTCCGTCAGATAGCACACCGCCACCGCCGCCATCAGCACAAGGCAGACAACGAAGGCCAGGTTTTCATTTCCGGTGAGGTGGCGGATCAGCACCCCCACCAGCAGGGCAATCACCAGCAGGGCGATCATGGAGCCCATGGCGGTGGCGGACACATACTCGGACAGGCTGACGCTGTAGTAGTTGAACAGGATGACAGCGATGCCGATGCCGGCGGCAAAGCCCTGGTTCTCCGTCAAAGAGGAAATGAACATCCCCAAGGCCAGGAAGGCGGCCCCCATGAGGAAGAAGGCCAGGATGGAGCCGTAGGCGGTGAGCAGATAGACCTCCCCGAACTGGGCGAAGATGAAGGGATAAACGCACACCACCGCCAGGGGGATGAGGTACACCGTCAGCAGGGCCAGGTATTTGCCCATAATTACCTGGGTGGTGGTGATGGGCAGGGCGTAGAGCAGCTGGTCGGTTTTCTGCTTGCGCTCCTCGGCGATGACCCGCATGGTGAGGATGGGCACAATGACCACGAAGATCAGGGAACCGGAGGAAAGCACATACTCAAAGTTGCTCACCGCCGCCTGGATGTTGTAGATCATGGCCCAGATGCCGATGAAGGCCAGCAGGAAGGCCCCGAACACATAGGCGGTGAGGGAGTGGAAATAGCTTCTCAGCTCATGCTTGAAAATAGCGGTCATGTCTCATCCACCTCCTTCTGCGCCTCCGGGGCCGGGGCGGCCTCCGTCCCCTCGGTGAGCTCCAGGAAGATATCCTCCAGGTTGGCCTTCTTCAGGGAAATCTCCAGCAGGGCCTGGTTTCGCCTGGCAAAGGCGAAGAAAATGGCCCGGGACACATCATAGATGCTGTCCCCGTCGGTCTTGACCTTGACGGCCACCGTGCCGTCGGCCTGGGGGGTGAGCTGGGTGTCCACAATGTGGTCGATCTCCCCCAGCACCTGCTCCACCTGGTTCGCCGGGGCCTCGGCGGTGAGGGCGATCTCACTGGGGGCCAGCAGGGCCCGCTCCAGCCCCTCCGGGGTGTCGAAGGCCACCAGCTTCCCCCGGGCGATGATGAGAATCTGGTCGCACATGGTCTGGATCTCCGAGAGGATGTGGGAGCTGAGGATCACCGTCCGATCCCGGCCCAGCTGGCGGATCAGCTCCCGGATCTCGATGATCTGGAGGGGGTCCAGGCCCACGGTGGGCTCATCCAGGATGACCACCTTGGGGTCTCCCAGCAGGGCCTGGGCGATGCCCACCCGCTGCTTATAGCCCTTGGACAGGGCGGAGATGGGCTTGCGGTACACCTCCCGGAGCCTGGTCTGCTCCACCACCGCCTGGATCTGCTCCGCCAGGCCGGCCCCCCGCAGCCCCTTGGCCTCTCCCACGAAGCGCAGGTACTCCTCCGGGGTCTCGTTCAGGTAGAGGGGGGGCTGCTCGGGCAGATAGCCCATCAGCCGCTTGGCTTGGTTGGGCTCCTGAAAAATGTCGTGGCCGTAGATGCGCACGCTCCCCTCCGTGGGGGAGAGGCAACCGGTCATAATGTTCATGGTGGTGGATTTTCCCGCCCCGTTGGGGCCCAGGAAGCCGTAGACGTGGCCCTCCTGGATCTCAAAGGAGAGATCGTCCACCGCCGTGAAGTCGCCGTACCGCTTTGTCAAGTGCTCCACTGTGATCATGGTTGACCTCCTTACCCGGGCCCGCGGCCCGTTTCGGAGCCATTATAGACCGGGGTACTGAAACCATTCTGAAAGGGACGCAAAAAAATAGGGCCCCGTCTTGGGGCAAACAGACGGGAGCCCCCTCATCCGGCCCTCTGGGCCGCCGCTTCACTCACTCTTCTCTGCTACGCCCGTGGTACGCAGCTCCACCAGGAACCGGTTGACGCCCCCCTGGCTCTCCGCCCAGATCCTGCCCCGGTGCTGGGCCACAATAGTCTGGGCAATGGACAGGCCCAGGCCAAAGCTGCCCGTCCGGCTGCGGGCCGGGTCGGCCCGGTAGAACCGCTCGAACAGATGCCCCAGGGCCTCCTGGGGGATGGGCTCCCCCTGGTCGGCCACCGTCAACAGGCAGCGGCCCCTCCCCTTCCGCTCTAAGGTCACCCAGGTCATGCCCCCGGGCCGGGCGTATTTTCGGGCGTTGTCCAGCAGGATATCCACCACCTGCCCCAGCTGCTCCGCCCCGCCCTGGACGGCAATCCCCTTGTCCACATGGGTCTCCAGCCCCAGGCCCGCCTCGAAAAACACCGGCTCAAAGGGGAGCACCGCCTGCTCCACCAGCCGGCTCAGCTCCACCCGGGCAAAGACCGCCCTCTGCTCCACGCTGTCCGCCCGGGCCAGCTCCAGCATCTGCCGGATGAGGGCCCCCATCTGCCTGGACATGGTCTGGATACTGGAGAGGAACCGCTCCTTCTGCTCCGGCCCATAGTCCGGCTCCCGCAGAAGCTGGGCGTTGGTGGTAATCACCGTCAGGGGGGTCTTGAGCTCATGGGAGGCGGCGGCCACAAACTGCCGCTGCTGCTGCCAGGCCCGCTCCACCGGCCGCACCGCCCACTTGGACAGCATCACGCTCACCCACAAAAAGGCCCCGAACCCCGCCAGCCCGATGAGCAGGCAGGTGTGGAACAGCCCCTCCAGGGTGGCCTGCTCGCTGGAGATGTCGGCAAAAACCAGGCAGGGGGTGACGGGGTTGTCCGAGCGGTAGTACCGCAGGCCGTACTCCTCCAGCACCCCCAGCCGCTTGGAGGAACCTGCTGTCCTGCGGATCAGGCCGTCCAGAAATTCGTCGTCGGACAGGTCGTAATACCCCCCTCCGGTCGCCATCAGCTCCCCGTCCGGCCCAAGCTGGAGGGTGAAGAAGGGCAGGCGCACCTCCTCCCCCCGCTGGTCGGGCGCGCCCAGCTGAAAAGGTTGGGCGGCGATGCTCTGCATCATGCCGATGCTCTTGCTCTCCAGGTCGGCCCGGGTGAAGTGGAGCACCAGCCCCAGGATCACGCACAGCAGGATGGTGACAATGGTCATGTTGATGAGGACAAACTTCAGCCGCAGCCGTTTAAGCATTCTCCTCCACCTCCAGATGGTAGCCCAGCCGGCGGATCACCCGGATACGCACGTTGGAGCCGATGCTGGCCAGTTTTTTTCGCAGAAAGCCGATGTACACCTCCACATGGTTCTCCACCGCGTTGGAGTCGTAGCCCCACACCCGGGCAAGGATCATCTCCTTGGACAGGTTGCGTCCCCCGGCCTGGAGGAGAAAGCGCATCACGTCGAACTCCTTGGCGGACAGCCGCACCCGCTCCGCCCCGCACAGGAGCATGGCGGAGGACAGATCCAGGGCGGTGTTGCCGAAGGTGAGCTGATCCACCTGGCTACCCTGCCGCCGGAGCAGGGCGTTGATGCAGGCCAGCAGCTCCCGGGTATCGAAGGGCTTGGTCAGGTAGTAGTCCGCCCCGCTGTTGAGCCCGGCGATCCGGTCCTCCAGGTCGGCCTTGGCGGTGAGCATGAGGATGGGCACCCCCAGCCGCTTGGAGCGCACCTGCCGGGCCACCTGATAGCCGTCCAGCCCCGGCATCATCACGTCCAGAATGAGCAGGTCGTACACCCCCAGCTCGGCGTACTGGGCGCCGGTCTCCCCGTCGTACACCATCTCCACCTCAAAGCCCTTGCCCTCCAGCAGCGCCCCGATGGAATCGGCCAGCAGCTTTTCATCCTCAATGATCAGAATCTTCAAAACAGGTCACCCCCATATCATTTCGCCCCTATCCTATCAGCCCAACTTTAATTCAAGCTGAAATTCCATCTTTCTCCTGGGTACCTACTTTTTTTTGCCGCCGGTTCGTGCTACAATGCTGTGGTGAATCAGGCTGAACGACAGCACGAGAAAGAAGGCTTTTCCAATGGATGTGAATGAACAGGCCCTGAAGCTCCACTACGACCTCCAGGGCAAGATTGAGGTGGTCACCCGTAAAAGCGTAGAGACCCGTGAGGACCTGTCCCTGTTGTACACCCCCGGCGTGGCCGAGCCCTGCCGGGTCATCGCCAAAAATTATGAGGAGTCCTTCCGGCTTACCCGCCGGAGCAACCTGGTGGCGGTCATCACCGACGGCTCTGCCGTGCTGGGACTGGGCGACATCGGCCCCGCCGCCGGTATGCCGGTGATGGAGGGCAAGTGCGCCCTCTTCAAGGAGTTCGCCGGGGTGGACGCCTTCCCCATCTGCGTGGACACCAAGGACGTGGACAAGCTGGTGGAGACCATCTACCTCATCTCCAAGAGCTTCGGCGGCATCAACCTGGAGGACATCGCCGCCCCCCGGTGCTTTGAGGTGGAGCGGCGGCTGAAGGAGCTGTGCGATATCCCGGTGTTCCACGACGACCAGCACGGCACCGCCATCGTGGTGGCCGCCGCCATGCTCAACGCCGCCAAGGTCACCGGCAAGACCCTGGGCAAGATGAAGATTGTCATCAACGGGGCGGGTGCCGCAGGCATCGCCATCGGCAAGCTGCTCATCTCCATGGGATTTGGCAACGTGGTCCTGTGCGACATCCACGGCATCATCTGCGAGGGGGACCAGGGCCTCAACCCCGGCCAGGAGGAGATCTCCCACAGCTCCAATCTGAACCATGAGCACGGCACCTTGGCCGACGCCCTCAGAGGAGCGGACGCCTTTGTGGGGGTATCCCGGCCCAATCTGGTCACCGCTGAAATGGTGTCTACCATGAATCAGGGCATCGTGTTCGCCATGGCCAACCCCACCCCGGAGATCATGCCCGACCAGGCCAAACTGGGCGGGGCCGCCGTCATCGGCACCGGCCGCTCCGACTTCCCCAACCAGATCAACAACGTGCTGGTCTTCCCCGGCATCTTCAAAGGCGCCCTGGCCGTCCGGGCCAAGGAGATCACCGAAGGGATGAAGATCCGGGCTGCCCGTGCCCTGGCCGCCCTGGTGCCGGAGGACAAGCTGAGCGCCGAATACATCCTGCCCTCCGCCCTGGACAAGACCGTGGCCGACGCCATCGCCGACGCCGTAGCGGCGGAGGCCAGAGAGCAGGGCATCGCCCGGATCTGAGGGATTTTTCCTGTTTTTTGGCGATCTTGCCCTTTCTGCTTTTATTTTCAACTTTGTTTTTGGAAAAATCTACAGTTGCTTTTGCGTGGAAAAGTGCTTATACTACAACCCATAAAAGCAATGAGAACGACCGCCCCCGTGAGAGCCGCCAGAGAATCCGGGTCACCGACTGAGAGCCCGGTCCGGCAGGATGGGATGGCGCAACACGTTTGAGCTGGTGTACCGAGTCCCTGCAAGGAGGTAGGTCTGCCCGTCCGCTCGCGTTAAGAGCCGCAAGTGGCTCCCATCAAGGGCGATGGGGCAACAACGGGTGGTACCGCGGAGTTTTTTCCGTCCCGAAACCAATCTATGGTTTCGGGACTTTTTTTATTTTTTTGCTGAAAGGTTGTGAACGGAATGATGTTCCTGGCTCAGAAAATTGATACGATGGTGGAGGGCCGGAACAATCAGGCCGATTCCATCCACGGCGCGGTCCATGCCCTGCGGGACATGGGCGGCATCACCTTCGTCACCCTCCGCACCCGGCACGGCCTGGTGCAGTGCGTGTGCGCCGGCAAGGAGGCCCTGGACGGGGCCACCGAGGAGTGCGCCGTCACCGCCGCCGGCACCTGGCGGCTGGAGCCCCGGGCCCCCGGAGGCAAGGAGCTGGCCGACGCCAAGCTCACCGTCCTCTCCCGGCCCGCCGCCCCCCTGCCGGTGCCTCTGTCCAAGAAAAAGCTGGAGCTCAACCTGGACACTGAGCTGGCCCTGCGGCCGGTGGTCCTCCGCACCCCCCGGGAGCAGGCGGTATTCCGCATCCAGGCTGCCATCTGCCGGGCCTTCCGGGACTTCCTCCAGAGCAGGGAGTTCACCGAAATCCACACCCCCAAGGTGGTCCACGCCGGGGCTGAGGGAGGCGCCAACATCTTCCGTCTGGACTATTTTGGCAAAAAGGCTTTCCTGGCCCAGTCCCCCCAGTTCTACAAGCAGACCATGGTGGGAGTTTTTGAGCGGGTGTACGAGGTGGCCCCGGTGTTCCGGGCGGAAAAGCACGCCACCCAGCGCCACCTGAACGAGTACACCTCCCTGGACTTTGAGATGGGCTATATCCAGTCCTTCACCGAAGTGATGGAGATGGAGCAGGGCTTTTTGAAGCACCTGATGGCCCTGCTGGGCCGGGAATACGCCGCCGATCTGGCCCTGCTGGGGGTGGAACTGCCCCAGGTGGAGCAGATCCCCGCCGTCCGGTTTGACGAGATCAAGCGGCTGGCCGCCGAGCGATACGGCTACCAGATCCGGGACCCCTACGACCTGGAGCCCGAGGAGGAACACGCCATCGGCCGGTACGCCAAGGAGATGTGGGGCAGCGACTTCGTGTTCGTCACCCATTACCCCAGCAAAAAGCGGCCCTTCTACGCCATGGACGACCCGGAGGACCCCAAGTTCACCCTGTCCTTCGACCTGCTCTTCCGGGGGCTGGAGGTGACCACCGGCGGCCAGCGGGTCCACGACTACGCCCAGCAGGTGGCCAAAATGGAGGCCCGGGGCATGGACCCGGCGGAATTTGAGAGCTATCTCATGATCCACAAGCACGGAATGCCCCCCCACGGCGGCCTGGGCATCGGCCTGGAGCGGCTCACTATGCAGCTGTGCGGCCTGGACAACGTACGCAAGGCCTGCCTCTTCCCCCGGGACCGCACCCGGCTGGAACCCTAAGGCGCATCGTTTCCAAAGAGCTTCCCCCCTCAGGGGGGAAG
>CASEOA010000006.1 GCA_949289455.1 uncultured Eubacteriales bacterium
GCGGGCGTAAGAGATTTGAAGGGAGCTGTCCTTAGTACGAGAGGACCGGGATGGACGTACCTCTGGTGCACCAGTTGTTCTGCCAAGGGCATGGCTGGGTAGCTATGTACGGACGAGATAAACGCTGAAGGCATCTAAGCGTGAAACTCTCCCTAAGATTAGATCTCTCATCCTTCGGGAGTAAGGCACGTCGTAGACTATGACGTCGATAGGTCGGAGGTGGAAGTGCGGTAACGCATGCAGCTGACCGATACTAATCAGCCGAGGGCTTGACCTAAACATGATGATTGCAGGCGCTTGCCTGGGCTGGAAATCTGCATTGTTCGGTTTTGAGGGTGCTGACATAGCGACGCGTACATGGCCCGTTGGTCAAGCGGTTAAGACGGCGGCCTCTCACGCCGCAAACGTGGGTTCGATTCCCGCACGGGTCACCAATTTGCGCCTTTAGCTCAGCTGGTAGAGCAACTGACTCTTAATCAGTGGGTCCCCGGTTCGAATCCGTGAAGGCGCACCACTCTCTATGGAGCGTCTGTGTGGCGCTCCATAGAGAACCCTTTAAAATTTGAGACTTACCTCTTGAGAAAGACGGTAAGGAGAGAAAAGTTCAATGGAAGTTTTCTTTGCTTACTTTCTTTTTCAAAAGAAAGTAAGTTGGTGTTGATTGCGGTGAGGGTCCACCCGTTCCCATCCCGAACACGGAAGTTAAGCTCACCTGCGCCGAAAATACTTGTCTGGAGACGGACCGGGAAAATAGGTAACGCCAACACGAAGCGGACAGCGAAAGCTGTCCGCTTTTGTTTTGTGTAAAAAAGCAGCTGCCGTTACAGGCAGCTGTTGATGTATTCCGCCACGTCAAAGGGGTCCAGGCCGCTGTCCTTGCGGAGGTACAGAGGATGGTGAGGATGCCCTTTTTTAGAGCGGGCGCCGGCGGAGAACCAGCGTGCGCCCAGCTCCTGGCCAACCTGGAGCATGTCTTTGAGGCAGTCGGTCAGGTAAGGCCGCTTCTCAATGATGGCGCCCCAGGCGGCCCAGACGGCTGGAGTGCCGGTTTTGGTCTGTTCCAGGGCCCAGCGGAAGGCGGCCATATTTTCATGGTGGAGGCAGGGATTGCAGGACCGCTCCATGTCGTCGGGGCGAGTAGCCCGCTGGGCGTAAACATTGAACATGATAAAGCTGTCATAGCCGTTGCCCAGAGCAATGCGTTCTACCGACTTGAGGGTGTTGTCCAGGTCGTTGGGGGCGGCGGTGGAGGGGTTAATGCCCACGCAGATCAGCGGGCGCTCCCCCCGGGTACCCAGGATATACCGGTAATCGCAGTAGCGATTGGGGACGTAAAGCCAGTGGGATACGTTGTAATCGGCCTGGGGGCGCAAAGCCTCCTCCAGAGCGAGAGAAAAGGACTGAATGTCCTGCTGGGCGGTATCGCAGGTGGGAACGTGCATAGAAAGACCTCCTGTGGAACAGTCGCTTGTGAGATGCGCCGCTGCGTGGTATACTCACCCTATCAGGATACAGGCAGGGGAGACAGAATGCAATACCGAAATGTGAAAATGGGAATCTTTCTGGCCCGGCCCAACCGTTTCATTGCCCATGTGGAGGTGGATGGGAGGGTGGAGGTGGTCCACGTCAAAAATACCGGCCGCTGTAAGGAGCTACTGTTGCCCGGGGTTACCGTCTGGCTGGAGGAGAGCGGCAATCCCGCCCGCAAGACCCGATATGATCTGATTGCAGTGGAGAAGGGGAGCTTGCTGGTCAATATGGATGCCCAGGCCCCCAACAAGGTCTTTGGGGAGTGGGCAATGGCGGGGGGATTCCGGTCTGACCTGATTCTGCTGCGGCCTGAGACCACCTGGGGCAGTTCCCGGTTCGATTTCTACTGGGAGGATCAGCAGGGCCGGAAGGGCTTTGTGGAGGTCAAGGGGGTGACCCTGGAGGACAACGGCCACGCCCGGTTTCCCGACGCCCCCACAGAGCGGGGCGTCAAGCACCTGGAGGAGCTGATCCGCTGCCAGGAGGAGGGGTATGAGGCGACGGTGTGCTTCGTGATTCAGATGGCGGGTATGAAAGATTTTTCCCCCAACGACGCGACCCACCCGGCCTTTGGCGAGGCGCTCCGACGGGCTGCTCGGTCGGGCGTAACAGTTCTGGCGATGGAATGCGATGTGACGCCCCACAGCCTGACCATAGCCTGGCCGGTAGAGATATGCCTGTAAAATGCAATGTAAATGGTGACAACTTGCAAAAAATAAAGGGAAAAATTGCTATAAATTCTGATGGAACGACAAAAATGCAGGAACTCCCTTGACAGATGGCGAGCAGCGGAGTACACTGCACCCATCAAGCAGAGACGCTCGTTTCGCCGAGGAAGGCGAAGCGGGCGTTTCTGTTTTTTGGGAGGAATGAGTATGTATTCGTCAGTCAACACGATCTGGGTGCTGTTGGGCGCCGCGCTGGTCTTTTTCATGCAGGCCGGCTTTGCCATGTGTGAGGCAGGCTTTACCCGGGCCAAAAACACAGGCAACATTTTGATGAAGAACCTAATGGATTTCTGTATCGGCACCCCCATTTTCTGGCTGTTGGGCTTCGGTCTGATGTTCGGCGGCGCGGGGGCTATCATCGGTGGGTTTGATCCGCTGGTACGGGGTGATTATACCGCAATCCTGCCCGACGGGGTGCCGCTGACCGCTTTCTTCATCTTCCAGACCGTCTTTTGTGCCACCGCCGCCACCATCGTGTCGGGCGCTATGGCGGAGCGCACCAAGTTCGTCTCCTACTGCATCTATTCCCTGATGATCTCCGCTGTGGTCTATCCGGTGTCGGGCCACTGGATCTGGGGCGGCGGCTGGCTGGCCCAGCTGGGCTTCCACGACTTTGCCGGTTCCACCGCCGTCCATATGGTGGGCGGTGTGGCCTCCCTCATTGGGGCCAAGATCCTGGGGCCCCGGATCGGCAAGTACGACAGAGAGGGCAAGCCCCGGGCCATCCTGGGCCACAACCTGTCCATCGCCGCTCTGGGCGTGTTCATCCTGTGGTTCTGCTGGTTTGGATTCAACGGGTGTTCCACCGTGTCCATGACCGGGGACGATACCCTGGTGGCTGCCGGGTCCATCTTCGTTACCACCAACATGTCTGCGGCGGTTGCCTGCGTTACCACCATGCTGTTTACTTGGATCCGCTTCAAGAAGCCCGACGTATCCATGACCTTCAACGCCGCTCTGGGCGGCCTGGTGGCCATCACGGCCGGCTGCGATATGGTCAGCGTGACAGGAGCTGCTGTCATTGGTTTCTGCGCCGGTATCGTACTTCCCCTGGCGGTGGAATTCTTTGACAAGGTGGCAAAGATCGACGACCCTGTGGGCGCTATCTCGGTTCACGGCGTATGCGGCGCCATGGGTACTCTGCTCACTGGCCTGCTGGCGGTGGATGGCGGCCTGTTTTACGGCGGCGGCGTCCAGTTCTTCCTGACCCAGTGCCTGGGTGTGGTGAGCGTCATCGCTTGGGTGGCGGTGACCATGTTGATTATCTTCAACGTCATCAAGCATACGGTGGGCCTGCGGGCCTCCGCCACCGAGGAGCTGGAGGGCCTGGACATCCACGAGCACGGCCTGCCCACCGCCTATGCCGACTTCAGCCAGGCCACCAGCATGACCGCTGTGGCCAAGGACAACGCCTATCCCCAGCCCGTGCCGGTGGCAGGCCAGAAGGCTACTCCCGACCAGGCGGTGCCTGTTCAGGTGGTATCGGCGCCCAGCGGCATCTCCGCCTCTGACGTGAAGCTGTCCAAGGTGACCATCATCTGCAACCAGGCCAAGTTTGAGGAGCTGAAAGGGGCCATGAACGACATCGGCGTCACCGGTATGACGGTGACCCAGGTGCTGGGCTGCGGCATCCAGAAGGGCAAGACCGAGTACTACCGCGGCGTACCCATGACCATGAACCTGCTGCCCAAGGTGCAGGTGGACATCGTGGTGTCCAAGGTGCCGGTGGCTCAGGTCATCCAGTCGGCTAAGGCGGCCCTGTATACCGGCAGCATTGGCGACGGCAAGATCTTTGTCTACGACGTGGAGGACGTGGTAAAGGTCCGCACCGGCGAGACCGGCTATGATGCCCTTCAGGGCGAGGAATAATGACATATCTCCCCAAGATACAGGCCCCCGGACTTGCGAAAGTCCGGGGGCCTGTGGTATATTGGATGCAATACGCATGGGGAGGAATGGGTATGGAATCAGCCTATGAGATTTTTGCCGGGGAGATCGCAGCCAAGGGGACGGCCTACCTGGTCCTCCAGCACTGCCGGGCGGGAGAGCTGGAAGAGCTGCTCAGCCGGGGCCGGGCGGAGCTGCTGGGCATGGGCGCCTCTCAGCTGTATGTGACCTCCCGTGACCCCGCCGCGCCTTTGTCCGAGGGGACATGGGAGGACTTCCGGCTGGAGTTTGTCCGGGATATGCTGTGGATGGAGCGAGAGCTCACTGCCCTGCCGCCGTTTGGCGAGCTCACCCTGGAGCCTTTGACCCGGGAGCGGGGAGGGGCCTGGATTACCCTCCACAACGCCTGCTTTTTTGACGCCCCCAACTCCTCCACCTATGGCCCCAAGGATTTGGAGCGGGCGATGGAGGAGGGGCACCGCTGCGGCTTCGCGGTGGCCGGCGGCGTGCTGGCAGGGATCTATGAGCTGGATCTCACGGGAGAACTGCCGGAGATCGAGGGGATTGCGCTCCACAAGGATTTCCGGGGGAAAGGCCTGGGGCGGCAGCTGCTGCACGCCGCCATGGCAGAGCTGGTCGGGCTGGATTATCCCCGCTGCCGCCTGCTGGTGGCCACCGACAACCAGACCGCCTTTTCCCTCTACCGCAGCGCCGGGTTCAAGGCCGCCGGTATCCGCAGCCGGTGGTTCCAGATGCTGCCGGTGTTCGGCTAGTCCTCGGTCATGATGCGCAGGATCTCCCGGTCGGTTTCCCGCATCCCCTCCCGGCCCAGCTGGCCCACGCTGATGATGGACTCCTCCACGCCGTCCTTTACGATGCCGTCGCCGCCGTAGAACTGCTGGCCATTGCAGTACATCTCATAGCCAAAGATGCCGCTCTCCACGGCAGAGAGGATTTTGGCGGCGCAGGAGGCCTTGGCCCCGTCGCAGATGATGCCGGAGACCACCGCCAGGGAGTTGACCAGGGTGTGCTTGACCGCCTCATAGGAGCCGTCCAGCAGGTAGGCGATGCCGCAGCCGGCGGCGGTGCCGGCGGTGACCACTCCGCAGTAGGCCGACAGACGGCCGATCCGGGTTTTCTGGTGGATGGCCAGCAGGTTGGAGAGCACCAGCGCCCGGTACATCCGGTCCTCGCCGCAGCCGATTTCACGGGCGTATACCACCACCGGCACGCAGGCGGTGATGCCCTGGTTGCCGCTGCCGGAATTGATGATGACGGGCAGCTCGCAGCCGTTCATCCGGGCGTCCGACCCGGCGGCAGCCCAGGCTTTGGCCCGGGTGCGCACCGAGTCCCCGTTGTATTTCAGCAGGGTGGAGCCAATGTTGGCCCCATAGTCCCCCCGGAGCCCTTCTTCCGCGATGGCCATGTTGTACTCCACTTGCCGCGCCAGCAGGGGGCGCACCCGGTCCAGCTCCACCAAACTGGCAAAGTCCAGGATGAGCCGCACCGACAGGAAGGAGCGGTCGGTGAGCCCGTCGCTGCTCTCCTGAGTCTGCTCGGACTGGAGAATCTGGCCGTTTTTCTCCACGGTGACGATGTGAGTGTGGTATTTGTTGATGTGGACCCGGGCCCAGTCCTCCCCACGGCGCACCGTGACGATGATGTCGAACACCAGGGGGGAGTCGGCCAGCTTCACCTGGATGGGGGTACGCTCCAGGTAGGCCTGGATCTCCTTCTGCTGCTGGGGGGACACCTGGGCGATGACCTCCAGCTGCCGGCTGGCCACCCCGGCCACAATCCCCGCGGCAGCGGCGGCGGGGATGCCCTTCAGGTGGCCGGTGTGGGGGACGATGACGCTCTTCACATTTTTGATAACGTTTCCGCTGGCTTCAATGACCACATGCTCCGGCAAGGCCCCCAGGGCCTCCCGGGCCACCGCCGCGGCGTAGGCGATGGCGATGGGCTCGGTGCAGCCCATGGCGGGCAGCAGCTCCTCCTCCAGCACCCGGATACAGGCTTCGTAGCGGGGATCGTTGCGTTCCATAGCGGCACTCCTTTGATGGGATTTATATGACATATTATATCTGATTTTGACGGAATGGCAAGATTGTTTGCAATCACAGAGGATACGGAGGAAAGATAACGTGATCAAATTGGTGGTATCCGACATTGACGGCACCCTGCTCCCCTATGGGGAGACCCGGCTGCGGGAACGGCTGTTCCCCCTCATCGACCGCTTACAGGCCCAAGGAATCCTGTTCTGTCCCGCCTCCGGGCGGCAGTACCATTCTCTCCGGGGGCTGTTTGGCCCGGCGGGGGACAAGCTGACCTATTTGTGCGAAAACGGAGCCATTCTGTATGGCCCCGGCCGGGAGGAGGAGGCCCTGGTGCTGGGCAAGACCTCCATGGACCGGGAAGAGGCCCTGGCCCTGTCCCGGGCTATCCTGGCCCTGCCGGAGTGCCAGCTGCTGGTGTCGGGGGCCAACGTGAGCTATCTGTGTCAATGCCCCCAGGACTATGTGGACTACATGGGGGGCTTCAAGGGCAACCGTGTGGCGGTGCTGGAGGACATGGCGGAGATCGGAGAGGACATCATCAAGGTGTCCGCCTACTGCCCCCAGGGCACCGCCGGGCCGGCGGAGCTGCTGGGCCCCCGGTGGGGAAAGACGTTCCGTATGGCGGCGGCGGGGCCCGATTGGCTGGACTTCACCCTGGCGGACAAGGGTACCGGCCTGGCACAGCTCTGCCAGGCCCTGGGAGTAGAGGCCTCGGAGGTGATGGCCTTCGGGGACAACTGGAACGACGCCGCCATGCTCGCCATGGCGGGGGAGAGCTGGCTTATGGCTGGGGCGGACCCGGCGCTGCTGGAGCGGTTTCCCCGGCACTGCACCAGCGTGGAGGACACTCTGGAGGCCTTTTTGGCGGAACTGGAGCGATAAGCGTGAAATGAACACATCCACCAGCGAAGCTGGTGGTTGTCACTATGCGGGCATAGCCCTTTGTTCCTCGCGGACGCGTACAACGCGTAATACGATCTGCCAACTGCGTAAGGACTGCTACTTGCCGCCCGTAAACGGGCTGTTA
>CASEOA010000007.1 GCA_949289455.1 uncultured Eubacteriales bacterium
ACCTCCAGGCCGACGGCTCCGTGAAGATCCCCGCCCCCCTGCGGCCTTACATGGGGGGCAAGGAAGTGCTCACCCCCAAGGCGTAATGGAGTGGGAGGACGGCCAGTGGCCTCCTCCCCTCTCCCCCATTTGATTTTTACCCTATACAAAGGAGTATCTATGTCCGCAAAAGAGAAAACCAAGGGCTTCATGGCCGAGTTTCGCAAATTTATCGCCCGGGGCAATGTCATGGACCTGGCGGTAGGCGTCATCATCGGCGGAGCCTTCAAGACCATTGTGGACTCCCTGACCAACGACATTCTCATGCCCTTTGTGGGCATCTTCATCGGGGAATCCACCTTTGCCGCCCTGACCTTTTATGTGGGCGGGGCCACCATTGCCATCGGCAGCTTTATTCAGGCGGTGGTCAACTTCCTCATCATGGCCTTTGTAATCTTCTGTCTGGTGAAGGGGCTCAACGCCTTCCACCGAAAGAAGGAGGAGGAACCCCAGCCCGTCCAGCCCCCCAAGCCCACCCAGGAGGAGCTGCTGGCGGAGATCCGCGACCTGTTGAAGGAGCAAAAGCATGACTGACCGACCGGACAACCACACCCCGGGGGAGGAGCAGTACACCCCCGCCTCCCCGGTAAAGCGCATCCTGGCCTGGACCGGCGTGGCCTATATGGTGGGCTTTGTGGTCCTGAACCTGTACCCCTTTTTCAACCAGGGCATTTACCTCGCCGGCATCGCTCCCCTGTTTGCCTGCCCCGGCATTGCGGGTATGTTTTCCATCGCCTTTTACCTGGCCCGCCACCCGGACAGTCCGCCCTCCCGAAAGGTTTCCATGGCTTTGCTGGCCGCCGTGTGCGTGGTGGGCTTTGTCATCAGCCTGTACCTGGGCGTCCCTGCCCTGCTGGCCAATTTCGGAGGTGGACAATGAAGGAGCGAATTGAAGCGGGCCTGACCGCCCTGGGCCTTACCCCGCCCTCCCAGGCCCCAAGCCAGCTGGCGGAATACGGCAAGCTGCTGCTGGAGCAAAACCAAGTCATGAACCTGACCGCCATCACCGACCCGGACCAGGTGGTGGACCTCCATTTTCTGGACTCCGCCGCCCTGCTCACCATGGGGGAGGAATTTCAGGGCAAGACCCTCATTGACGTGGGCACCGGGGCCGGGTTTCCCGGCCTGCCCCTGAAAATTCTGGAGCCCTCCCTCTCCGTCACCCTGCTGGACTCCCTGGGCAAGCGGGTGACCTGGCTGGAGCATGTGTGCCAGACCCTGGCTCTGGAGGACATCACCTGCCTCCACGCCCGGGGAGAAGAGCAGGCCCACCAGAGCGGCTTCCGGGACAGCTTTGACTTTGCCGTGTCCCGGGCGGTGGCCTCCCTGGAGATTTTGTGCGAGCTCTGCCTGCCCTATGTCAAGGTGGGGGGCAAATTTCTGGCCATGAAGAGCGTGGACAGCGCCGCCGAAGTGGATCGGGCCGCCCACGGCATTGCCAAGCTGGGGGGCCGTCTGCTGCCCCGGTTTGACTACGCCATCCCCGGCGCCGGAGTGGCCCACCGGGTGGTAGTGGTGGAAAAGGTCTCCCCCACCCCCCAGGGCTATCCCCGCCGTTGGGCCAGGATTCAAAAAGCACCACTTTAAGTAATTTTTTGTGCATCAATGACTAAGTTAAGCATTGCGTCCAGCCAGCGATTGTGTTATTCTTATCTTGTATGTCAGGAGTGAGCCTATGTCCACAGCAATCGTCATCACATCGGGAAAAGGCGGCACTGGAAAGACCTCTCTCACCGGCGGCGTGGGCTCCTGCCTGGCCGCACTGGGCCACAAGGTGCTGTGCATTGACATGGACATCGGTCTGCGCAATCTGGATCTGACCCTGGGGCTCAGCGACCGGGCCCTGATGGACTTTACCGATGTGCTGACCGGCCGCTGCCCGCTGGAGCGGGCGGCCACCCCTCACCCGGTGATCCAGGGCCTGAGTATGCTCACCGCCCCCGTCAACGAACCCCGGGAGCCCATCTCCCAGAGCGCCGTGCGGGACCTGGTGCGGCAGGCCAAGGAATTTTTTGATTACATTCTGATCGACTCCCCCGCCGGTCTGGGGACCGGCTTCCAGCTGGCGGCCTGCGCCGCGGATCGGGGTATCGTGGTATCCACCTCCGACGCCTCCGCCCTGCGGGACGCCCAGCACACCGTCGCCATCCTGCGGGGCAGGATGCCCCATATCCACCTGGTGGTGAACCGGGTGCAGCCCCGTCTGCTCCGCCGGCTCCACACCACCATTGACGACGCCATGGATACCGCCGGCCTGCCCCTGCTGGGGCTGGTGCCGGAGGACCCCCAGGTGATGCTCAGCGCCAACCAGGGCACCCCCCTGATCCTGTGCGCCAGCCGGGGCGCGGCCCAGGCCTATCTGAACATTGCCAAGCGTCTGCTGGGACAGAAGGTCCCTCTTATGCGTCTGCGATGACCGATATATCTATCTGAGGAAGAGAGGTTAATTATGAATATCGCGTTGATGAGCCATGATCGCAAAAAGGAACTGATGGTCCAATTCTGCATTGCTTACTGCGGCATTTTGTCCAAGCATACGATCTGTGCCACCAACACGACAGGTCGTCTGGTGGCCGAGGCCACCGGTCTGCCGGTACAGCTTTTCCTCTCCCACGAGCACGGGGGCAGCCAGCAGATTGGCGCCCGGATCGCCTATAACGAGATTGACATGGTGTTGTTCTTCTCCGATCCCCAGTCCAACGACCTGGACTCCGACCTGAAGTATATCACCCGCCTGTGCGACCAGTACAATATCCCCGTGGCCACCAACGTGGCCACCGCCGAGATGCTCAGCCACGGTCTGGAGCGGGGGGACCTGTACTGGATAGATATCATTAACCCCAAAACCAAACCCATTACCGCCTGAGACAAGACGGCAGCATCCTTCCCCCGCTCCAGC
>CASEOA010000008.1 GCA_949289455.1 uncultured Eubacteriales bacterium
CCTGAGTCTGGCCGCCTGCGGCCCCACCACTCCCCCGCCTGACCCAACGCCTTCCGGCACCGCCGCACCGGTCAGCACACCCACCCCCACGGCTTCGGCGGCGCCCTCCCCCACCCCTACTCAGACTCCGGAACCCACGCCCACCCCCCTGACCTGGGAGGAGGGACACAAGCTGGATCGGGACCCGCCAGGCCTCACATCCCTGGGTCTGGAGCTTCCCATCTACGGGGCCACCGGCTACGCGGCGGTGGAGACCGGCCTGTGGGCCGTCATCCCCACCCCCACGCCAACACCCACACCCACACCTGTTCTCACCCCGTCCCCCACGCCGGCGGATACGCCTGTGCCCACGCCAACCGCTGCACCTACGCCCACCATTTCTCCCACGCCTACTGCGGCGCCCAGCCCGGCGGTCACCGACAGCCCTCCGCCGTCAGAAACCCCAGCCCCGCCGGTTGAGAGCGAGGCTGCCCCTGCCGCCCAGGCCGCGGCCCAGGTGGTGCATCTGGCCGCCCAGGCCTCTTCCGGCCCCTATGCCGGGGCCCTGGCGGTGCTCCGGCCCGGGGACTCCTTCACCATCCTGTCCCAAAACGGAAACTGGTGGCAGGTATCCGCCCCCGCCGGGGTTGGCTGGGTGGATCATCGGCTGTGCATGATCAACCTGCCCGACGTGGTCCCCTCTATCGTATATGACGGGGTGAATTCCTATTCCGCCCGGTATGTCAGCAGCGGCAAGGCCATTCCCGGCATCACCGGAAAGGCACTGTACGCCGGCAAGGCGTACAACCCCCGGTTCGACCGGGAGCAATACCTGATGCCGGTGCTGTACGCCACAGCGAAAAAGGTCTGCGCCGCCCAGCGGGCTGCCCTGGCCCAGGGCAACACCCTCATTCTCTACGAGGCCTACCGGCCCTACGCCGCCCAGCGGGCGGTGGTGAAGGCCCTCACCGCCCTGGCGGAGACCGACCCGGAGGTCAAGGCGGGAATCACCACGCCCCCCTGGTCCATGACTTACTTCATCAACACCGGCTACTCCAACCACCAGAAGGGGTTTGCGGTGGATGTCAGTCTGGCCAAGGTGAGCGCTACCCAGCTGAAAACCACCGGAGGGTATTCCTACCTGGTGCCCACGGAATGGGAGGAGTATGAGATGCCCACCCCCATCCACGAGCTGAGCATGGCCGCCGCCTCCACCACCGGCCCGGGTCAGACCACCCTGGCAAACACCATGAACGACCCGGCCATTGCCCTGCGGGGCTACTTCAAGGGAGCGGGCATGACCCCCCTGGAGTCGGAGTGGTGGCATTTCAACGACTACGCCGCCCGCACCCTGGCAGGCGGCAAGGTCTCCACCGGCGGGTTTGAGGTCGCCCGCTGCCGAAGCATCGCCCCTGGATGATCCATCTCTGAACGCAATGAACACATCCACCAGCGAAGCTGGTGGTTGTCACTATGCGGGCATAGCCCTTTGTTCCTCGCGGACGCGTACAACGCGTAATACGATCTGCCAACTGCGTAAGGACTGCTACTTGCCGCCCGTAAACGGGCTGTTA
>CASEOA010000009.1 GCA_949289455.1 uncultured Eubacteriales bacterium
CAGGGGAGGCGGAGGGGGAGGCGCTGGTCTCGGGGGCGGGGCTGGCCGCCGTCGCCCCGGCGGCCGCGGCCCGGGTCTCAGGGGTATCGCTGTCGATGACCACCCCGGTGACGGCGTCAATGTCGTACTCGTAGCTCTGGCCGTTGGCGGTGAAGTCCACGGCGTAGAAGTCGATGCCGTTCTGTTTGTCCAGGCCGGTGGTGGAGAAGGCGGCCTCCCCCTCCTGGAGCCCGGCGGCCTCCAGGGCCACCGCCTTGGCGGCGTCCAGTCCGATATATTTTGCCTGACCGGCGGCGCCGCTGCCGCAGGCGGTCAGGGTAAAGGCCAGCAGGGCGGCCCCCAAAATGCCGAAACGCTTTTTCATATCGTTCAGCTCCTTTCCTTTTGTTGGCCTTAGTGTAGCAGCCCTTTATGAAACCTACATGAAATGGCAGAAATAAATTCTACTTTTTTACTGGGGCAAATGGAGGGTGAACCGGCTGCCCAGGCCGGGGACACTCTCCACCGTCATATGGCCCCCATGGGCCTGGGCTATCTTGTACACCATGGACAGGCCCAGCCCCGCCCCCCGGTCTCCCGACCGGGAGGGGTCCACCTGATAAAACCGCTGCCAGATTTTGTCCTGCTGATCCGCTGGAATGCCAATGCCGTCGTCCCGGACGGACAGGGTAGTCTCCTCCGCCGTCCGGCGGGTCTCCACCCACACATGTCCGCCCTCTTTTCCGTATTTGAAGCCGTTGTCCACCAGGTTCTGCACCAGCCGGGTGAGCAGGGGGGCGCTGCCCTGGACCGCAATCCCCTCCTCCAGCTCCAGGCTCAGCCGGTCCGGGGGATAGTCCCCGGCCACCTGCCGCACCAGGGCGGACAGGTCCAGCTCCTCCAGGGCGGCTCCCTCGGTGCCCTGGTCCAGCCGGGTGATGCTGAGCAGCTGGGTGATGAGGTCGCTCATGCGCAGGCTCTGGCGGTAGATCATCTCCAGGGTCTCCGCCCGTTCCTCCGGGGTCTCCTCAAAGCTCCGGGCGTACTCGCAGGCCCCCTTGATAATGGATACCGGGGTGCGCAGCTCGTGGGAGGCGTCGGCGGTAAACTGCTTTTCGCTCTCAAAGGCCCGCTCCAGCCGCTCAAACATCTGGTTGAAGGCTGCGGTAAGCCGGGTAAACTCGTTGCGGCCCCTGGGGGGCTCCAGCCGGGCGGCCAGGTCGGCCCCCTGGGTGATGGCCTGGGCAGTGGCGGTGATGCGCTCCAGGGGGCGGAAGGCCCGCTTGGCAATCCAAAAGCCCCCCAGACCGGACACCAGGATAAAGCAGGGCAGGATCACCGCCGCCAGGGTCAGGGTGCTGCGGAGGGTCTGGTCCGCCTGGGGGGCCTCCATCAGCCCCCGGACCCACAGGCCGTCCGTCCAGCCCTTGGCAAACCACAGGTCCAGCACGATGTAGTCGCTGCCCCCGCAGTCCACCACCCGGGTCACCCCGTTTTCAAAGGGCTCGGCAGCGGTGAAGCCCACCGGCAGCTGACCGGCCAGCAGGGCCTGATCCTTGTTATAAATGAGGGTGTACACCCCGTTCTGATAGTAGTGGAAGTTTTCCCCCGCCTGGAAGGCCCCCTCCACCAGGTCCACCTCCGCCAGATTGGACCGGAGCACCTGGCCCAGCTGCTCCATGGCGGTGCTGCGGGCCACCGAGGCGGAGGTGAGCACCAGCAGCCCCAGGGCCATGACCGCCATGCCGGTCATGAGCAGCACATACCAGATGGTGATTTTGATCTTGATGGAAATGGCCCTACACCTCCTGTTCCGCCGGGGGCTCCCGCAGGGTCCAGCCCACACCCCGGACGGTGTGGAGCAGTTTGATCGGGTTGTCCCCGTCCAGCTTTTTCCGCAGCTTGCTGATATATACGTCCACATTGTTGGAGCTGGGGCTGTCCTCAAAGCCCCAGATGCTGTCCTCGATCTGCCGCCGGGAGAGCACCGTCCCCTTGTGGCGCAGCAGATACTCCAGCAGGGCAAACTCCTTGGGCAGCAGCACAATCTCCCGCTCCCCCCGGAACACCTGCCGCTTGTCCACGTCCAGGGTCAGGTCGGCCAGGGTAAACCGGTTGCTCTTATGGCCCACCCGCTTCCGGGAGAGCACCCGGATCCGGGCCAGCAGCTCGGCAAAATCGAAGGGCTTGACCAGATAATCGTCCGCCCCCAGGTCCAGGCCCTTTACCCGGTCGGCAATGCTGTCCCGGGCGGTGAGGAAGAGCACCGGCGTGTCCATCCCCCGGCGGCGCATCTCCTCCACCACCTGGTAGCCGTCCTTGCCGGGGAGCATCACGTCCAGCAGCATCACGTCGTACTCCGCCCCCTCCAGGTAGTCCAGGGCCTCCCCGCCGTCATAGCAGCCGTCCACGCTGTAGCCCGACTTCTTCAACACCTTCTGAATGAGCTGGTTCATATCCCGCTCGTCCTCCACCACCAGGATGCGCATGTGTGGTTCCTCCTTCCGGGAATATGGCTGTCAAATTTTAGTCTAGCACAAAGGTGGGAAAATTACAATGCGGGGCGGCGGCCCCAAACGTCAAAAGAGCCTGCCGGGCGGCAGGCTCTTTTGGGGTCTTGTCTCAGCCGGAATAGGGCTTGGTGGTGTCGATGAGGATGGCCCCCTGGGCGCTGTCCCAGGTCACGTCAAAGCCCAGGGCCTGGCCCAGGTCCCGCACCTTGAAGTAGGTGTACCCGTTGCCGTTGGCGTCGGTGAGGGTGATGGCCTCCAGGTTGGCGGCCTGGCCGTCCACCAGCACGGCGGCCTTGTTGGGCTGGTAGCTCTGGTTCCCCGAGAAGGGGGTGGACATCTCCGAGCCGTTGACGGTTGTGTAGGGGGTCTTGGTGGTGACGGCAATGGCCCCGGCGGCGGCGTTCCAGTCCACATTGAACTGGGCCTGGGAGCCGTTCAGGATGTAGGCCACATCCCGCAGCTTCAGATAGTTGGTGTCGTTGCCGTTGGCGTCCTTCAGGGCGTAGGCGTCAAATTGCACCGCTTTGCCGTCCACCAGGATGGAGTAGCTGGTGGCGTAAGCCGTCTGGATGCCGCTGGTGGGTGCCGCCGGGTTGGCAAAGCTGCCCGCCGTCAGCAGGCCGAAGCCGTAGAGCCCGGTGGCGTTGTCCCGGTACACGAACCGGCCGTCAGAGGTGATGTTGGAGGCCATCACCGGCAGGGAACCCAGACACTGGCCGGTGACCTGGTCCACATAGTAGGTGGAGTACCCGGCGGCGGTCTTGACCCGGAAGGGAAGCACATCCCCTTCGTAGTTGTCGTAGGATACCGTCAAATTGTGATAATCCCACTCATTGCGCCAATACGCCGCCACGTCGTTGTAGATAAACAGCTGCTCCAGGGACTGGGGGATGATCTCCTGGTTCTTGGCGTTCAGGGCCTTGGAGCCGCCGCTGTCGCTCACCGCCTCAATGAAGTCCAGGGTGTACACCCGCAGCTCCTTATAGGTCAGAGGGACGGTAAAGGCGCCGTTGCTGCCGGCGATGCCGTAGTGGGCGCCGTCAAAGACCAGATAGTAGCCCTGGCCCAGGTGGGACAGCTCGCTGTACTGGGGGGCCAGCAGCTGCTGGCCGTCGGCGGTGTAAAGGCCGTAGTAGTAGGCCCAGCTGTTCTCCGCCTGCTGGTTGCCCACAATGGCCCGGGCGGGGTCGCCGGCGGACATCATAGTGTCAAACTGGTTGGGGATGAGCACCTTGCCCGTTACGTCCATGGTGCCGAACTTGGCCTTGTCCAGAGAGAACACCAGGTCCCGGAAGTAGGTCTCGGTGGTGACCTCCCGGTCGGTCCAGGTCTGGACCTTCTGGCCGCTGGTCACGCTGTACAGCTCGGAGACACAGCTCACCGGCTGGTAGCGTTCATCCAGGGTCCAGGTGCTCACCGCCACATAGCCGCTGCTGTTGACGCCGCCGATGTAGCTGTAATTCCCGGTGGGGATAATCACCTTGCCGGTCTGGTCCACCAGGGCGCTCTGCTGGCCGTTGTACACCCGCAGGTAGGCCAGGCCGTTGTACGCCCCCCGGAAGTCCATGCTGTCATATCCGTCGCCGGAGAACACCACCTTCTCGTTGGCGTCCACCAGCACGCTGCCCGCATCCCCATAGGCGATGCCGTAATTGTCGTCCACCCAGTTGATCCAGTAGTAGGGGGAGCTGCTCCCTGTGTTGCCGTAGAACTGGTCCTGGGTAATGGGCTGGAGCTGGCTGTTCAGATAGGTATAGTTGTAGTTGGAGTCCATGATGGAGATGTTCTGCCCCTCCATGCGGATGGTCCGGTCGGCCAGGGGGTACACCGCCTGACCGGCGGTGTTCAGAATGCCCATCTGGTCGCCCTTCCGGGCGATGAAGTAACCGTTGCCGGTGGAAAAGAGCTCGTCGTACTGGTAGGCTACCTTTACCGCGCCGGTGACGTCGATAAGGCCGTACTTGCCGGTCTGGTCGGCGGCGGCCACCACCCCGTCCTGGAACAGGAGCATCCGGGAGTAGGCGGTGGTGGCGATGTCATAGTAGCTGGCCTTCTGATAGCTGGCGGACAGCTCTGCCGCCGCCGCGCCGGGCAGCAGGGCGGTGAGCAGCAGCAGCATGGTCAGCAGGGCGGACAGCAGTCTGCGGTTCCATTTCATGGCGTTACCTCATTTCTATCAGTTGTAGTCGGTTCAGCAGAGCCGGGCGGAAGGAAAAATCGGGCTTGTCCACAATCCGGTAGGCCAGGGGGCTGGTCCGCTCATACACCTCCTCCAACAGCGCCCCGGTTTTTTCCGCCAAGGTCTGATAGGTCTCCAGGTTTGCCGGATCGGCCCGGCAGGCGTTCTCCAGCAGGGCGGTCATCTCCTCGTACACCTCCGGTCGGTAGGGGTTCAGGCGCAGATACCGGTACCGGTACTCCGCCATGGCTGTCCAGTCCGACTCCGCCGCCGCCTGGGCAAATTTGCAGTCCCAGGCCAGCATGGAGGTGTCGGTACTGTCCAGAATGTGGTCGGCCACCTCCCCTGCCTCCTCCAGACCGGCGCAGCTTTGCAGCCGCTCCTCCGCCAGAGACAGGTCCCAGGGCCATAGGGCGTAGGCCCCTCCGGCATTGCCCAGGAAAGACAGGGTATAGGGCACGGTAAAGAAGAGCATAGCCGCCGCCAGCACCCCGCCCCCGGTCCCCAGGACACCCCGGGGCAGGGCGATCTTCCGGGTCTCCGCCGGGCAGCCGCACACCAGCAGCAAGGCCAGCACCCCGAAAAAGCGGAAGTCAAAGTCGATGCAGGCATGGGCGGCCAGCAAAATTACCGCCAGCCGCTGCCGCAGGGGGGTACCCTTTCGGAATACCATCACCGCCGCCAGGGCGATCAGCAGCCCCCCCGCCAGAACGCTGCCGTCCAGAGCGGCCTGGAGGTACTCGTTGTGGATGGATTTCAAAATGTAGGGCCCGGTCTGCACCAGGGGCTGGACGTACAGATAGCCCCCGGCCCCCACCCCCATGGGATGGGCCAGCAGCATGGTCAGCCCGTCCAGGTAGTAGAGCAGCCGGCCGTTGAGGCTGGAGGACTCCAGGGTCATGGCCGCCAGCCGGTCCAGCACCAGCCCGCCGCTGAGGGCAATGGCCAGGCCGCCCAGCACCACCGCCACGGCCGCCCCCGCCAGCACCGGCAGGGCCTTGCGCCCCACCAGCAGCTGCCGCAGGGCCAGAAATACCCCGGCCCCCGCCAGCAGCAGCCACACCCCCCGGGAGCCGCTGAGGAATACCCCCACCAGCAGCACCCCCATGGCGGGCCAGTCCGACCAGTGGCGCCCCTCCTTCAACAGCAGCAGCACCAGGCAGACAAGCAAAAACAGGGCGTAGGTATTGGCGTACTGGAAAAAGCCGTCGATGCGGCCGTTGGCGTCCTCCCCGCCGGTGAGGACGGTGTAGCAGTAGCCCAGGATGGAGATGGCGGCCATAACCGCCCCCAGCCGGGCCACGCTGTCCAGGATGATGGCCCGCTCCGCCCCGGTGAAGGTGGCGGCGTAGAGGAAGAGCAGCAGGGCGGTCACCCACCGCAGGGCCCCGGTGAGGGCCATGCCCGGGCTGAGGGCAAAGGGGACGGTGGCCAGGCCGCACAGGGCAATCCCGCCCAGCAGCCACACCTCCGGCCCCCTGGGGAGGGCCAGTCCA
Source organism: uncultured Eubacteriales bacterium (assembly GCA_949289455.1). Taxonomy (GTDB): domain Bacteria; phylum Bacillota; class Clostridia; order Oscillospirales; family Oscillospiraceae; genus Flavonifractor. The sequence goes on from CASEOA010000009.1 coordinate 6,168, forward strand.
CCTCCCCGCCATGCCGTCCAGGCCAGCAAAACCGCCGTCACCGCCCCGGCCAGCAGGGCGGTCCAGTCGTAGTAGCCCCCGAAGAGGAGGAGCAGGGCGGCCAGCAGAAAGAACAGGGGGGTGTTGACCCGGGGCTTGGGCCCGGCGGGACGAACGGCCTGCCGGCTTTTCTTCTTTCCTGCCGCCATCAGGCCACCTCCCCCAGCACCAAATCCAGCAGCTCCTGGGTCTCCGCAAACCGCTTGTTGACGGTGGCGCTGTCCAGCAGCACGATGAAGCAGCGCTCCTCTCCCTGCTCAGCATAGGTCACCAGATTGTTGCCTCCGATGGTGGTGGTGCCCGTTTTCAGCCCCAACACCCGGGGATCGGCTCCCACCAGCTTGTTCAGGTTGGTAAAGGTCAGCCCGCCAATGGTCAGGGTGGCCTGGGAGGAGTAGTCCAGATACTCCGGGTGGTCCTCCACCAGCCGAAAGGCCAGGGTAGCCAGATCCCGGGCGGTCATGTAGTGCCCCGAGGCGTCCAGGCCGGTGGCGTTCACAAAACGGGAGCCCTTCAGTCCCAGCTCCTCCGCCGCCTGGTTCATCCGCTCCACAAAGGCCGTCTCATTTCCGGCGGACAGCCGCACCAGCACTTGGATACAGTCGCAGCCGCTGTTCAAAATGGCTCCCGCCAGCAGCTGCTCCACCGTTACCTCCTGGCCGGGGGTCAGGCCGTACTTGGAGCCCAGGGTGGTGGCCTCGGCCACCGTCACCTGGGCGGTATCGGCGAGGGCCAGCTTGCCGCTGTCAATGTCGTCCAGAATCAGATAGAGGGTAAGCAGCTTGGTGAGGCTGGAAGGGGAGCGGGGGGTGTCGCTGTCCAGCTCCGCCAGGGTGCGCCCTCCACCGTCCAGAATGACCACGCTATTGGCGGTAAGGCTGTCGGGCAAAGCCACCCGTCGGGCCCAGGGCCGCAGGAGAATCAAGGCTAAAATCACCGCCAGCACCGCTGCCGTGATTAGCCACACCGCCGGGCTCCGCCGGGACTTCCGGCCTTCCTTTTTCCGGGCAGGGTTCAGCTTCAACAGGCTCACCCCCTTCTTTACCTTACATTAAATTCAACTATAGCACAGGGAGCACTTTATGTCAATAAAGTGCTCCCTGATTCGAAGTATTCCGCCGGCGTCTCACATATTCCCATTTCCCAGCGCATATACATGCCCCGAAGATTATTGCGGGGAGTGTTGCTGTTTGAAAGGGAACATCGAGGAGCGGGCCTGCAATCTGGCGCTCTATATCATAGAAAACAGGACCACGGTGCGCGCCGCCGCCCGCCAGTTCGGCATCAGCAAATCTACCGTACATAAGGACCTCATTGAGCGTTTACCCGCCTTTAACCGGCCCCTGTACCTCCAGGTCCGTGACGTGCTGGCGGAAAACAAGGCCGAGCGCCACATTCGGGGGGGCATTGCCACCCGGCGGAAGTATAAGGGGGTGTAGCGGAGGCGGCCATCAACAGCAAAAACGGACCTGCCGTACACGGCAGGTCCGTTTTGTAATATCCGCTTTTTTGATTACTTGGCGTAATCCACCACTTTGGTCTCCCGGATCATATTCACCTTGATCTGGCCGGGGTACTCCAGCTCTTCCTCGATCTTCTTGGCGATCTCCCGAGCCAGGAGCACCATCTGGTCTTCGCTGACCTTGTCGGGGGCCACCATGATGCGGACCTCCCGGCCCGCCTGGATGGCGTAGGACTTTTCCACCCCGGGGAAGGAGGAGGTGACCTCCTCCAGCTTTTCCAGACGCTTGATGTAGTTCTCCAGGTTCTCCCGCCGGGCGCCGGGCCGGGCGGCAGAGATGGCGTCGGCCGCCTGCACCAGGCAGGCCACTACCGTCTGGGGTTCCACATCGTTGTGGTGGGCGTGGATGGCGTGGATCACGTTTTCGCTCTCCCGGTACTTCCGGGCCAGCTCCACGCCGATCTGCACATGGGAGCCCTCCACCTCATGGTCGATGGCCTTGCCCAGGTCGTGGAGCAGGCCGGCCCGCTTGGCCTCGGTGATGTCGGCGCCGATCTCGGCGGCCAGCAGCCCCGCCAGGTGGGCCACCTCGATGGAGTGGTTGAGCACGTTCTGGCCGTAGCTGGTGCGGTAGCGCATCCGGCCCAGCAGCTTGATGAGCTCGGGGTGGAGGCCGTGGACGTTGGTCTCAAACACGGCCCGCTCGCCCTCGGCCTTGATGGTGGCGTCCACCTCCCGCTTGGCCTTCTCCACCATCTCCTCGATGCGGGTGGGGTGGATGCGGCCGTCCTGGATCAGCTTCTCCAGGGCCAGGCGGGCGATCTCCCGGCGGACGGGATCAAAGCAGGACACAGTAATGACCTCGGGGGTGTCGTCGATGTTCAGGTCCACCCCGGTGAGGGTCTCCAGAGTGCGGATGTTGCGGCCTTCCCGGCCGATGATGCGGCCCTTCATCTCGTCGTTGGGCAGGGGTACCACAGAGACGGTGGCTTCCGCCACATGGTCGGCGGCACAGCGCTGGATGGCCAGAGACAGGATCTCCTTGGCCCGCTGGTCGGCCTCTTCCTTGAACTGGGCCTCGATCTCCCGCACCTTCATGGCCGACTCGTGGGTCACCTCGTCGGCCAGCTGGTTGATAAGGTACTCCTTGGCCTCCTCGGCGGTAAAGCCGGAGATGCGCTCCAGTACCTCCATCTGGGTCTTTTTCACGGTGGACACCTCTTCCCGGGCCGCTTCCAGCTCGGTCAGCTTGCGCTGCAGGGCGTCCTCCTTCTTCTCAATGTTCTCGGTCTTGCGGTCCAGGTTTTCTTCCTTCTGCTGCAAGCGCCGCTCCTGCTTTTGCAGGTCGGCCCGGCGCTCCTTCACCTCCCGCTCGTACTCGTTGCGGGCCTGAAGGATCTCCTCCTTGGCCTCCACCAGAGCCTCACGCTTTTTGCTCTCGGCGCTCTTGATGGACTCGTTGATAATGCGCTTGGCCTCCTCCTCGGCGCTGGAGATCTCTTTCTCCGCCACCTTTTTCCGGTACTGGATGCCAAGGGCAAAAAACACCACAGCCGCCACCACAAAGGCGATCACGGCTGCTAATATGACAGGCAACATGAGCCAGGTTTACACCTCCATTATCTTGGATTTTTTGGATTCATCGCTTTTGTTCAAATCAACCTATGGGCAGGCGGGTCCCTTTTGTCCGACCCGCACAAAAATTGAAGAGCGTACCCCTTGCCCTTCAAAATATGCACCGTTTCTATTTTAAAGCGGCAAGCCCTTTCTGTCAAGAAAATTCGATTGCGAACAGTTTTGCCTCTCCCGCCGTTGGCAGCAAAAAAAGACCGCCGAAGCGGTCTTTTTTCCTGGGGAAAGGCGGGGTGCGCTCACCCCTGGGGGGCGGGGGGCTGACGGAGGCGGTTCAGGTCGGTGCGGGTGACGGTGGAAAACTGGCGGCAGAAATCCTCGTACTTCATGTAAAACTGGCCATAGGTCTCGTCGGAAGATGGGGTGCCCACGGCGCCCGTCTTTTTCTTCTTTCCGTCCTCCTGGTACTGGAGGGAATAGGTGCTGTAGGGGTTGCGCAGCAGCACATACCGCTGGTTGCCCACCCGTTTGCCCCCCATGACGGTGTAGGCGTGGCCCCAGTTCACGCCCTCCCCGGCGTTTTCGTTGCCGTAGGTGCCGGCGTTGTACACAAAGCCCTGCTCCCGGCAGTTGCAGATCTCCTCAAAGAGCTGGTCGTCCCGGTCATAGATGGCCTCGGGCGCCACCCCCAGCAGCCGCTGGAGGAACCCGCCCCCCTCGCCGTACCACAGGGACTGATAGCCCGTGACCCCGTCCCGGCCCAGGAAGGCGCAGGCCTTCTCGATCATCTGCATCCACAGGGCCCCGGCGGACAGGGCGTCCGCCCCGGCGATGCGGGGCACCTCCTTGGTGACCTTGACGTACACCGGCTGCCACTCGGTGCGGGTGATCTCCTCCTGACCGATGACCTCAACGTCCTCGTCCAGCCCCTCCAGGCCGGCCTCATCCTCCTGCCGGGGCCGGGCCTCCCGGATGGTGACGGGCCGGTAGAGCCGGACGGTGACGGTGCCGTCCCCGTTGTCCTTCAGGCAGTCTTTCAGCAGGGCCGGGTCCAGGTTCACCAGCCCGGCGGTGGAGGCCACCATATAGCAGTTGGACACGGTGCGCTGCTTCAGGTCGTTGACGGTGGGCTCGTGGGAGAAGAGGGGGGTGTCCTTCTGGTTGCTCCAGTAGGCCGCCTTTTCAATGACCCAGGTCCGCTTACCTCCGCCGTGGATGGGCTTGCCGGTCTCCTGGGGCTTGGTCTGGTGGGAGAAGTCCAGCACCTCAGCCCCGTCGGGCACCACCAGGGTGCCGTTGGTCATCCGGTCAAAATAGGCCCGGACCTGGGCCAGGGCCTGGGCGGCGGGGCCCTCCGCCCCCTGGGCCGCCTTGTCCACCGCCTGGATGGCGGCTTTCAGCCGCTCCCGCTCCTCGGTATAGCCCACGGTGTACCGGGTGCCCTCCAGGTAGCGGTTCACCACCTGGGCCACCTGCTCCAGCCCGGCGGCCGTCAGGGCCCCGTTGAGCTGCCGCAGCTCCTCCCGGGAGGCGTTGCTCAGCTGGTCGGAGGGGGTGTTGATGGCCTCCTGCCGGGTGCGGCGGCTCTCCGCCAAATCCACCGGGGCGTCCGGCTGGACATTGGCCCCGCCAATCTCCTCCCGGACCCGCCGGCGCTCCAGCAGGGCGGTGTCCTCCTCTGCCTCCCGCAGCGCTTCCTCCAGCTCCGGGTCCAGCGCTTCCTCCTGTCGGCGCTGCCGCAGCGCCTCCACCTGGGCCAGGGCCTCCTGGCGCTGCTGCTCCTGCTGGAGCTGCACCTCCTCTACCGGCTCCAGCGCCTCGTCCTGCCGCAGCTCCTCCAGCTGCCGGATACGCTCCTGCCGCTCCTCCGGGGCCATGGGAGGCTCCTCCCCGCCGGTGGGGGCGGCCTCAGCCTGCTGCCAGGCGGTGACGGTGCGGTACCAGCCCTCGATATCCTCCCGGGTGAGCTGGGCGGCCTGGGCCCCCTGGGCCAGCACCTGGCCCGCCATGGTCACCCGGTTCTGCTCGCAGAAGGCGGTCAGCCGGGTCCGCAGGCCGCTCATCACCGGGGCCAGCCGCTCCAGCCGGGGGGCCATGGCCGGGTCCTCCAGCTGCCGCAGCCGGTCGTAGTCCCGCACCAGGGTCACATACTCCATAAAATGCTCCCGCACCATGTCGGTAAAATACATGCTGGGGGTAAAGGGATACTGCTCCAGATGGGCCAAAACATCCCCCTCCGGGGCGGGCGGGGTGTGGTCCTGCCGGTTCAAATTCTGGTGGAGCTCCAGGGTGAGGGCGGTGGCGTCGGGGGCAAGGGCCCGGGAGGCCTTGATCTTCTGGTTTCGGGTGCGGTGCTTTTGGGAATAAAACTTGAAGCTGGTCTTGCCCAGCTGGGCGGTGTCCTGGATGTTGGCGGTCTTGGCCCGGTAGACCTCCATGGGGTCCGCCTGCACCTGGTCCAGGTCCAGCTCCATGGCCTCCGCCAGCGTCTGCTGCTGGCGCTGCTGGCGCTCCTCCTGCTGGCGGAGCTGCTGGGTCTGGCGCTGCCGCTGTTGGGTCAATTCATCCATTGGAACGGCTCCTTTCTCCGAGCATCCACCGGGGCAGGGGGGCGTATCCCCCCCGGCACAGGGTGATGGTATGGGTGGGCCGGCCCAGCAGGTGGGTATACAGCCCCTCCCCCTGGGCGGTGGACAGGATCATGTCCAGCGGGGTGTGGGGGGGATAGTCCCGGCACAGGTCCCCGATGGCCCGGGCCAGCAATCTGGCCAGAGCGCCGGAGTGGCCGGCGGCCACCCAGCAGTAGTCCAGGCTCAGCCCCTCCGGGCCGCCCCGGAACAGCAGCGCGCCCTGGAGGGTCTCCCGGTCCATCAGCACATAGCTGGCCGGGCCCTGCCCCAGGTAGTGGTACAGGGAAAGGCCGGTCTGCTCCCGCAGCCAGCTGGAAAACCGGAACCGCTCCCCACGGGTCAGCTCCTCCAGGGTCTGGCAGCCCCCCGGCCGGGGGGTAATGCGCTGGCGGGCCAGGGCCTGGGCGGTCTCTCCCAGGGTAGCTGCGCCCAGGGGGAACTCCTCGGCGGCCAGGGAAAAGCCCGCCTGAAGCAGGAAGGGGTCCAGCAGGGCCCGTTCCCCCTGGCGGGCATAGGTGAGCCCCACCCGGCTACAGCCCGCCCGGGCCATCTCCTCCCCCAGCTCTGTCACCAGGGCGGTGGCCAGCCCCAGCCGCCGGGCGGGGGGCCGGACATAGAGGCTGTGGAGGACGCCCTCCGGCTGGCCGGGCTCCCATACCAGGGCCCCCTGGGGTTGGCCCAAAAATACCGCCCCGATGGCCCCCAGCCTGCCCCCCATCACCTGGCGGAAGAGCTCCGGAGGAATGCAGGGGGCCCAGCGGGGGGCGCTGGTTCCGTCCAGGACCACACATCGCACTGCCGCTTCCTCCTCTCCGCCGTTGGTTTATCCCATTATAATGTCTAATGCGTATTTCCACTGGCACGAAAAAACGCGCCAGTGGAAGGCGCAAGGTTTTTTGGGACAAAATTGTCCAAAAAACTTGCACTTGAACAAAGCCATTTGGCCCTAAAAGCCTTGGTTTTTAAGGCTTATGGCTTTGTTCAGTACATATAATTATAAAAAGGGACTATCCAAAAAGCAACGGCCAAAACCCACGGGTTCCCGTCTTTTAAACATTTTTTAGACTGGACGGGGCGTCCTCCCCAAATTCCGTCAGGTTTCCCCAGAACCGCTTGGGCATGTGGGTCATGCGGCAGCGGGGGTTGTACCGGCCCTCGATGGAGATGGTGCGGTAAAACTGCCGCCACAGGGCCCGGAAGTCCAGTTCCGCCCCGGCGGCAGGGGAGAGGGTAAAGTCCTCCAGGGGGAGGATGGCCCATCTGCCCCCCTGGCAGAACAGGGCCTCCCGGTGGGTCTGGTCGTAGAGCACCAGGTTTTCCCCGGGATAGCGGGCGGCAAAGTGGGGCCGCAGCAGGGGGAGCACCCGGTTTTTGGGGGCGATCTCCCCGGCCAACACCCCATTCTGGTCGGAAAAGCGGACAAAGCCCTTGAACAGGTGGGCCTCCCGGGTGAGATGGCCCACCGCCTGGGTGAGGGCGGCCACCTGGGGATGGGTCAGATCCCGGGTCACCCCGGGCCCCCGGTCATACCCCAGCCGCAAAAAGGCCCACAGGGCCAGCTCCCGCTCCGGCAGGCAGGTGAGAAAGCCCTGCACCACCAGCCGCTTGCCCTCCGCCCCCAGCTTGGGTCCCAGAGAACGGTACACCCGCCGGGCTTTGGCGTCGTCGGTGTCCACCACCCGGGCAGGCCACAGGGACAGCCGGCCGTCCTCCGGCGTGAGAAAGCACGCCGGTTCCTCTTTGTGGGCGTAGGCCGTGAACACGCAGGTGAGAAACCCGGCAAAGCTGCCGTCATAGTGATAGCTGCATTTGGGCCAGTCCATAGGCCCCTCCTTTCCGCGGCGTCGGGAATGGTACGTCTGCGTAGGGGCGACCTGTGGTCGCCCGGCGGTTCGTGTCCCGCCCCGCAACGGCAGCAAACTGCCTGGCCCCCTCATCCGCCCCCTTCGGGGGCACCTTCCCCCCTGTGGGGGGAAGGTCAAGGGCAATCCCCTTAAAACAGGGACAGCTGCTCCGGCTGGTCCGCCATCAGGGCAGGCTGCTCCAGTGCCGCCAGGTGGCGCAGCACCCCGTCGGGATTCACCCTTAACCCCTCCAGCATCTTCCCCGAGCAGGTGATGAAATACTGGGCCCGTTTCAGCACCACCCCCAGGGTCTTCAGGCCCGAGAAGGTGAGGGGCCCCACCCGCCGGGCGGTAAGAATCCGCCGGGCGGACACCACCCCGATGCCGGGCACCCGCAGCAGGGTCTCGTAGTCCGCCCGGTTCACCTCCACCGGGAACCGCTCCATATGGCGCAGGGCCCAGGCGCACTTGGGGTCCACCCGGGTGTCCAGATTGGGGCTGCTCTCGTCCAGCAGCTCCTCCGCCCGGAACCGGTAGAACCGCAGCAGCCAGTCGGCCTGATACAGCCGGTGCTCCCGGAGCAGTGGCGGCGTAAAATCCCGCCGGGCGGGGAGGAGGGGGCTGTTGGACACCGGCATATAGGCGGAGAAAAACACCCGTTTTAGCTTGTATTTGTCATATAACCCCTGGGTCAGGGTCAAAATGTGCTTGTCGCTCTCGGGGGTGGCCCCGATGATCATCTGGGTGGACTGGCCCGCCGGGGCAAATTTGGGGGCGTGCCTGTACTTGACCAGCTCCCCCTTGCTGTGGACGATGCCGTCCCGGATCTGGGCCATGGGGGCCAGAATGGCCTTCTTTTCCTTGTCGGGGCACAGCTTTTCCAGGCTGGCCTGGCTGGGCAGCTCGATGTTCACGCTGAGCCGGTCGGCCAGCAATCCCAGCCGCTCCGTCAGGGCGGGGTCCGCCCCGGGGATTGCCTTGGCGTGGATGTACCCCCGGAAGCCGTACTCCTGCCGCAGCAGGGTGAGGGCGGAGATCATCTCCTCGGTGGTGCGGTCGGGGCTCACCCACACCGCCGAGGAGAGAAACAGCCCCTCGATATAGTTCCGCCGGTAAAAGCCTATGGTGAGCTCCGCCAGCTCCCGGGGGGTGAAGGCCGCCCGGGGCAGGTCGTTGGACCGGCGGTTGACGCAGTAGGCGCAGTCGTAAATGCACCGGTTGGTGTACAGCACCTTTAATAAGGAGATGCACCGGCCGTCGGCGGAGAAGGAGTGGCAGCACCCGGCGGCCATGGTGCTCCCCAGGCCCTTGCCCCCGCCCCGGTCCACCCCGCTGGAGGTGCAGGCGGCGTCATACTTGGCGGCGTCGGCCAGAATGGTCAGCTTGTCCAGCAGCTCCACCGTAATCCCCCCTTTGTTCCATTGTACATCGAACAGATGTACTAGTCAAGAGGCAACAGTTTCCAAGCCCGGGGCGGGCGCTTCTCGGCAGGAATCCACATTGCTTTTTCCGATTACAAGGTGTATAATTGTTTGAATTATCTTCAAATTGCTTTTTTATGACACGAAAGGAGGGCCTGTATGCACTATACCTTTGAACAGTATCAGCAGAGTGCGGACTTTATTCGGAGCAAAATCGGCTCCTTTGCCCCCAAGGTGGCCATGATCCTGGGCTCCGGCCTGGGCTATATGGGAGACGTGGTGGAGGAGGCCGTGGCGGTGCCCTACGGCGAGATCCCCCACTTCAAGGCCTCCACCGCCCCCGGCCACAAGGGCCGGCTGGTGTTCGGCACCCTGGAGGGGGTGCCGGTGGCGGTGATGCAGGGCCGGATGCACCACTACGAGGGCTATTCCTACGAAGAGGTGGCCTACGCCGTCCGGGTGCTGCGGCTGCTGGGGTGCGATACCCTTATCGTCACCAACGCCGCCGGCTGCGTCAACACGGACTGGAAGGCCGGAGACCTGATGCTCATTACCGACCACATCAAGATCTTCATGGAGTCCCCCCTGCGGGGGGAGAACCTGCCCCAGTTCGGCGTCCGGTTCCCCGACTCCTCCCACCTGTACACCCCCGCCCTCCAGGAGACGGCCCGGAAGGCCGCCGGAGAACTGGGCATTGACCTGAAAGAGGGGGTGTACATGTACTTCCCCGGGCCCCAGTACGAGACCCCCGCCGAGGTGCGCTTTGCCCGCATCGCCGGGGCCGACGCGGTGGGCATGTCCACCGCCCCCGAGGTCATCGTGGCAGGCCACTGCGGCATGAACGTGCTGGGCTTTACCCTCCTGTCCAACATGGCCGCGGGCATCCTGAACCAGCCCCTGTCCGAGGAGGAAGTGCTGGAGGCCGCCGAGGCCTGCAAGGAGAAATTCTCCCGGCTGGTGCTCTCCTGCCTGAAGCAGATGGGGTAAGACCAGAGCTTCCCCCCTCAGGGGGGAAGCTGGCAGCCGCAGGCTGACTGATGAGGGGGATGTCCGTGCGCTCTGCCCCCTCATCCGGCCCTTTGGGCCACCTTCCCCCCTCAGGGGGGAAGGTCTTTTGCACAACGATCAAAGGAGACAAGAACCATGTCCATTCTCATTCACAACTGCACCGCCGTGCTGATGGACGAGGCGGGGACGGTGCTGCCCCACGCCTATGTAGTAGTGGAGGGCGCCGGCATCCTCTCTGTGGGAACTGCCCGGCCGGAGGGCTCCTTCGACCAGGAGATTGACGGCAAGGGCAACGTGCTCATGCCCGGGTTCGTCAACGCCCACACCCACGTGCCCATGACCGCCATGCGGGGGTACGGCGACGGCAACAACCTCCAGGACTGGCTGAACAACTACATTTTCCCCGTGGAGGCCAAGTGGGACGACCGGGCCATCCGGTGCTGCACCGACCTGGGGCTGGCGGAGATGATCGCCTCCGGCGTCACCTCCATTGCCGACATGTATATGCACACCGACGTCATCGCCCAGGAGGTGGCAGCCGCCGGCATCAGCGCCAACCTGAGCGTGGGCGGGGTGTTCTTCGGGGACAGCTTTGACCCGGACGCCAACCACGACTGCGTGGCCCAGCGGGAGCTGACCGAAAAGTGGCACAACTATAACGGCGGCCAGATCCTGGTGGACGCCTCCATTCACGCCGAGTACACCTCCAGCGCCCCCCTGTGGAAGTGGATGGCGGGCTACGCCCGGGACCACGGCCTGGGGATGCACGTCCACATCTCCGAGACCCAGGCCGAGCACCAGGCCTGTCTGGACCGCCACGGCAAGACCCCCATCCAGACCCTCAACGACTACGGGGTGTGGGACACCCGGGCCATCGCCGCCCACTGCGTGTACACCACCCCGGAGGACTGGGCCATCATGGCGGAAAAGGGGATCTCCTGCGTCCACAACCCCATCTCCAACCTGAAGCTGGGCAGCGGCATCGCCCCGGTGCCCGCCATGCGGAAGGCGGGGGTCAACGTGTGCCTGGGCACCGACGGGGTGTCCTCCAACAACGCCACCGACCTGTTCAGCGACCTGAAATTCGCCGCCATCCTCCACACCGGGGCCAACCGGGACCCCCTGGCCCTGCTGCCCATGGAAGCGCTGAAAATGGCCACCCGGGACGGCGGCGTGGCCCTGGGCCGGAAAACCGGCGTGATCCAGGAGGGCTATCAGGCCGACCTGATTCTGGTTGACTTTTCCCGGCTTAACCTGACCCCCTGCCACAGCGTGGCGTCCAACCTGGCCTACGCCGCCCGGGGCTGCGACGTGGTCATGAATATGGCCCGGGGCAAGGTCATATACAGGGATGGGGACTTCCTCACCATCGACCTGGACCGGGTACGGCGGGAGGTGGCGGATTACGCCCTGCCCCTGCTGTTTGAGAACAAATAAGGAGGACTATCCTTGGCTAGCCAGCAAAACAAAAATACCTTTTACGGCGCGGCGGCCTTTTTGGCCATGACCACCATCATCGTCAAGGTCATCGGCGCCATCTACAAAATCCCCCTCACCGCCCTGCTGCCCGACGAGGCTTATGGCGACTTCAACGCGGCCTACAACATCTACACCTTCTTCCTCACCATCTCCACCGCCGGCCTGCCTGTGGCCCTGTCCAAGACGGTGAGCGAGTGCAACACCCTGGGCCGCCAGAACCAGAAGGCCCGGGTGTTCCGGGTGGCCTTCTTTTCCTTCCTGTTCATGGGGCTGCTCAGCTTCGTGTGCATGTCGGTCTTTTCCCCCATCGTGGCCAAATACGTATTGCAGAATGAGAAGGCGGTCTTTGCCGTGCTGGCCCTGTCCCCGTCGGTGCTGTGCTCCTGCTGCTGCTCCGCCTTCCGGGGATACGCCCAGGGCCACATGAACATGATCCCCACCGGCATCTCCCAGGTCATTGAGGCCCTGTCCAAAATGTTCCTGGGCCTGGCCCTGGCCTTCCTCATCCTCAACTCCGCCATTCCCGACGACGACCTGCGCAGCCGCCTGTCCGCCTCGGGCGCCCTGCTGGGCGTGTCCATCGGCTCCATCCTGTCGGTGACCTTCCTGGCGGTGAACCACATCCGCACCGCCCGGCGGGAGCGGGGCCACGCCAACGACCGGCCGGACACCTCCAAGCAGATCCTGGTCCGGCTGCTCAAGCTGGCGGTGCCCATCACCCTCAGCTCCTGTACCCTGACCATCGTCAACCTCATCGACACCGGCCTGGTGCAGAGCCAGCTCCAGAGCGTGTTCACCGCCATCCAGGACGGGCTCACCGGCATCAACAACAGCGTGCTGGACATCTTCCCCAAGGCGGTGGAAATTTTCCAGACCAACCTGGCCGCCTTCCAGGCCGAGGTGCTCACCAACCCCGACACCCAGCTTAACCCGGTGCTGGACTCCGCCCGGGGGCTGTACGGCATCTACAGCAAGACCATGAGCATCTACAACCTGCCCTTTAACCTGATGGTGCCCCTCACCGCCTGCATCGTCCCCGGGGGGTCCGCCTGCATCGCCCGGCGGGACGGCCTGGGGGCTCAGCGCACCACCGAGTCCGCCATGCGGGTCAGCGCCCTCATCGCCCTGCCCTGCGGCTTCGGCCTGTTTGCCCTGGGCACCCCCATCATCCAGCTGCTCACCGTGGGCAACGTGGATGAGACCATCGCCGGGCCCCTGCTGTCCATCCTGGGCATCGCCTCCATCTTCGTGTGCATCCAGGTGGTGGCCTCCGCCATCCTCCAGGCCAACGGCATCGTCAACCTGCCCATCATTACCATGATCATCGGCGGCGTGTCCAAGGTCATCGTCAGCTACACCCTGGTGGGCAATCCCAAGTTCATGATCTTCGGTGCCCCCATGGGCACCCTGACCTGCTTTGTGGTGGTGTCGGTGCTCAACCTGTTTGTCATCAAGCGGATGGTGCCCCATCCCCCCCGGCTTACCACCGTGTTCGTCAAGCCCCTCATCGCCTCCGTGTTTATGGCCGCCGGCGCCTGGGCCGTCCAGGGCATGCTGGCCAAGTTCCTGTCCGGCTCCCTGCTGATGAACGCCATCACCACCGCCGGCGGCATCCTGGCCGGCGTCATCATCTATGTGGTGCTGGTGCTGGTGCTGAAGGTGCTGTCCAAAGAGGATCTGGAAATGATGCCCAAAGGTGACAAAATCGCCAAGCTGCTCCGGATTTGCTGAACAATTTGAAATTAGAGGTTGCAGGAGGCCATAAAATATGGTAGATTTTCAGTACAAGGATTCCTATGACGTGCGGGACCTGGAGGAGATCGTCCGCATCCTCCGGGCGCCCGGCGGCTGCCCCTGGGACGCCGAGCAGACCCACCAGTCCATCCGCCGCAATTTCCTGGAGGAGGCCTATGAGGCCGTGGAGGCCATCGACGAGGGCAGCCCCGACCACCTGAAAGAGGAGCTGGGCGACGTGCTCCTCCAGGTGATGCTCCACGCCCGGATGGAGCAGGAGGAGGGCCGGTTTGACCTGGACGGCGTGGCCGACGGCATCTGCAAAAAGCTCATCTTCCGCCACCCCCATGTGTTTGGCAATGTGGAGGTCAGCGGCACCGGCGAGGTGCTCTCCAACTGGGAGGCCCTCAAGCGCCAGGAGAAGGGCCAGGCCACCAATACCGACGCTTTGGAGGCGGTGGCCCGCTCCCTGCCCGCCCTGTGGCGGGCGGAAAAGGTGCAGAAGAAGGCCAAAAAGGCCGGCTTCGACTGGCCGGATATCTCCGGCGCCCTGGACAAGCTGTCCGAGGAGATCGGGGAGCTGAAGGCCGCCGTGGCCCAGGGCTCCAACGTGGAGGAGGAGCTGGGGGATCTGCTGTTCTCCGCCGTCAACGTGGCCCGGTTCCTGAAGGCCGACCCGGAGGACGCCCTCAACAGCGCCACCGACAAGTTTATCCACCGCTTTCAGAAGGTGGAGGAATTTGCCGCCGCCCAGGGCCGCTCTATGGAGGGCATGACCCTGGCGGAACTGGACAAGCTATGGGAACAGGCAAAGGAATCCTGACCGCCCCATTTGTCAATCATCCGACCACTTTAAGATAATCTACAGGAGGAAACTGCACCATGAACAAGGCTGAACTCATTAACGCCGCCGCCGACAAGGCCGGCCTGTCCAAGAAAGATATGGAGACCGCCCTCAATGCCGCCATTGAGGTCATCTCCCAGTGCCTGGCCGAGGGGGAAAAGGTGCAGCTGGTGGGCTTCGGCGCGTTTGAGGTGAAGAGCCGTGCCGAGCGCACCGGCCGCAACCCCAAGAGCGGACTGTCCATCAAGATCCCCGCCTCCAAGGTGCCCGTGTTCAAGCCCGGCAAGGCCCTGAAGGACGTCGTGGCCCAGTGATCTGACCTGAAAAAATGCCCGTCCTCCCGGACGGGCATTTTTGTACGGAAATGGGCAGTGCAAAATGGGAGTTTTTCCACCTCGGAATGACAACGTGTGTAGGGGCGGATATCATCCGCCCGGCGGCACGGAGTTCGGGCCCTGTCAAGCCCCTCATCCGGCATTCGCTTTGCGAATGCCACCTTCCCCCCTGTGGTGGGAAGGTCCACTGCAACCCCGGTAATTTTGTAATATCAACACCATATATCACAAGGAGGAATCACATTTATGCGTCTGGACAAATGGCTCAAAGTCTCCCGGCTCATCAAGCGGCGGACGGTGGCCAACGAGGCCTGCGACAACCAGCGGGTCACCGCCAACGGCCGGCCGGTAAAGGCCAGCTACGACGTGAAGGAGGGAGACGTGCTGGAGCTCCGGTTCGGGGAGCGCACCGTGAAGGTGGAGGTGCTGTCTGTGGCCGAGCATGTGGGCAAGGCCGACGCCCCCGCCCTGTACAGGGAGCTGCTCAGCTGATCCCCTCCTCCAGCACCCCCGCCAGCAGCAGGGCGTAGTCCGCCAGGGTATCCAGAGGAGCCCGCTCGTCCACCGAGTGGGCGTCCAGGATATCCGGGCCGGTGGAGGCCATCACCAACCCCGGGGCCTTGGCCCGGAACACCGAGGGCTCCAGCCCCACATGGACCGCCGTGATTTCCAGCCCCCGCCCGGTCTGGGCCCGGTACACCCGGTCCAGAGCCCGGGCCAGGGGGTTGTTTTTGTCCCCCGGCCAGCCGGGGTAGCCGGTGCTGTGGCCGGAAAAGCCGTTAGCCTCCGCCAGGGCGGCGTTGGCTTCCGCCAGCTCCCTCTCATCCGACTGCCGGGCGGCCCGGATGAACACCTTCACCGTGCAGCGGTCCTCCCGGGCCTCCACCACCCCCAGGTTGGCCGAGGCCCCCACCACCTGGGGGAAGGCCGGGTCCATTTTGTACACCCCGTGGGGGATGCCCCCCACAAAGTCCAGCACCGCCTGCCGGGTCTCCGCCGTCCACACCTGGGCAGGGCAGGGGAGGGGGGTACAGGTAAGGGCCAGGTTGGGGTCGATGGCCCGATATCCTTCCAAAACCGCCGCCAGGGCGGACAGGTCGGGGGCCTGTTGGCTTACCACCACACACTCCCCTCCGGCGGGGATGGCGTTGAAGGCGGTACCCCCGGCGAAGGAGGCCACCGGCAGGGCCGGGCGCTCCCTGAGCCAGGCTGCCAGCAGGGCGATGGGGTTGGCACGGCCCAGGTGGATGTCGTCCCCGGAGTGGCCCCCGGTGCCGCCCAGCAGAGAGATCTTCCACCCCTGCCCCTGTGGGGCGGGGTTTTTTTGCAGCGTCCGCCGCCACTCCTCCCGGCGGCCCCCGGCGGAGCCCACAATGGCCCGGCCCAGGTGGAAGCCGTCGGTGTTCAGCAGGGCCGCCGCCCCCGCCAGCCAGGCGGGGTCCACCTCCTTGGCCCCCTCCAGGCCCACCTCCTCGCTGACGGTGAAGAGCAGCCGCACAGGCCCGTGGGAGATCCCCCGGCCCAGCACCCACAGGGCGGCGGCATTGCCCAGGCCGTTATCCGCCCCCAGGGAGGAGCGGCGGTCGGTGCGAAGATACCCTCCATCTTCCAATATGGTCACCGGGTCCCGCCGGGGGTCATAGCCGCTCCCCTGGGCCACGGCGCACACCATGTCCATGTGGCCCTGGAGGATAAGCAGAGGCTCCCCCTCCCGGCCCGGGGCGGCGGGCAGGTCGGCCCGCAGGTTGCCCGCCCCGTCCCGGACGGGGGAGAGGCCCAGAGCCTCCAGGTATTTCATGTAGTCCCGGCCGGTGGCCTCCTCCTCTCCCGGGGGGTGGGGGTGGCGGGACAGGGTCCGGAAGGTCTGTATCACCCCGGCGGTAATGGCCTGACGGCCCCCCAGGCGCTCCAGCAATGTCATAGGAATCATCCTTTCCCAGGTGTTGATGTGGTGTTGGCGGGGCGGGAAACGGTACGACAGGCGCGCCGGGGTCGTCGCGCCCCACGGTGCGGGCTGACGGGACCGGGCGGCGATTCGGACGCCCCCTCATCCGTCTGGCCTTCGGCCAGCCACCTTCCCCCCTGTGGGGGGAAGGTCAAGGGCCGTCCCTGCGTACCCCAACCCCTGTCTTTGTTATTGTACCACGACAGGGGGGAACGCTCCAACTTTTCCTTGACAAATCCTGCCCCGGCGCTATAATAGTGCATTAAGGTGTCATGACACCTGTAATGACTTATACATAGAATGAGGAACGACCTATGGGACAGCTATCAGCCTTTCTCAAGAAAAAGAACATTGTGATCTCCGCCAAGCGGTACGGCGTGGACGCCCTGGGGGCCATGGCCCAGGGCCTGTTTTGCTCCCTGCTCATCGGCACCATTCTGGACACCCTGGGGGACCAGCTGGGGCTGGCCTTCCTGGTGGAGGTGGGGGGCTACTGCTCGGCCATGAGCGGGGCGGCCATGGCGGTGGCCATCGGCTACGCCCTCCAGTCTCCTCCCCTGGTGCTCTTCTCCCTGGTGACGGTGGGCTACGCCGCCAATGCCCTGGGCTCCACCACCCTGGCAGGGGAGAAGGGGGCGGGCGGGCCCCTGGCGGTGCTCTTCATCGCCGTCATCGCCGCCGAGCTGGGCAAGGCGGTATCCAAGGAGACCAAAATCGACATCCTGGTCACCCCCCTGGTGACCATACTGGCAGGCGTGGGCCTGTCCGCCCTGTGGGCCCCCGCCATCGGCACCGCCGCCTCCGCCGTGGGGGACTTTGTCAAGTGGGCCACCGTCCTCCAGCCCTTCTGGATGGGTATTCTGGTGTCGGTGGTCATCGGCGTGGCCCTCACCCTGCCCATCTCCTCGGCGGCCATCTGCGCCGCCATCGGCCTCACCGGTCTGGCAGGAGGGGCCGCTGTGGCGGGCTGCTGCGCCAACATGGTGGGCTTTGCCGTACTCTCCTTCCGGGAGAACCGCTGGGGCGGTTTGGTGAGTCAGGGCCTGGGCACCTCCATGCTCCAGATGGGCAACATTGTGAAGAACCCAAAAATCTGGCTGCCCGCCATCCTCACCTCCGCCGTTACCGGCCCCCTGGCCACCTGCCTGTTCCACTTTGAGATGAACGACCCCGCCTCCGGCGTGGCCTCGGGCATGGGCACCTGCGGGCTGGTGGGCCCCATTGGGGTGTACACCGGCTGGGTCAACGACGTGGCCACCGGCGTCAAGGCCGCCATCACCGCCACCGACTGGATTGCCATGGCCCTGCTCTGCTTCATCCTTCCGGCGGTGCTCACCTGGCTGTTCGGCCTGTTTTTCCGGAAAATCGGGTGGATCAAAGAGGGGGACCTGAAGCTGGACTAAACCCCATAATAAGGCTGCCGCATCACGGTATGCCTGCCAAACCCGCAAAAAAAGCGCGCCGTCCGGCGCGCTTTTTTTGGGTTGGATGGATTTACTTCACATAGTATACGTAGTTGTCCTTCCGGGCGGCGGGGGCGGGCTTCTCCCCGTTCCAGTAGCCCAGCACGCAGTGGCCGATGCCCTCATAGTCGCCCTGGATGCCCCACTTGGCCAGCAGGGCCTTGCCCTCCTCAGACTCAAACTCCTCCTTGGCCCGGTGGACCCAGCAGGAGCCCAGGCCCGCCGCCTCGGCGGCGTTGAGCAGGTTGCCCATGACGGAGCAGCCGTCCTGGAGATAGGTGGGGGCGCTCTTGTCCGCCAGCACCACCAGCACGGTGGGGGCGCCGTAGAAGGGGTCAAAGTCCACACCCATGATCTTGGCGTTCATCTTGCTCAGAACAGAGATGGTGTCCGGGTCCTGGATGGCCACGATGACGGGGGACTGCTTGCCCATACCGGTGGCGGCCCAGGTGCCCGCCTCCACCACGGCCTGGAGGGCCTCCTGGCTGATCTGCTCGGGCTTATAGCTGCGGCAGCTGCGCCGCTCCTTCATTACCTTCAGTGCTTCCTGATTCATGCTGTTATGCTTCCTTTCTGCCTTGCGGCTATTTCCAAAGAATAGTATACTCCGCATCTTTATTCTAGTAAAGTACCAAAGGCGGGGATTTCCCCTGTTTTTTTACCGCTCCCGGGGCCTGTCCTTTCATTCCAACTGCGTTCTTTTCGGCTGACAAGGGCGGTCAGGTATGATATAATGCGGTATCGGGCAATCTGTGAAAAGGAGCGGCTGGAGATGAAACTGAAAGTATTTGGCTATCTGTTGCTGATCCTGGCCATCACCAGCGTGGTGCTGCTGGCCATTGCTCTGCGGGGGTAGGGAATCCCTCCACACCATAGAAATGAGGTACGCTGTTTGGAGTATCAAAAGCTGACCCTCCCCAACGGGGTGCGGGTCCTGACCGAACAAGTTCCCGGGGTGCGCTCGGCGGCCCTGGGCATCTGGGTGGGCACCGGCTCCCGGCATGAAAAGCCGGGGGAAAGCGGGGCTGCCCATTTTATCGAGCACATGCTCTTCAAGGGCACCCAACACCGCTCCGCTGCCCAGCTGGCCGCGGAAATGGACGCCATCGGCGGCCAGATCAACGCCTTTACCACCAAGGAGTGCACCTGCTTTTATGCCCGGGTGCTGGACTCCCACCTGCCTCTGGCCGCCGATATTTTGTGCGATATGTTTTTCCACTCCAAGTTTGACGACGGGGATGTGGACACCGAGCGGGGGGTCATTTTAGAGGAGATCGGTATGTACGAGGACAACCCGGAGGATCTGTGCGCCGAGCGGCTGGCGGGGGCGGTGTTCAAGGGCTCCCCTCTGGCCCGGCCCATCCTGGGCCGGCAGCCCATCCTGGAGTCCATGAACGGCCCCTGGCTGAAGGAGTATATGCGCACCCACTACGGGCCCCGGCGGGTGGTGGTCACCCTGGCGGGCCGGTTCACCCAGCGGGACGTGGACAGCCTGGCCGCCCGGTTTGCCCCGCTGGAGGCCCAGCCCCCGCTGAAAACCCGGCCCGCCTCCTACCGCCCCGGCATCACCGTGAAGAAAAAGGCCATTGAACAGAACCATCTGACCCTGGCCTTTCCCGGCCTGTCCTTTTCCGATCCCCGGCGGTTCACCCTCCAGCTGCTGTCCTCCATCCTGGGGGGCGGCATGTCCTCCCGGCTGTTCCAGCAGGTGCGGGAGCAGCGGGGGCTGTGCTACTCCATCTACTCCTACGGCACCTGCCACGACGACACCGGCTACTTCGGGGTGTACACCGCCCTGGGGAAGGAGACCGAGGCCCAGGCCCTGGACACCGTCCTGGAGGTCATCCGGGGACTCACCGACCACGGGGTCACCCAGGAGGAGCTGGACCGGGCCAGGGAGCAGTCCAAGGCCAACGTGCTTATGGGGCTGGAGTCCACCCAGGCCCATATGAGCAGCCTGGGCAGGGGAGAGCTGATGGTGGGCAAGGTGCTGGACGAGGAGGAGCTCATCGCCGCCTATGATGCCGTCACCCGGGAGGATATCCGCACCCTGGCCGGGGAGCTGCTGGACCTGTCAAACGCCTCCCTCTCCGCCGTGGGCCGGGTGGGGAAGGCGGAGGATTATCAGCGGCTGCTCCAGTGATGTGGAAAACCGTGTGGATAATGTGTAAAACTTTCATTTATGTTAAATGGGCCTGCCGCGGCAATGCGGCAGGCCCATTTTTTCGGCGGGCGCGTTCGATTTTTGTCCGTAGGGGCCGATGCCCATATCGGCCCGGGCGTCACCAGACGGTCAGGGTTTGACAAACGCCCCCTCATCCGGCCCTGCCATATCTTCTATCTCCTGTCTCCACGCTCAAACAAAGACCGCCTGGACCAGGAACATGTACAGGATAGTGCCGCCAAAGATGCTCACCAGGTTGTTGTGGAGCCACAGGTGGAGGGCCACCACCGCCCCCACGGAGATGAGCTGGGGAAGCCAGCCTCCAAAGGACAAAAAGGAGATGTCCTTCAGGCAGTAGACGATAAGCATGGCGATGATGGCGGGAGGGAGGACCCGGCCCAGGTATAAAATGATTTTGGGGGGCGCGGTCCCCCGGTCAAAGAGCAGGAAGGGGAGAGCCCGGGTGAGGAAGGTCACCACCGCCATGACGGCGATGGAGGCCACAGCGGCTTGGGTGGTCAGCATGGTTTGGTCTCCTCCTTATCCTCCAGCTTGTCCCGCAGCACCAGCAGGATCACCACGATAATGCCCAGGGATACGATAAGCATCTGCTGCTGGCCAAACCACTGGCCCAGAATGATGAGAAACAGGATGGTCACCAGCCCCCCCATCAGGGCGGGCTGGTGCTTTTGATAGGCCTTCCACTGGTCCACGGCGATGACCACGAAGAGGGCGGTCATGGCGAAGTCGATGCCGGTGGTGTCCACCGGAATGAGGGCCCCCGCCACCCCGCCAATCACCGAGCCGATGATCCAGTAGCTCTGGTCCAGCAGGGCGATGGCAAAGTAAAAGTTCCGGGGATTCACCCCCACCGGGGCCTGGGCCGAGGCCAGCAGGGCATAGGTCTCGTCGGTGAGGGAAAAAATCATGTAAAATTTCCGCCAGCCCATGCCCTTGAACTTTTCCAGCATGGACAGGCCGTACACCAGGTGGCGGAAGTTGATGAGCAGGGTCATGAGGGCCACGGTGCCCAGTGCGGCGCAGGTGGACAGGAGGGTCACCCCCAGGTACTGACCCGACCCGGCGTAAATGGTCAGGGACATGAAAAAGGCCCAGATGAAATTGTACCCCACGGCCTGGAGCATAAAGCCGAAGGCCATGCCGATGGCCAGATAGCCCATGAGCACCGGCACCGTCACCGGAAAGGCCGCCGCCAGCGACTTGCGATCCATAGTTCTCTCTCCTTTGCGTATGATCGGTCTTTCATTGTACACACTTTAGCAGGGAAAAGCAAGAGGGACGGCCTATCTTTTTCCCCAAAAAACGCGGGAGATGGGGAAAAGAGTTGTCATTTCCCACGCCGCCGGTATATAATGGAGGATACGATTTTGTCCTTTGGATCAGGAGCGAACACCATGAAAAAGCTGTTGTTTATTTATAACCTCCACGCCGGGAACGGCTCCCTCCGGGGCCGGCTGTCCCCCATTCTGGACGTGCTCACCCGGCAGTGGGACGTGACCGTCCACCCCACCCAGGGGGCGGGGGACGCCACCGAGACCGCCAGAGCCCGGGGCGGCGAGTTTGAGCGCATTGTGTGCGCCGGGGGAGACGGCACCCTCCATGAGGTTATCACCGGCCTGATGGGGCTGCCCCACGAACAGCGCCCCACCGTGGGCTATATCCCCGCGGGCACCACCAACGATTTCGCCAAAAACCTGTCCCTCCCCGGCAAGCTGGAGAGTCTGGCGGAGGTGGTGGCCCAGGGCACCCCCCGGCCGGTGGACGTGGGCCAGTTTAACGACCAGGATTTTCTCTATGTGGCCGCCTTCGGGGTGTTTACCGACCTGGCCTACACCACCCCCCAGCAGGCCAAGCACCTGCTGGGCCACCTGGCCTATGTGCTGGGGGTGGTGTCCCGGCTGGGGGACTTCATCCCCTATCCCATGACGGTGATCCACGACGGCCAGGTGCTGACTGGGGAGTTCTGTCTGGGCTTTGTCTCCAACACCACCTCTATCGCCGGCATCAAGTGTTCCCCCACCCAGCACATCGACCTGGACGACGGGCTCTTTGAGGTCATGCTGGTCCGCCAGCCCAAAAACGTGTTCCAGCTCCAGACCATTGTCAAGGCCCTCACCAACGTGGAGAGCGACAAGGACGGACTGGTCACCTGCTTCCGGGCCTCCCAGCTCCGCATCCTCAGCGACCAGGACCTGGCCTGGACCCTGGACGGGGAGTACGGCGGCGACCACCGGGTGGTGGACATCCACAATTTCCACCGGGCTGTCCACATCGTGTACGGAAAATAGGGGCGGGGCTCTGTCCCCGCCCGCCGTTCCCATACGGGGCGGCCTGTGGCCGCCCCTGCGATTTTCACTTTTTTCCCACGAAGGAAGGTATACCATGGATTATCAAGCGGGAAGCTATGATATCGCCGTCATCGGGGCGGGCCACGCCGGCATTGAGGCCGCTCTGGCGGCGGCCCGGCTGGGCCTGAAAACCCTGTGCTTCACCGTCAATCTGGACGCGGTGGGCAACATGCCCTGCAACCCGGCCATTGGAGGCACCGGCAAGGGCCACCTGGTGCGGGAACTGGACGCCCTGGGGGGCGAGATGGCCAGAGCCGCCGACCGGGCCTGCATCCAGTACCGGCTGCTCAACCGGGGCAAGGGCCCGGCGGTGTGGTCCCTCCGGGCCCAGGCCGACCGCCGCCGGTATCAGGAGGTCATGAAGCACACCCTGGAACAGCAGGAGAACCTGTGGGTAAAGCAGGCGGAGGTCACCCACATCCTGACCGAACATGGCCGGGTGTCCGGGGTGCGCACCGTCTACGGGGCGGTGTATCAGGTGAAGGCGGTGGTGGTGGCCACCGGCACCTTCCTGGGGGGCCGCACCATCATCGGTGAGGTGGCAAGGGACTCCGGCCCCGACGGCCTGGCCGCCGCCCTGTCCCTGACGGACAGCCTGGGCCGCCTGGGGGTCACCCTCCGGCGGTTCAAGACGGGCACGCCCCCCCGCATCCACGCCCGCAGCGTGGACTACAGCAAGCTGGAGGTCCAGCCCGGGGACGAACACCCCCAGCCCTTCTCCTTTGAGACCAGGCAGCCCCCGGAAAACCAGGCCATCTGCTGGCTGACCTACACCAACGAAACCACCCATCAGATCATCCGGGCCAACCTGGACCGGTCCCCCCTGTACGACGGCACCATCGAGGGGGTGGGCCCCCGGTACTGCCCCTCCATCGAGACCAAAATTGTGCGCTTCCCCGACAAGGAGCGGCACCAGCTCTTTCTGGAGCCCATGGGGCTCAACACCGAGGAGCTCTACCTCCAGGGCTTTTCCTCCTCTCTGCCGGAGGACGTGCAGATCCGGATGCTCCACACCATCCCCGGCCTGGAGCGGGCCGAGATGACCCGGCCCGCCTACGCCATCGAGTACAACTGTGTGGACCCCACCGAGCTGCTGCCCACCCTGGAGCACAAAAAGGTGACCGGGCTCTACGGTGCGGGGCAGTTCAACGGCTCCTCCGGGTACGAGGAGGCCGCCGTCCAGGGCTTTGTGGCGGGGGTCAATGCCGCCCTGAAGCTTCTGGGCCGGGAGCCCCTGATCCTCCGCCGGGACCAGGGGTACATCGGGGTGCTCATCGACGATCTGGTGACCAAGGGCACCAACGAGCCCTACCGGATGATGACCTCCCGCACCGAGTACCGGCTGCTCCACCGGCAGGATAACGCCGACCGGCGGCTGTGCCCCATAGGCCACGCCATCGGCCTGGTCAGCGACCAGCGGCTGGCGGCGGTGGAGGAGAAGTACGCCGCCGTGGACCGGGAGATCAAACGGCTCACCCACACCGGCACCGCCGACGGGCGGCTGGTGGATTTGCTCCGCCGGCCGGAGAACACCTACGCTTCCCTGGCCCCGGTGGACCCCAACCGGCCAAAATTGTCCACAGAGATCGCCCAGGCGGTGGAAATTTCGGTAAAATACCAGGGATACATCGACCGGCAGCTGCGGCAGGTGGCCGAGCAGCGGAAGATGGAGGACAGGCCCCTGCCCGCCGGTTTGGACTACCTCCACATGGAGGGCTTGCGGCTGGAGGCCCGGCAGAAGCTGGACCAGATTCGGCCCCTGAACCTGGGTCAGGCCAGCCGGATCTCCGGGGTCAGCCCGGCGGATATCGCCGTTCTCATGGTCTTTTTGGAGAAATAACCGGCAGGCGGGGCGTCCCTGACGGCCCGCCGTATCAAAGGAGACGCTATGAAGGAAACGATTGTTCTGGGCCTCTCCGGCGGGGTGGACTCCGCCGTGGCGGCCACCTTGCTGAAAGAGGCGGGCTTTGCCGTCACCGGCCTGTATCTGGACATCGGCCTGGGGGGGAGCGGCAGGGAGGACGCCGCCGCCGTGGCGGACCGGTTAAACATCCCCTTCCAGGTGGCGGACATCCGGGCGGAGCTGGAAGAGCAGGTGTGCGCCCCCTTCGCCGCCGCCTATCAGGCGGGCCGCACCCCGCTGCCCTGCGCCCAGTGCAACCCCACGGTGAAGTTCCCCGCCCTCTTCCGGCTGGCGGAGGAGCTGGGAGGGCGGTATGTTTCCACCGGACACTACGCCAATGTGGAAAACGGGGTGCTGAAAAAGGGCCGCCCTGCCAACGACCAGTCCTATATGCTGGCCCGGCTCACCAGAAATCAACTACAAAACATAATATTTCCTCTTGGAAATTACGAAAAAACCCAGGTGCGGCAGCTGGCCCAGCAGTTTGGCATTCCCGTGGCCGACAAGCCGGACTCCATGGAGATCTGCTTCATCCCCCACGGGGACTACGCCGCCTGGCTGGACGGGCGGGGATTTTCCACCCCGGAGGGGGACTTTGTGGACAAGTCGGGCCAGGTGCTGGGCCGCCACAAGGGCATCCACCACTACACCCTGGGACAGGGGAGAGGGCTGGGGGTATCCGGCCCCCACCGGTACTATGTGTCCGCCATCCTGCCGGAGACCAACCAGGTGGTGCTGTCCGACGGCTCCGACCTGGGCCGGAACACCGTGTACTGCGCCTCCCCCAACTGGATCGGAGTGGAGGGGCTCACCGGCCCCCTGGCGGTCACCGTCCGCCTGCGCCACTCCCGCACCCAGGGGGAGGGGGTGCTTTACCCGGAGGGGGAGGGGGTCCGCATTGAGATGAACACCCCCGCCCGGGCCCCCACCCCGGGGCAGCTGGCGGTCTTTTATCTGGGAGACGTGGTGGCGGGCTCCGCCTGGATTGTCTCCAGTCAGTAACCACCCACAGAGAAAGAGAGGGACCTATGAAAAAGCTGTTGTGTTCTGTTTTGGCCCTGGGCCTGCTGCTGGCAGGGTGCGCCGGCGGCAACAAGGAGGCGGAGGAGACCCCCTCCGCCAACCTGCTCCAGCCCCTGGCCCTTACCGAGGAGGAGGATGCCCTGCTCAACCTGGTGGGGGGCGCCCAGGCGGAGTACGGCCTGTACCAGTTTGCCGCCGGGGAGGACGTGACCGGCTACACCATCACGGTGCTGTCCTGGTCCGACGGGGCCTGGGAGACCCTGGCGGAGGGGGGACTGTCCGCCCGGCAGAGCGACTCCCTCCGGCTGGGCATCGTCCTCAGCGGGGACAAGATCACCGTCAATTTCCAGGACGGGGCGGGCCGGTACAGCTACGCCCCCACCATCTCCGACCTGGACCGGGCGCTGGATTCCGGCTCCGGCCGGGGGGCCATGTGGCTGGAGTCTGACCAGACCCTCACCCCCGGGGAGCAGATGCCCCTGTACCTGGAGGTGTACGACAGCGGTACCGGCATCCGGGCCGCCGCCCTGCCCGACACCTTCTTCGACGCCGGACAGCTCAATAGCTACGACCGGGCCTACGCCGTGGCCCTTACCGCCCAGCCGTAAGGGCGGCGGGCGACCACAAGGGTCGCCCCTACGAAGTTCCACCCTCAATCGCCCATCCCCAAAGGAGGTGTCCCATGTGGAAAAAACCCCTCTGTACGACGCGCTGACGTCCTTTGCCGCCGGCCACCCCCTGCGGATGCACATGCCCGGCCACAAGGGCAAGGCCCTGCCGGAGCACCCCTACACCGGCGTCTACGCCCTGGACTTCACCGAGCTGCCCCCCACCGGCAACCTGTTTGACGGGGGCGGGGCCATCGGGGAGGCGGAGGAACTGTGGGCGGAGGTATTCCACATGGACAGCTGCCTCTTCCTCACCGGGGGCTCCACCCAGGGGGTGCTGTCCGCCCTCACCCTGGCCTGCCGCCCCGGGGAGGAGATTCTGCTGGACCGGGGCTGCCACCGCTCCGCCTTCCACGCCCTGGCCCTGCTGGACCTCCACCCCATCTTTGTGGAGCGCCCCTGGCTGGAGGAGGGGGGCGTGACCGGCCCCATCCACCCCAAAACCGTGGAAGCCCTGCTGGACGCCCACCCAAATGTGAAAACGCTCTGCATTACTTCCCCTACATATTACGGTGTGTTGTCTGATATTCCCGCTCTGGCGGAACTGATGAACGCCCGGGGCGGGGTGCTGGTGGTGGACGGGGCCCACGGGGCCCATCTGCCCTTTCTGGGGACAGACCACTTTTCCGCCGCCCATCTGGCGGTGGTGTCCACCCACAAAACCCTGCCCGCCCCGGGGCAGTCCGCCCTGCTGCTGGCCAACCCCCCCTTTACCCAGGCCCAACTCCGGCGGGCGGGGAGCATCTACGGCTCCTCCAGCCCCTCCTATCCCATGATGGCCGCCCTGGACCTGTGCCGGGCCCACATGGCGGGGGAGGGGGGAGAGGCCTACCGCCGGACGGCAGCGGAGGTTGCCGCCCTGCGGCTGGAATTTCCCGCCCTCACCGACGCCCACGCCCCCCTGGACCCCACCCGGCTCACCCTGCTGTCCCCCGATGGCTTCGGGGCCCAGGGGGCGCTGGAGGAACAAAACGTGTGGCCTGAGATGGCCGACGGGGGCCATGTGGTGCTCATCCTGTCGGGGGCCGACAGCCCCGCCGACCTGACCCGGCTGCGGACGGCCCTGGCCCGGGTTCCCCTGGGGCCCTGCCCCGGCTACCCGCCGCCGCCCCCCATGGCCCCTCAGGTTCTCTCCCCCCGGCAGGCCCTCTTCGCCCCGGCGGAGGAGCTGCCCCTGGACCGGGCGGCGGGGCGGATCGCCGCCCAGCAGATCGCCCCCTATCCCCCCGGGGTGCCCGTGGCGGCCCCGGGACAGGTCATTGAGAAAAAAACTATCGCATATTTGGAGGAAATAGGGTATAATACAAGGCAAGTGATTTCTGCGGCCCCTTTGTGTGTGGAGGAAAGCCGCTGATGTTACCCCACCAACTGTGCAGGAGGGATACCTATGAAACTGGTCCTTGCCATCATCAACCACGACGACGCCAATACCGTCACCCAAAACCTGACCAAGAAGGGGTTTTCTTCCACCAAGCTGGCCACCACCGGCGGCTTTCTCATGGCGGGCAACGTGACCATCCTCATCGGCGTGGACGAGGAGAAGGTGCAGACAGTCATTGATATCATCAAGGAGCACTCCCACTCCCGCAAGCAGATGATCCCCACCACCACCGAAATGAGCTATGGGTATTACCCCTCCATGCCGGTGGAGGTAGTGGTCGGGGGCGCCACCATCTTCGTGGTGGATATCGAGCGCTTCGAGCGGGTGTGAGATGGAGCTGTCGGCACTGGCGGGCAACGAGCCCCTGAAACGGCAGCTCTCCCTGGAGACTGCCCGTCGGGGCCTGTCCCACGCTTACATCCTCAGCGGGCCGGCGGGGTCGGGCAAGCGCACCCTGGCCGGCCTTCTGGCTGCCGCCCTGGTGTGCACCGGCGGGGGGGAACTGCCCTGCTTTTCCTGCTCCGGCTGTAAAAAGGCCATGGGAGGCATCCACCCGGATATCATCCGGGCCGGTGGAGAGGGGGACGAGCTCAACGTGGCCCGGGTGCGGGCCCTGCGGAGCGACGCCTACATCAAGCCCAACGAGGCGCCCCGGAAGGTGTACATCCTGGAGCGTGCCCAGGAGCTGAACCAGTCCTGCCAAAACGCTCTGCTCAAGCTGCTGGAGGAAGGGCCTCCCTACGCCGCCTTCCTGCTGCTCACTGACAACGCCGCCGCCCTGCTGCCCACGGTGCGCTCCCGGTGCCAGGTGCTCAGCCTGGCCCCGGTGACGGTGCCCCAGGCGGAGGCCTGGCTGGCAGACCGGTTCCCCCAAATTTCCGCCTCCCAACGGGCGGAGGCCGCCCGCCGCTGCCAGGGCATTCTGGGCCGGGCGGCGGCTCAGCTGGAAAACCAGACGGAGGACAACCGGGCCCAGGAGGGGGCTGACCAGCTTCTCAAGGCCCTGTGCGCCAAGGACGAGCTGGCCCTGATGGAGTTCTGCGTGGGCCTGGACCGGGACAAATGGGACCGGGACAGCCTTACCGCCCTGCTGGACCAGTTTATTTTGCTGCTGCGGGGCGGCCTGTTGGCCGCCGCCGGTCTGGCCCCGGAGGACGGCCAGGAGAAACCGGCCAGGCTGGCCGCCAAACACCTGTCCCAAAAGGCCATGCTCCAGGCCATCTCCCTGGCCGAGGAGCTGCGGTCGGCCTGCGGCTTCAACGTGGGGGCGGGACACATCGCCGGCTGGCTGGGCGCAGGGCTGGCAGGCATTTCGTAGAGACTACTTGGAGGTAACCATGACCGAGATCATCGGCGTCCGCTTTAAAAGCGGAGGCAAGCAATACTATTTTGACCCCAAGGGGGTAAGCGTAACCCCCGGCCAGGGGGTCATCATCGAGACCTCCCGGGGCCTGGAGTACGGCGAGTGCGTCCAGGGCAACACCATGGTGGAGGACGAGGCGGTGGTCCAGCCCCTGCGCCCCCTCATCCGCCTGGCCACCGACAAGGATTTGGAGACCGTGGCCAAAAACCGGGAGAAGGAGAAGCGGGCCTTCTCCATCTGCCTGGAGAAAATCGCCGCCCACGGCCTGGACATGAAGCTGGTGGAGGTGGAGTACAGCTTTGAGGGGAACAAGATCCTCTTCTTCTTCACCTCCGACGGCCGGGTGGACTTCCGGGCCCTGGTGAAGGATCTGGCCGGAGTGTTCCACGCCCGCATCGAGCTGCGGCAGATCGGCGTCCGGGACGAGGCCAAAATGCTGGGGGGATTGGGCATCTGCGGCCGGCCCCTGTGCTGCGCCTCCTTTTTGGACGAGTTCCAGCCGGTGTCCATCAAAATGGCCAAGACCCAGAACCTGTCCCTCAATCCCACCAAGATCTCGGGCACCTGCGGGCGGCTCATGTGCTGCCTGAAGTACGAGCAGGAGGCCTATGAGGACGCCGTCCACCGGATGCCCAAGAACGATTCCTTTGTGGAGACCCCCGAGGGGGTTGGAAATATCTGCCAGCTGGATCTGCTGAAGGAGACCGTAAAGGTGCGCCTGGAGGGGGTTCAGCCCGACACCCCAAAGACCTTCCACCACAGCGAGGTGCGGGTGGTGCGCAGCGGCAAGGGCAAGCGGCCGGAGGACTATGTGGCCCCACCCCTGGAGGAGCTGGCCAAGCTGCGGAAGGTGACTCCGGTGGAGGAGCCCCGCACCCTGTCCGGTGGCATTACCGCCGCCCTCACCAGCCTGGGCATGGGGGAGGAGCCCGCCGAGGCCCGCCGGAGCGGCAGCCGCCGCCGCCGTCGGGGCGGAGGGGAAAGCCAGAGCCAGCAGCAGCCCAAGCGGGAGGAGAACAAGCCCGCCCAGAAGGCCGCCCAGCCCAAGCCCCAGCAGCGGCCCAAGGCCGAGGCCAAGCCCAAGGCGGAATCCAAGCCGGCGGCGGAAAAGCCCGCCGCCGAGGGCCAGCAGGGCGGGGAGAAGAAGCGGCCCCGCCGGCGGTATCACCGCCGCCCCAAGGGGGACAAGCCCCAGAACCCCACCTGACAGACAGAGCCCGGACAAAGGCGTGAAAGGAGACTGCCATGGACGCTCAACAGCCCCACTGGGTGGGCAAGCACTACTCCTTCTACTCCAACAAGGAGTGCGAGTTCTACCCCTGCCACCAGCTGCCGGAGGGCCAGGAGTTCAACTGCCTGTTCTGCTACTGCCCGCTGTACATGCTGGGCAGGGCCTGCGGCGGGAATTTTAAGTATCTGGAAAACGGGATCAAGGATTGCAGCGGCTGCACCCTGCCCCACCGCCGGGAGAACTACGGCTACATCTCCGAAAAGTTTGCCGCCATCACCCAAGCCATGGCGGAACAGGAAAAATCCGGAACAGCGCCGGACCACAAGGAATAACCAAAAGGCGGACGCCCACAGATTGGTGGGCGTCCGCCTTTTGCGTGGCCCGGTAAGCCGGGAAATATCCACCACCCTAGTTGACATTTATATTACAATGGGGCCAAAACGGTTGACGGCGGCAGGGAATCAGGTATGATTAACATAGAACAATCAGGAGTATCCCACTCCTTTTCACCACGTTAAGAAGGAGGGAATCACCATGGGAATCATTAAGCGGGCGCTGACATTGTCCCTGTCGGCCGTACTGCTGTTGGGCGGGCTGGCTCTGAGAACCTCGGCCGTGGACCTGCCCTTTACCGACGCCGACCAGATCACCAACACGGAGGCGGTGGCGGTTATGAACGCTGTGGGGGTCTTTCAGGGCAGCGGCGGCGCCTTTTCCCCTCAGGGCACCCTGACCCGGGAGCAGGCCGCCAAGATCATTTGCTGCATGTTGGGAGGCCAGGAGGAGGCGGAGGCCGCCGGCGAATATCTCTTTACCGACGTGTCCCCCACCCGTTGGTCCGCCCCCTACATTGCCTATTGTGTCAAAAACGGCATTCTGTCCGGGGATGGGTCCGGCCGGTTTAATCCGGAGTCCCCCCTTACCGGCGGAGCTTTTGCCAAAATGCTGCTGGTGGCCCTGGGCTACGACCCGTCCATTGAGGGCTACACCGGCAGCGACTGGATCCTCAACGTGGCCTCCGCCGCCCTGTCTCTGGGCATCGCCCCCCAGAACATGAACCTGCTGGAAGCGCTGACCCGGGAGCAGGCGGCTCAGATGTGCTACAAGACCCTGATGTGCGACATGGTGCGCTATAAAAACGTCAACGAGATTTTCACCGACCGCCTGGCTGTGGGTAAGGTGGAGGGCTATTACAAAAACGACTACAACGACGCCCGGGATGGGATACAGCAGTTTTGCGAGGCCTATTTCCCGGAGCTGCGGCTGGTGACCGCCTATGACAGCTTTGGACGTCCCGGCCGGGGCTGGCTGTGGGGCGAAAAAACCGTATTCTATGTTGCACACACCCCCACAGAGGTATTTACCGCCCAGACCAGCGCCGATACGCTGGCCACGGAGCTCAGCAGCTATTACCTGCGGGACCGCAGCCTTTACGCCGTGAACAAACGAATATCCAATGCCCAGATTGTCAACTTCAGCGCCAGCCTCAACCTGACCTTTGTGGGCCCGGAAACCACCACCACCCAATCCCCCGTCAGCATTTCGGGCCGCACTACGGCGGATTTCCTGGCAGAGCTCACTGGAAACGGCGCCCAGGTGGAGCTGTACGCCGATGAGAAAAATGTCATCACCGACATTGTGGTGATCCGCTATGCCGTGGATACCGTCACCGGCATCACCGTTGCGCCCAACAAGGTGGCCTACACGGTGGGCGGCGCCAGCTATGTGGACTATCAAAGCGGGTACGGCACCGATACTGTGGTGGTAAACGGGTCCGTCAAGGTGGGGGACACCGTCACCTATACCGTGGCGGGGGGCGTGGCCTATCTCTATTCCACCTCTCAGGTGAAAGGAACTCTGACCGCCGTATCGGAAGATACCCTCCAGATTAACGGCCTCACCTATCCCCTGGGCAGCGGCGTGGCCGGCGCGGCCGACCTGACGGCAGGGGATCAGGGGGCGTTCTGCCTGGACCAGTTTGGCAATGTGGTGGATGTGCGCACCGATACCCGTACCACCGGCTACGCCAGTGTGGTAAGCGCGGCGGGGAGCTACACCCCTGCCGACCCGGAGCTGGGCCTGCCCGCCTCCGGCCCTGTGGTAAAGGCCAACGTGGTCACCGCCACCGGCAGCACCGGGTGGTATGAGGTAGCCCTTCACACCCTTACCGCCGCCGACCTGGACCGGGCGGCCAAAACCGCCGCCAACGCCCCGGCCATCCAGCTGGAGCCGGGGGACGTGGTGGTCCGCAACACCGACCTGCTGGTGTACGACGCCAGCGCCGGGGAGGACACCGCCGCCCAGCTGGCCGCCAGCGCCGCCGACGCCCTTCAGACCGTGTGGCTCTATGTGCTGGAGGGGGATGAGATGACCCTGCTGCCCCTGGCCCAGGCCGGGGGGGATATGCGGGAGTATACCCCCTATTTGGCCGCCGATGTGGACGCCAGCGCCCTGTGGAGCGCCAACGTGATGGACGGCTATGTGCTCAACGTGGACAACAATACCAGCTATGTGACCTATGACATGGTCACCGGCCTGGGCTCCCGGTATACCGGCGCAACCTTGCCCCAGGGCCTGTCCGGCCTGACGCGGACCCAGATCGTGGTGCTGGCGGGCGGCCCCAGCCAGGGCAGCGCCTTGGTCATCTTTTTGTCCCACACATAAATACCTCGATAGGGCATAAAAAATCCCTGAGCTTGACGCTCAGGGATTTTTTGTCTTGTTACCGGTGTTCGCCCCGGCTGTAGGCCACCACGGTACGGCGGTTGGGCTCGGTGCCGATGGAATAGGTGGTGACGTCGGGGGTCTCCTGGAGGGCGGTGTGGATCACATGGCGCTCATAGGCGTTCATGGGCTCCAGGGTCACGTTGCGGCGGTACTTGACCACCTTGCCGGCCACCTTGTTGGCCAGCCGCACCAGGGACTCCTCCCGCTTGGCCCGGTAGCCCTCGGCGTCCACATGGATGCGCACCCGCTTGGACTGGCCGTGGTTGACGGCATAGCCGGTAAGCTGCTGGATGGCGTCCAGGGTTTCGCCCCGGCGGCCGATGAGGCCGCCCAGGTTCTGACCCACCAGCTCCACCTGGTAGGTGCCCTTCTCGTCCACCCGGATCACCGGGGTGGCGGAGGCCCCCATATGGGCCAGCAGGCCGGTAAGGAAGGCGGTAATCTTGTCCGCCTTCTCATCCCCGGCGGGGACGGGGTTGTCCGCCGCGGGGGCGGCGGGCTCTTCCACGGAGGCCGGCTGTACGGCCTCCTGTACGGGAGCGGCTTTCACCGGCTCCTCGGCGGGGGCGGGCTGGGCCGGCGCCGCCGCGGGGGCGGGCTCGTCGGGCGCCTCGTAGGTCACCTTGACCTTGGCGGGGCAGCTGCCGATGCCCAAAAATCCGGACTTGGCCCGTTCCAGAATCTCCACGGATACCTCGTCCCGATCCATGCCCAGCTGACGCAGAGCGGCCTCGATGGCGGCCTCCTCGGTCTTGCCGGTGCTCTCGATCCATTTCAGCATTGGGTATCTCTCCTTATGAATCCACGGCAAGCGCCGTTATTCTTCTGTCTGTTTGGTCTCCACAGCCTCCCCGGGAATCTCCTGGGGAGCCTGGATGGCGGCGGGCTCCTCAGCAGGGGCGCCGCTGTCCTTGGGGGGGAAGATGGGCTCCTCGCCGGGGCAGACGGTGGGGCCGTCGCTGCTGTAGCGGTAGGGGTCGTAGGCCCGGCCCCGGGCGTACTGGCGGATGCCCACCCGGCTGTACTCCTTCACGGAGCCGGGGATCTTGTCCTCGTCGGTCTGGGGCTTCTTCTCCGCCTTCTTCTTCTTGCCCTTGTTCTGCTTCTCTTCCTCGATGCGCCGGGCGCGCTCCTCCGCCTTCCGGCGGCGCTCTTCCAGCTCTTCTTCCTTCTCCAGCCGCTCCTGCTCGGCCCGCTTGAGGGCGGCCTGCTCGTAGTCCTTCTTCAGCAGCTTGCCGCAGAGGAACTCCTGGAGCATACTCAGCAGGTTGTTGGCCAGCCAGTATACGCACAGGGCGGCGGGCATGGAGAAGCCGATCCACAGGGAGATCAGGGGGGACACGATGAGCATGGATTTGGCGGTGGAGTTGGACTGGGTGCTCTGCTGGTTGACAGCGTTGGTCTTCATGGAGATGAGGGAGAAGAACACGCCGGACACCGCGGAGATCACCGGCAGCAGGAACAGGCCAAAGCCGCCGGCAATGGTCCAGAACTGGAGCCGGGGGATCTGAGACAGGTCTACCAGGCCCAGGAAATCAAAGTTGATGGCAAAAATCTTGCTGCCCGCCTCGCCCACGGCGGCCTGCACGGCGGACAGATTGTCGGGGGTAATGAGAGAGGCCAGATAGAGCTGGTTATAGCCCGTATTGGCAAAGGTATCGGTGGCCTCCTTCAGCCAGCCCATGTCCATCGCCTGGGTACCCCAGTTGACGGTCTGGGCGATGGTATTGAGCACGTTGGCGTCGTTGATGCCCATCATGTAGTGGATGGGCTCCCGGATGATGGGGTAGAGGATCATCAGGATGATCAGGGGGATGAAGGACCACAGGCAGCCCCCCATGGGGTTGATCTTTTCCTTCTCATAGAGCTTTTGAACTTCCAGATTGTAGCGCTGCTTGTCCTTGCCGTACTGCTTTTGCAGCTTCTGCATCTTGCCCTGCAAAATGTTCATCTGGATCATGCTGCGCTTTCCCTTCAGGGAGAGGGGGAAGAGCACCACCTTGACCACCAGGGCAAACAAAATCAGGGCAAGGCCATAGCTGCCGCAGAAGGAATAAAAGACTTGCAGCAGCCATGCAAAGGGGGTGAGGATGATATCCATGGACACGCCTCCAAGTTACATTGTCTCGCCGCGACGGGTCACGGCACCGGGTCGTACTGAATGGATTTCTGCTTATGGAAGGGCTGGCATTTCAAAATCCGGCGCAGCGCCAAAAAGCCCCCCTTGAGCGCGCCATATTTCTCCACCGCCTCCAGAGCGTACTCCGAGCAGGTGGGGATAAAGCGGCAGCAGGGGGGACGGCCGGGGGAGATATACCGGCGGTAAAACCGGATGAGAGCCAAAAGCAGGCGCTTCAACTCAGGCCTCCTCCTTTCGGAGCAGGCCCAGCTTGTTGGCCAGGGCCATCAGACTGCGCTCCACCTCCCGGTAGCGGCAGTGACCGGCCTTGACCCGGGCCACCACCACCAGGTCGTAGCCGGGGAGGAAGCGGGCCTCGTGGAGGCGGTAGGCCTCCCGGATGCGGCGGCGGGTGCGGTTGCGCACCACCGCCTTGCCCACCTTCACCCCCACGGTAATACCCAGGCGGCTGTAGGGCAGGTTGTTCCTCCGACAGTAAAGGGCCAGGCAGGAATTGGCCCCGCTTTTGCCCTTGCTGTACAGGCGGCGGAACACATGGTTTTGCTTGAGAGAGACGGTGTGCTCCACGGCCCTTACCCCTTCCCGGCGTTTTTTCCGTATGCTGCGCAGGGGCGGTGGGAAAAGCTCCCCCGCCCCTTATGAAATGCCCTATTCCATTTGCGGACCCATCAGTGGGTCAGACGGGCGCGGCCCTTGGCGCGGCGACGGGCCAGGACCTTGCGGCCGTTGGCGGTACGCATACGCTTACGGAACCCGTGCTCCTTGGAGCGCTGGCGCTTCTTGGGCTGATAGGTACGAACCATGTTGGGACACCTCCTGTACAAAAATCAAGCGGGTCACCCCGCCCACCACAACAGCCTCTCGGCTGCGGTCGTCAAATAAAACTGCTTTACACCAAGTACCTTTATACGATGCACATGGTATTATAGCCTATTTCAAAATGGCCTGTCAACCACTAATTTCGCTTTCTTTGCCCTTTTTTTCTCCGGCTTTGGGAACGATACCATATATTGTGGCCCGCATGGACCCCACGGCCAAGCGTAGGGGCGGCTATCAGCCGCCCGGCGGATCGGGGCGGGAAACGGAACAGCGGGCGGGTCTGGGGACCCGCCCCTACAAAGGCGTCTCGTATTTGCCGTTGGGGCGGCCGGTGTACGCCCCTTGTGGAAAAACCGGTGGAAAACAGTTTCTTTTTTATATTGTATCATTGCTTTCCACAGGCGGATTTGTTATAATGAGATTCGTTAAATTATCTGTATCTTTCCGGCGGCCGGGTCCATTCCGGCGGTCGGGTTTCCGCCGTCCCTGGCGCTCCGGGAAAGCGTTGCCTTTGGCCTTGAAAGCCGCGGCTTTCGGGGCCTTGCTTTTTCCGGGCTGCCGCCGGCCATCCATTTTTTGAAAGAGGTGGTCTTTCCGTGAATTTACCGGCCGATCTCTGGGCCAAGGTGCTCTCACTGATGGAGGAGGAAATGACGCCCACCGCCATCAATACCTGGTTTGACGACGCCACCCCGGTGGCCCTGGAGTCAGACCGCTTCGTCCTTCATACCCCCACCAACTTTAAGCGGGATATTATTACCTCCCGCTACCTCCCCAACATCCAAAAAGCCCTTCACGAGCTCTTTTCCGCCGATTTTGAGGTAGTGGTGCTGGGGGAGGGGGAGCTGGAGGGCTACGGCAGGAAGAAAAACGACGACGTCTTTCTGCCGGGCACCGAGGAGTACACCTTTGACCGCTTTGTGGTGGGTGCCTCCAACAAATTTGCCCACGCCGCCGCCCAGGCGGTGGCCGAACAGCCCGCCCAGACCTACAATCCCCTGTTCATCTACGGCGAGTCCGGCCTGGGCAAGACCCACCTGCTCTACGCCATCGCCCACAAGATCCACCGCAACCACCCGGACTACCGCATTGTCTATATCAAGGGGGACTCCTTCACCAACGAGC
Source organism: uncultured Eubacteriales bacterium (assembly GCA_949289455.1). Taxonomy (GTDB): domain Bacteria; phylum Bacillota; class Clostridia; order Oscillospirales; family Oscillospiraceae; genus Flavonifractor. Next base: position 42,857 of record CASEOA010000009.1, read on the forward strand.
TCATCCAGGCCATCCGGGAGGGCCGCAACCCGGAGTTCCGGGAAAAATACCGCTCCGCCGACGTGTTCCTCATGGACGACGTGCAGTTCATCGCCGGCCGGGAGTCCACCCAGGAGGAGATGTTCCACACCTTCAACACCCTGTACGAGGCCGGGCGGCAGATCGTGTTCACCGCCGACCGCCCCCCCAAGGAGATGCTGCGGCTGGACGACCGGCTGCGCACCCGGTTTGAGTGGGGCCTGCCCGTGGACATCCAGCCCCCCGACTACGAGACCCGGGTGGCCATTATCAAAAACAAGGCCATCCGCCGGGGCATGAACCTGCCCGACCCGGTGCTCCAATATATCGCGGAAAACATTACCTCAAACGTGCGGCAGATTGAGGGCACCGTCAACAAGATTCTGGCCTTCCAGGAACTGATGGGGGAGAGCGTGGACGTGGACACCGTCACCCGGGCGGTGCGGGACATGTTCAAGGACAAGGCGGAGTTCCTCCCCTCCCCGGAGATCATCATCGACGAGGTGAGCAAGTTCTACAACATCGACGTGGAGGCCCTCCGGGGCCAGGGGCGCACCAAGGACACCGCACTGGCCCGGCAGATCGCCATGTACCAGATCCGCCGGATGACCAACCTGTCCCTGAAGGAGATCGGCAAGGAGTTCGACAACCGCGACCACACCACCGTCATGCACTCCATCGACCGCATCGAGAAGCTGACCAAGCAGTCCCCCGAGATTGCCGAGGTCATTAAGGACATCAACGCCAACATCAACGCCAGGTATGAATGAATAGGGTATGCATCCCTATGAATATTCAATGAATATTTATGGGATGCCACTGGAAATTCCCCTGGAAGTCCCCTTTCCACATGTCCACACCCTTTCGGGGATATGTGGAAAGAGCCCTGTGGAAAACTTTTTTCCCCGCACCGGGCTGTGGAAAGTCCCTCTTTTTTGTCCACACCCCCTGTGGACGGCCCGCCCTATGGGCCCCAACGGATTGCAGGAGTTTTCCACAATGTTTTTCCCTACGGCTTACTATTACGAACTTATCCCCTCCTCTCTCCTGGAGGAGCGCGGGAGGAGCGCTTCGCCTCTCCTACCCGCCGGAACGGAGGCATGAATCTGTTATGAAATTTTGCTGTGAAAAGTCCCTGCTCCAATCGGCCATTTCCACCGCCGCCCGGGCGGTGTCCCCCAAGAGCTCCATTCCCGCTCTGGAGGGCATCCTGCTGGAGGCCACCGACGACGGCCTGCGGCTCACCGGCTATAATCTGGACACCGGCATCCGCACCACCGTCCCCGCCGAAGTGACCCAGACCGGCACCATGGTGCTGGCCGCCCGGCTGTTTGGCGATATTGTCCGCAATCTGGACGACGATATGATTACCTTCCAAAGTGAAGGTTTTATGGTGTGCATCACCTGCGGCCTTACCGAGTACACCATTCTGGGCACCGATCCGGAGGAGTTCCCCGAGCTGCCCACGGTGGAGTACCAAAATTCCCTGGTCCTGTCCCAGTCCAAGCTGAAGGCCATGATCAGCCAGACCATTTTTGCCGTCAGCGACAACGAGAGCCGGCCGGTGATCACCGGTTCCCTCTTTGAGGCCGACGAAAACGGCCTCACTGTGGTGTCGGTGGACGGATTCCGTTTGGCCCTCCGCCACGAGGCGGTGGATCAAAAAGAGGGGGCCCCATCCTTTTCCTTTGTGGTGCCCGGCAGCGCCCTGTCCGAGGTGGAAAAAATCTGTGCCGACTGTGACGAGCCGGTGTCGGTCACCCAGGGCGCCCGGCACATCATGTTCAAGGTGGGCTCCACCATGCTGGTCACCCGGCGGCTGGAGGGGGAATTTTTGGCCTACCGCCAGGCCATCCCCCGGAGCAACGACATTAAACTGGAAGGGGATACCAAGGCCCTTATCACCGCCATCAGCCGGGCCTCCCTCATCATCACCGAAAAGCTGAAATCCCCCTTGCGGTGCGTGTTTGAGGACAGTATGCTGACGGTCTCCGCCAAAACCGCCATCGGCGGGGCCCACGACAAGTGCTCCATGGTGGGAGACGGCAGGGGATTGGAGATCGGCTTCAACAACAAGTACCTGATGGACGCGTTGAAAGCCGCCCCCGCCGACCGGGTACGGCTGGAGCTGTCCAACAGCGTGTCCCCCTGCGTGATCCTGCCCGCCGAGGGGGAGGAGAATTTCCTGTATATGGTGCTGCCTGTGCGCCTGAAGGCCGGGGAGTAAACCGGTTCGGAGTTGTGAGACAAAAGATAGGAGATAAGGAACTTTGGAACTGAAACCCTACCTGCACAAAGTGCAGTTTTATGAGACCGACGGCATGAGCATTGTCCATCATGGAAATTATATCCTGTGGATGGAGGAGGCCCGCACCGACTTCATGGATCAGATCGGCTGGAGCTACCACCGGGCGGTGGACGCCCAGCTGGACTTTGCCGTCACCGACGTCAGCTGCAAGTACCGCTCCATGACCCGGTTCGGGGAGACGGTGGCCATCCATATGGAGGTCACCGCCCTGTCCCCCGCCAAAATGGAGCTGAGCTACAAAATGTACAACGCCGACACCGGGGAGCTGCGGGCGGAGGGAACCTCCGGCCACTTCTTTTACGACCGGGTCAAGGCCCGGCCGGTGGCCCTGAAGCGGGCCATTCCGGAGCTGTGGGAGCTGCTGGTGTCCATTCAGGAGGGCCGGGCATGAAAACCATTCAGGTAAAAATCCACACGGAATTTATCAAATTGGAGTCCCTGCTGAAATTTGAGGGTCTGGTGGAGACCGGCGGCGAGGCCAAGGAGCGCATCCAGGCCGGGGAAGTGGGGGTCAACGGGGAGACCTGCACCATGCGGGGCAAAAAGCTGCGGCCCGGGGACGTGGTCACCCTGGACGGCCTGCGTGTGGAAGTGATATGATCGTCCGCCGCGTTGCCCTGGAGCACTTTCGCAATTACACCCGGTTTCAAGGGGAGTTTTCCCCAAAAGTCAACGTGATTTGGGGAGAAAACGCCCAGGGCAAGACCAATCTGCTGGAGGCTCTGGCCTATTTGTCCACCGCCTCCTCCCACCGAGCCCGGTACGACCGGGAGCTGATCCAGCTGGGGGAGGAGCGGGCCCTGGTGCGCTCGGAGCTCTTTTCCCGGGACCGGGAGTTTGCCCTGGAGGCCCGGCTGGGCCGGGGGGTGCGGCGGCAGCTCTTCGCCAACGGGGTGAAGCTGAAAACCGCCGGGGAGCTGGCGGGGGTGCTGAACACGGTGCTCTTTTGCCCGGAGGATCTGTACCTCATCCGGGAGGGTGCGGCGGTGCGCCGCCGGTTTCTGGACACCTGCATCTGCCAGCTGCGGCCCCGGTACGCCCAGGCTCTGGCGGAGTACCGGCGGCTGTATGAGCACAAGACCCGGATTTTACGGGACTGGGAGGAACACCCCTCTTTGCTGGACACCCTGGAGGAGTTCAACCTGCGCATGGCCCAGACCGGTGCCCTTGTGATCCACTACCGGGCCCACTTTGTCAAGCGGCTGCTGGAGGTCACGCCCCCCATCCACCGGGACTTTTCCGGAGGGCGGGAGGAACTGGGGCTGGCCTATCAGACGGTGAGCACCGTCACCAACCCCCTGGCCCCCGCCCGGGAGATCTTGCAGGGGCTGCTGGAGCACCAGAAAACCCACCGAAAGGCCGAACTGGAGGCCCGGCAGTGCCTGTCGGGACCCCACAAGGACGATCTGGCGGTGGAGCTGGACGGCATGAGCGCCAAGACCTTCGCCTCCCCGGGTCAGACCCGGACGGCGGCCCTCTCCCTGAAGCTGGCCTCCCGGGAGATCTTCTTTCAGGATACCGGGGAGTGGCCGGTGCTGCTGCTGGACGATGTGCTGTCCGAGCTGGACGAAAAGCGGCAGGAGTTCGTCCTCAACCGCATCAACGGCGGGCAGGTGTTCATCACCTGCTGCCAGGAGATGGACCTGGACCGGCTGGGGGAGGGGAGGACCTTCCACATCCAGGGCGGCGCTCTGGTCGAACCGTAGGGGCGGGGCTCTGTCCCCGCCCGATGGCACCGATTACCACACCGCTGCGGCGGGCCGTCGGGGACGCCGGCCCCTACCCACGTCCATCTTTGAAACAGCGTTAGGAGAACAGGATGATTTACCTTATTTTGGCCCTGATCCCCTTTGTGGGAGGGTTTTTGCTGGAATTTCTGGTGTGTCAGTTCACCCGGAAGGGGAGCCGGCTGTGGAAGCTGCTGCCGCCGGTGATCGCGGCTGCCATTGTGGCCGCCATCGTGTTCCACCGGCTCAACCTGTGGAAATCGGACAACTCCCCAGTGACCCAGCTCATCTTTATTCCCGGCCTGCCCGCCCTGGGCTTTTTCCTGGGGCTGCTGCTGGGCTGGCGGCTGTACCGGCGGCTGTGGCGGCCCAGGATTATCGACGACAGGGGGAAAGGGTAATGTATCTGCACCTGGGCCAGAACGTGGTGGTGGCCCACAAGGACATTGTGGGTCTCTTTGACCTGGACAACACCTCCTCCTCCCACCTGACCCGGAAATTCCTGGAGCGGGCGGAGAAGGAGGGCAGGGTGGTCAACGTGTCCGACGATTTGCCCCGGGCCTTTGTGCTGTGCCGCCGGGAGCAGGGGCCCCCTGTGGTTTACCTCTCCCAGCTCTCCGCCGCCGCCCTGCTGCGGCGGGCGGAAAACAACAGCTTTGAGTAAATTAGTAAATCGGGCCGCCAAAGGCGGCCCCTACCATGGGTGTAGGGGCGGCCTTTGGCCGCCCGTTACGGTAACGGAGGTTATTATGTCTGACGAGTTAGAACTGGAACAGAGCACCACCCAGGTGGATCATGAGTACGGCGGCTCCGAAATTCAGGTGCTGGAGGGCCTGGAGGCCGTCCGCAAGCGCCCGGGCATGTATATCGGCTCCACCTCGGAGTCCGGCCTGCACCATCTGGTATACGAGATCGTGGACAACTCCATCGACGAGGCCCTGGCGGGCTACTGCGACGAGATCACCGTCTCCATCGGGGAGGGGGACATCATCACCGTGGTGGACAACGGCCGGGGTATCCCCGTGGACATCCAGCCCCAGACCGGCCTGCCCGCCCTGGAGGTGGTGTTCACCATCCTCCACGCCGGCGGCAAGTTTGGCGGCGGGGGGTACAAGGTGTCCGGCGGCCTCCACGGCGTGGGCGCCAGCGTGGTCAACGCCCTGTCCGAGTGGCTCGTCGTCCGGGTCCACAAGGAGGGCAAAATCTACGAGATGCGCTTCTCCCGGGGCAAGGTGACCCAGCCCATGCAGGTGGTGGGAGACACCGACCGCCACGGCACCGAGGTCACCTTCAAGCCCGACCCCGAGATGTTTGAGATCACCGAGTACAACTACGACACCCTCCACACTCGGATGCGGGAGGAGGCCTTCCTCAACGCCGGCCTGCGCATCCACACCATGGACAACCGGCCCGGCAAGGAGCAGAAGGACACCATGCACTACGCCGGGGGCATTCGGGAGTTCGTGTCCTTCATCAACCGCTCCAAGGACGTGATCCACCCCGACGTGGTGTACATGGCGGGCAGCCGGGAGGACTCCATGGCCGAGGTGGCCTTCCAGTACAACGACGGGTACAACGAGACCATCGTCTCCTTCGCCAACAACGTCCATACCCCCGAGGGCGGCATGCATGAGGAGGGCTTCAAGCGGGCCCTTACCACCGTGCTCAACAACTACGGCAAGAAGATGAAGCTGCTCAAAGACGAGGACAAGGTCTCCGGCGAGGACTGCCGGGAGGGCATCGCCTGCGTCATCTCGGTCAAGCTCACCGATGCCCAGTTCGAGGGCCAGACCAAGGCCAAGCTGGGCAACAGCGAGATCCGCACCCTGGTCAGCTCCATCGTCACTGAAAAGCTGTCCGAATACCTGGAGGAAAACCCCGCCGTGGGCAAGGCCATCCTGGACAAGGCCCTCATGGCCAACCGGGCCCGGGAGGCCGCCCGGAAGGCCCGGGAGTCCATTCGGAGAAAGACCGCCCTGGGGGGCGCCGCCATGCCCGACAAGCTGCGGGACTGCAATGAGGTCAACCCGGAGCTCACCGAGCTCTACATCGTGGAGGGCGACTCCGCAGGAGGCTCGGCCACCCAGGGCCGGGACTCCCGGTTCCAGGCCATCCTCCCCCTGTGGGGCAAGATGCTCAACGTGGAAAAGGCCCGGGCCGACAAGGTGTACGGCAACGACAAGCTCACCCCCGTCATCACCGCCCTGGGGGCGGGCATCGGGGACGACTTCGACCTGGACAAGCTGCGCTACCACAAGATCATCATTATGGCCGATGCCGATGTGGACGGCTCCCATATCCGCACCCTGCTGCTGACCTTTTTCTTCCGGTTTATGCGGCCTCTCATTGAGCACGGCTATGTGTACGCCGCCGTGCCCCCTCTGTTTAAGCTGACCAAGGGCAAGACCACCCGGGTGGCCTATGACGACGAGGAGCGGGAGCGCATCGCCGCCGAGCTGCGGGGAGACAACCCCAACGCCAAGGTGGTCATCAACCGCTTCAAGGGCCTGGGCGAGATGGACTACCACGAGCTGTGGGAGACCACCATGGACCCGGAGCGCCGCACCCTGCGGCGGATCACCCTGGACGACGCCGTCCTGGCCGACCAGACCTTTACCATCCTCATGGGAGAAAAGGTGGAGCCCCGGAAGGAGTTCATCGAGCGCAACGCCAAGTACGCGGTGAATTTGGATTATTAAGGGAACGTTCTGAGCTTCCCCCCCTGTGGCGGGAAGCTCATACGGAACAGGCTCCTTATCATAAAGATTGAGAGGCAACAGCATGAGCAAAAAGCCACAGTATGACCCGGAGGAAATCCGGTATCCGGACCAGACCATCGTCACTTCACCCCTGGTGAAGGAGATGGAGCAGTCCTATATCGAGTATGCCATGAGCGTCATCAAGGGCCGGGCCCTGCCCGACGTGCGGGACGGCCTGAAGCCGGTCCACCGCCGCATCCTCTACGCCATGTACGAGGACAACCTGACGGCGGAC
>CASEOA010000010.1 GCA_949289455.1 uncultured Eubacteriales bacterium
CGCCCCCCACCCGGCCGGCAAAGGCGGGGGACACGGTGGAGCTGGTGAAGATGGGCACCCAGGCCACCGTGCTGGAGGTCAACAAGGACGGCTCCCTCCAGCTTCAGGCTGGGATTTTGAAGATTGCCGCCAAGCAGGACGAAGTGCGGGTGGTGGAAGGGGAGAGCGTCAAGGCTGCCAAGAAGGTGGTGGCCCGGGCGGAGCACAAGCTGCGCTCCCTGGGGGCCTCCCCGGAGGTGGATCTGCGGGGCATGATGACCGACGAGGCCATCGGGGCCCTGGACCTGTTCCTGGACAACGCGGTGCTGGGCCGGCTCAACGAGGTGCGCATCATCCACGGCAAGGGCACCGGCGCGGTGCGCAAGGCGGTGCGGGAGCACCTGAAGCGCAGCCGGTATATCAAGTCCTTCCGCCCCGGCCGCTACGGCGAGGGCGAGGACGGCGTGACCATCGCCGAATTGCGGTAAAATCCGGTGGATATAGCTGTGGTTACAAATGGAAAAGTAACCATTTCAGAGTGGCGGAACATTCGGATTTTAGGGCTGGAGAAGATTGTTCCATGGATTTTGTGCATTTTGTCATTGACGGTTTGGGATAAATTTGCTATCCTATAATACGAAGTATGCGAATGCATCTTGGGGGGAAAAACGCTATGTATATGAAAGAGGCAGTTGTGAACAACCAGGTTGGCCTGCACGCCAGACCCGCCACGTTCTTCATCCAGAAGGCCAATGAGTTCAAGAGCTCCATCTGGGTGGAGAAGGACGAGCGCAGAGTCAACGCCAAGAGTCTGCTGGGTGTGCTTTCTCTTGGGATCGTCAAGGGGACTTCCATTAACCTCATTGCGGACGGCCCCGACGAGAAGGAAGCGGTGGAGGCTCTGATTGAGCTGATCTCTTCCAACTTCTCTGAGTAAGCGACCAAAGCGAAAGAAAAAAGCGCCGCGTTCAGCGGCGCTTTTTTTGACCCTGGCAGAAAGGAGGGCGTGTTACCTCTGCTATGACCTTTGACGAGTTAAAAGAAAAAGCCCATGCCCTGCCGCTGAAGCCGGGCGTGTATATCATGCAGGACAAGAAGAACACCGTTATCTATGTGGGCAAGGCCAAGGCCCTGAAAAACCGGGTGAGCCAATACTTTGCCAACCTGGCGGCCCACACGGAAAAGACCCGGGCCATGGTGAGCCAGATCGACCACTTTGACGTGATCGTGGCCGACTCGGAGTTTGAGGCCCTGGTGCTGGAAAACTCCCTCATCAAGCGCCACCAGCCCCGGTACAACATCCTGCTCAAGGACGACAAGGGTTACCCCTACATCCGTCTGACAGTGAAGGAGGAGTACCCCAGATTTTCCCTGGCCAACCGGGCCGCCGAGGACGGGGCCCGGTACTTCGGCCCCTACGGCAGCCGGGGGAACACCCAGAACATCATCGACGCTTTGCGGGTGGCGCTAAAACTGCCCTCCTGCAACCGGAAATTCCCCCGGGACATCGGCAAGGAGCGGCCCTGCCTCAACTACCACATGGGCCAGTGCGACGGCTACTGCCGGAAGGAGATGGACCAGAGCCGCTACCGGGAGGCCATCGACCAGGCCGTCCGCCTGCTGGAGGGGAAATTCCAGGAGGTGGGGGAGGAGCTGAAAGCCGAGATGGAGCTGGCCGCCGAGGAGCTGAGGTTTGAAAAGGCCGCCGAGCTGCGGGACCGGTACCGCGCCATCGAGCTGCTGGGCAAGCGGCAGAAGGTGGTGGCGGGCTCCCTGGCGGACACCGATGTGGTGGGCTTCCACAAGGGGGAGGCCACCCGCAGCTGCTTTGTGGTGCTCCACTTTGTGGAAGGGGAGCTGGCCGCCAAGGACTGGGACCTCATCGACACCCCCATGGAAGAGGATACCGCCGACATCCTCTCCGCCCTGGTGCGGCAGTCTTACGGGGGCCGGGGAAACCTGCCCCGGCAGATCCTGCTGCCCTGCGCCCTGGAGGACGAGGTGCCTCTCATGCGCCTGCTCTCCGAGGCGGCGGGCCGGCGGGTGGAGCTGGTCACCCCCCAGCGGGGGGCCAAGATGGACCTGATCCGCCTGGCCAACACCAACGCGGTAGAGGAGGTGGAGCGGTGGACTACCCGGGAGGAGCGGCAGAACAAGCTGCTGGAGCTGCTGGGCACCATGCTGGGCCTGGAGGGCCCGCCCCGGCGGATGGAGTCCTACGACATCTCCAACCAGGGGGCCGACGACATTGTGGCCTCCATGGTGGTGTACGTCAACGGCAAGCCCCTGAAGCGGGACTACCGCCACTTCAAGCTGAAAGATATGGACGGCCCCGACGACTACGCCTCTATGGACCAGGTGCTCCGCCGCCGGTTCCAGCGGTACCTGGACGGGGACGAGAAATTTGCCGGCAAGCCCGACCTGCTGCTCATCGACGGCGGCGTCAACCATGCCAGGGTGGCGGTAGAGGCGCTCCATGACCTGGGTCTGTCCATCCCGGTGTTCGGCATGGTGAAGGACGACCGCCACCGCACCCGGGCTCTGGTGACCCCGGAGGGTCAGGAGATTGGCATCCAGGGCAACCAGGCGGTGTTCTCCCTCATCGGCCAGATCCAGGAGGAGACCCACCGTTTCGCCATCGAGTTCCACCGCCAGCAGCAGAACCAGCGGGTCAAAGGCTCGGTGCTGGACCAGATCCCCGGCGTGGGGGAGAAGCGGCGGAGCGACTTGCTCAAGCACTTCAAGAGCATCAAGAACATCAAGGCCGCCACCCTGGAGCAGCTCCGGGCGGCGGTGCCCAGGAATACCGCCCAGGCGGTGTACGACTATTTTCATCCGAAAGGGGAAGAGACCACATGAGAGTGATCACCGGCATCGCCCGGGGCCGGAAGCTGAAAGAGCTGCCCGGTCTGGAGACCCGGCCCACCACCGACAAGGTGAAGGAGTCGGTATTCAATATCGTCCAGTTCGACATTGAGGGCCGGCGGGTGCTGGATCTGTTCGCCGGCACCGGCCAGATGGGCATCGAGGCCCTGTCCCGGAGGGCGGCCCACTGCACCTTCGTGGACCTGCGGAAGGAGGCCGCCGCGGTGGTGCGGGAAAATCTGGCCCACACCCGGTTGGAGGAGCACGCCCGGGTGATCCAGGGGGATTATTTGGCTTTCCTCACCGGCTGCCGGGAGAAATTCGACCTGGCCTTCCTAGACCCGCCCTACAGCACCGGCATGCTGGAGGGAGCCCTGGCCGCCATCGCCAAGATTGACATCATGACGGAACATGGTATAATAGTTTGCGAAAGCCCGGCGGAGGCTGAACTGCCGGAGCTCCCCCCGCCCTATGTGATGGGGCGGCAGTATCGCTACGGCAAGATCAAGCTGACCCTATACCATCGCGCCGGCGGCGACAGGATGTGAGACCCTTATGAAAACGGCGATCTACCCCGGCAGCTTTGACCCCATTACCCTGGGACATTTGAATATCATCAAGCGGGCCGCGGTGTGCTTTGACCGGCTTATCGTGTGCGTGCTGGTCAACTCGGAGAAGATCAACCGGGGGATGTTTACCCCAGAGGAACGGGTGGAGCTCATCCGCAAGGTGGTGGCCAAGCTGCCCAATGTGGAGGTGGACTGCTCCTCCACCCTGTTGGCGGAGTACGCCCGGCAGAAAAAGGCCTGCACCCTGGTGAAGGGGCTGCGGGCGGTGTCCGACTACGAAAACGAGCTGCAAATGGCCCTCATCAACCGCAAGCTCAACCCCCGGCTGGAGACCATGTTTTTGCCCTCCAGCGCCAAGTACACCTACGTCAGCTCCAGCGTGGTGAAGGAAATGGGCCGCTATGGAGCCGACCTCTCGGACTTCGTGCCCCGGGAGATCATTGAGGACGTGCAGAAAAAAATCGAGTGCGGGAGGGAAGCGTAATGGCTACCGGCGTGGAAGAATTACTGGACATGCTCTATGAGATGATTGAGGACGCCAAGAACATGCCCCTGAGCAGCGACAAGTGCATCCTGGAGCGGGATAAGGCGCTGGACCTGCTGGACGAGGTCCGGGGCCAGTTCCCCATGGAGCTCAGCGAGGCCAAGAAGCTGCTGGCCGCCCGGACGGAGTATATCAATTCCGCCAAGCGGGAGGCCGAGCTCATCCGCAAGCAGGCGGAGGACCAGGCTCGCCAGATGGTGTCGGAAAACGAGGTGCTGGCCCAGACCAAGCAGAAGGCCAACGAGATGATCCGCACCGCCGAGGAGCGCAGCCGGGACCTGCGCAAGGCGGCCAACGACTACTGTGAGGACGCTCTCCGCCGCACCGAGGAGGCGGTAGCCGAGGCCTACGACGAGATTAAGAAGTCCCGGGCCCGGTTCCGGGCGGTGTCCGGAGGCGCGCCCGCCCAGGGCGGCCGCCAGCCCTATGACGCCGAGGCCGACGCCTGAATACAGCACCCCCGAGGGGCCTGCCGCAGCATGCGGCGGGCCCCTTTTCTCTAGACGCCTCCATTTACATAACATCATAAAGTTGTGATTTTTTTTACACCATACCACAAGGTATGGTGCTTTTTGTTCCCGATCCGTAACCGAAAAGAGTCGAACATATGTATTGCTGCCGAAATCAACAGGATTCGCCTGAAAAAAGGGGGCTTTTGTAGTTAAAAAAGAGTAAAAAACTATTGCAATTCTGTTACCGAGCATTTATACTGGAGAGGACGGTGGAGCGAAATGGAGCATTTACCCGCTAAAATCCACCAAAGTGGAGGGGAGTGAAGGGCGTGACCGGCACCTATGAGCACAGCATTGATGCCAAAGGCCGCCTTTTTATCCCCGCCAAGCTCCGGGAGGAGCTGGGGGTCACCTTTTATCTGGCCATGGGCGTGGACGCCTGCCTGGCCATCTATCCCCAGTCCACCTGGGACAGGTTTACAGAAAAGTTCTCCTCCCTCCCCATGAGCCAGTCCAAGGCCATGCGGCCCCTGTTCGCCAACGCCGCCAAGTGCGAGCTGGACAGCCAGGGCCGCATTGTGGTGCCTCAGAAGCTGCGGAAATACGCCGGTCTGGACAAGGATGTGGTCATCATCGGGGTCAACGACCGGGCCGAGATCTGGAGCGCCGACGCCTGGCAGGCCCAGGAGGAAGAGGAAATGACGCCGGAGAAGATGTCCGCCTGCATGGCGGCCCTGGGGTTCTGATATGAGTGAGCAGATGTTTTCCCACAAGCCGGTGCTGCTGGCGGAATGTATCCAGGCTTTAAACCTCCGCCCGAATGGGATCTATCTGGACGGCACCCTGGGCCGGGCGGGCCACAGCCGGGAGATTGCCAAGGCCCTGACCACCGGACGGCTCATCTGTGTGGACCGGGATCAGGCCGCCCTGGACGCCGCCCGGGAGCGGCTGGGCCCCTGGATGGACAAGGTCACCCTGGTGCACAGCAACTTCTGTGAGCTGGACGCCATTCTGGACGGCCTGGGGCTGGCCGGAGTGGACGGGATGCTCTTCGACCTGGGGGTATCCTCCCCCCAGCTGGACGACGCCACCCGGGGCTTTTCCTACATGGCCGACGCCCCGCTGGACATGCGGATGGACAAGTCGGACAGCCTCACCGCCCGGACGGTGGTGAACCAGTGGCCCCAGGAGGAGCTGCGGCGCATCCTGTGGCAGTACGGAGAGGAGCGGTATTCCTCCGCGATCGCCGGGGCCATTGTACGAGCGAGAGAAAAACAGCCGGTGGAAACCACACTGGAGCTGGTAGAGATTATTAAGAGCGCGATGCCGGCGGCTGCCCTGCGGGAAAAACAGCATCCGGCCAAGCGTTCCTTCCAGGCCATCCGCATTGCGGTGAACGATGAGCTGGGGGCAGTGGACAAGATGGTGCGGGCAGCGGTGCCCCGGCTCAACCGGGGCGGACGGCTGGCGATTATCTCCTTCCACTCCCTGGAGGATCGCATTGTGAAAAACGGCATGGCTGAATTTGCCAAGGGCTGTACCTGCCCGCCTGACTTCCCGGTGTGTGTGTGCGGGAAGTCGCCTCAGATCAAACTGATCACCAGAAAGCCCATCGTCTCCGGCGCTGAAGAGCTGGAGGAAAACCCCAGAGCCCGCAGCGCCAAGCTGCGGGTGGCGGAGAAGCTGTGAGACCGGGCGGAGCTTACAAATGAGAATGGAGTGGAGCAGGCATGGCGACTGCCGCTAAGCGCAGAAGATATTCCAAGTATGACACCATCCCCTATGACCTGTACGACGGCTCGGCAGTCCGCCAGCTGGAGCAGGAGCAGGAAATCCCCCAGCCCCGCCCGCTGGTCCGGCCCAGGGAACGTACCGTCGCCCGGCCCAAGATCCGGGTGCGGGAGGCCGGCATGGTATCCCCCTTTGCCATTGTGGGGTTTGCGGCGGTGGCGGTGTTCGCGGTGCTGCTGCTGTTCAGCTATGTGCAGCTGTCGGTCATCTCCAACCAGGTGGTGTCCCTGCGCTCCGACCTGACTGCGTTGCAGACCGAGGAGGCCAAGCTGCGGGCCCAGTATGAGCTGGCCTACGACCTGGACGCCATCGAAAAGAGCCTGACTGCCGACGGCGCCATGGTAAAGCCGCAAAACGGCCAGATCATCTATGTGGACCTGTCTGAGCCCGACAGCGTGACCTACTTTGACGGGGAAGCTCCCGCCACCGGCCTGGCGGGGATTGCGGCGGGACTCCAGTCCATTTTTACCCAAGTGGTGGAATATTTCAGCTGACCGCCGCCATATACTCCAGTGGCGGGGAACCCCATGAAAAAGACCTGAGAGAGATATAAGAGAGGGCGTAAGAAAAGAAATTTTCTTACGCCCTTTAGGCTATCAGAAGAGGTACCAGCATATCAATTTCGGAGGGAAAGATAGTGTGAAAGACTGCTCCGCAGAGCGATTCGGAGCGCAACCGCCGCAGCGCGGCGGCACTTGGCGCGAAGATAAACCGTCGGGGTTGTCTTTCACGTTTGATCAACAACAGTTTGAAACCGTCAGTGTTTCAAACTGTTTGGCAGCTTGACAAGATTCAGCTTGGCAAGCTGCGCGTAAGAAAAGAAATTTTCTTACGCCCTTCTGCGATATTTACCCGAGCGAGGTGAGCCTTTATGGCACAGAGAAAGAAAGGACGCCGGATCATCCGGCAGAAGCCCGACCACAAGGCCAACCGGGTGATCTTTATCCGCAGCCTGATCCTTATGGCGGTATTTGGCTGTCTGGCCTTCCTGCCCCTGTTTGTGAAGCTGTGGCAGCTCCAGATCACCGACCACGACTACTATCAGGAGCTGGCGGTGAAGCAGCAGACCAGGGACAGCACCGTAACCGCAAACCGGGGCACCATCTATGACAGCAACGGCACCGTGCTGGCCATGAGCGCCACAGTGTACAACATCCAGCTCTCCCCCAACGACCTCCGGGAAACCCAGGAGACTTACCGGGAGAAAGTGGAGAAGGCCCAGCAGAACGGCGGTTCTCTCCCCGACTACCCGGAGCCCACCAACGAGTTCATCGCCTCCAACCTGGCGGCCATCCTGGATCTGGACGAGGCGGATATCCTCCGCCGGCTGGAGAAGGACTCCCAGTATGAGATGATCAAGTGGCGGGTGGACACCGAGGAGTCGGACGCGGTGCAGGAGTTTGTCACCGAGAACCACCTGTCCCACGGCATCTACCTCATGCCCACCAGCAAGCGGTATTATCCCAAGAACAGCCTGGCCGCCCAGGTCATCGGCTGGGTCAACCCCAACACCGACAACGTGGGAGCCTACGGTCTGGAGGCCCAGTTTGAGGAGGAGCTATCCGGCCAGACCGGGCGGATCGTCACCGCCAAAGACGGCAACGGCACCGAGCTGCTTTACCGCTTTGAGGACTACTACGACGCCATGGACGGCAACGACCTGACCCTCACCCTGGACGCCACCATCCAGTCCTTCTGCGAGAGCGTGGTCCAGGAAGGGGTGGAGCAGTTTGAGGTCCAGAACGGGGCATTCTGCCTGGTGATGGACCCCAATACCGGGGCCATCCTGGCCTGGGCCAACTCTCCCACCTATGACCTGAATGACCCCTGGGAGATCAGCGACCCGGTGCTCCTCCAGTACATCGAGGACGTGAAGAGCGGGGCCTACACCGAGGAGGAGGCCTACCAGAAGGCTCTGGCCGAGGGATGCACCCAGGAGGAGGCCTACGACAAGGCGGTGAGCGCTGCGGTGGGGGACGCCCAGCTGTCCCAGTGGCGCAACAAGGCCATCAACGACACCTACGAGCCGGGCTCCACCTTCAAGTCCATGGTGCTGGCCGCCGCCCTGGAGGAGGGCGTGGTCACCGAGAGCGACCACTTCTACTGCTCGGGCAGTGTGAAGGTGGAGGGATACAGCAGTCCCATCAAGTGTTCCAACCGGTCCGGCCACAAGGACCAGGATCTGGCCACGGCGGTGGCCAACTCCTGTAACCCGGCTTTTATTGAGATCGGCCAGCGGCTGGGGGCGGAGCGGTTTTACGACTATCTGGAGGATTTCGGTTTCCTGGGCCCCACCAACATTGACGTCCAGGGCGAGTCGGCCTCCGGCGGCCAGATCATCTGGAGCCGGGAGTCCTTTACCAACGTGGACCTGGCGGTGGCCTCCTTCGGCCAGCGGTTCCAGGTCACCCCCCTCCAGCTCATCACCGCCGCCTCCGCCGTTATCAACGGCGGCCACCTGATGCAGCCCTATGTGGTGAGCCAGATCTCCGATTCCGACGGAAACGTGCTCCAGCACACCGAGCCTACCGAGGTGCGCCAGGTGGTCAGCGAGGACACCAGCGCCCGGTGCCGGGCCATTCTGGAGAAGGTGGTGGACGGCGGCACCGGCAAGAACGCCGCCGTGGAGGGCTACCGCATCGGCGGCAAGACCGGCTCCTCCGAGACCACTGTGACCGGCCGTACCATCGTGTCCTTCCTGGGTTTTGCCCCCGCGGACGATCCCCAGGTGGTGGTCCTGCTGGCCTATGATAACCCCAAGCCCGCGTCCCCTGGTGCCAATGTCACCTCCGGCGGCTGGTACATCGGCGGCGGCAGCATGGCCGGTCTCAAGGCGGGCGAGCTGCTGGAGGATATTCTGGACTACCTGGGGGTGGAGAAGTCCTATTCCGCCACCGACGACGTGTTGGTGCCCAATGTCACCGGCATGACGGTGGAGCAGGCCACCGAGGCTCTCAAGCAGAACAACCTGACCCTCCGCACCGTAGGCGAGGGGGACACCATCACCGGCCAGATTCCCGCCAACGGGGCCTCCATCCCCGGCGGCAGCCAGGTGGCGGTTTACCTGGGGGTGGATGTGCCCACCGACCAGGTTCAGGTGCCCAACGTAATCGGCCTGACCGCCGAGCAGGCCCAGGCCAAGCTGGCGGAGGTGGACCTGTATCTGCGGGTCAGCGGGGCCTCTCAGTACGGTGATAACGTGGTCTCCTATGAGCAGTCGGTGACGGCGGGGACTCTGGTGGACCGGGGCAGTACCATTGAGGTGCGCTTCAACGACGCCACCGCCAGCGGGGAGGGCCTGTAGGCGCCCAAGCATTGGAAAGAGGGGTGTGAGCATGAAACTGGATCAGGTATTGGCCGGGGTGGCGTTGACCGCCCGGCAGGTACAGGACGTGGAACTCTCCGGCATCTGCTATGACACCCGAGATATGATCCCCGGCTGCCTCTTCGTGGCCCTGCCGGGATATAAGACCGACGGACATCGCTTCATCCGGGAGGCTCTGGACAAGGGGGCGGCGGCAGTGCTCTGCC
>CASEOA010000011.1 GCA_949289455.1 uncultured Eubacteriales bacterium
ACCGTGGCTGGTGCCGATGGCGATGGCCAGAGAGTCGCAGCCGGTCTTGGTCACGAACTCCTCCACCTCTTCGGGGCGGGTGTAGGAAGCGGCATGGGCGGCCACCTTCACGTCGTCCTCAATGCCGGCCAGGGTGCCCAGCTCGGCCTCCACCACCACGCCGTGGTCGTGGGCGTACTCAACCACCTTCTTGGTGATCTCGATGTTCTCCTCAAAGGGCTTGGAGGAGGCGTCGATCATAACGGAAGTAAAGCCGCCGTCGATGCAGCTCTTGCAGGTCTCAAAGTCAGGACCGTGGTCCAGGTGCAGCGCGATGGGGATGTTGGGGCACTCAATGACAGCGGCCTCCACCAGCTTCACCAGATAGGTGTGGTTGGCATAGGCGCGGGCGCCCTTGGACACCTGGAGGATCATGGGAGCGTTGACTTCCTTGGCGGCCTCGGTGATGCCCTGGACGATCTCCATGTTATTCACGTTGAACGCGCCTACGGCGTACCCACCGGCATAGGCCTTCTGGAACATCTCTTTGGTTGTTACGAGCGGCATAACAATCATCTCCTTTTTTTGTTGCACCATGATTTTAACAGTTCTCATTGATATTTTCAAGAGGTCGTGGTATGATATTCCCGCAAAAATTATTTTGTAAAAATTTTAACCATCAGGAGGCTACTTTCATGAGTGAACTGAGAGGCGCTTGTATCATCGGCCAGTCCGGCGGCCCCACCGCCGTCATCAACGCCAGCGCGCTGGGCGTTATCCGCACCGCCCTGGACACCGAGTGTGTCACCCGGGTGCTGGGCGCTGCCAACGGCATCAAGGGCGTGCTGGAGGACCGGCTGTACGACATGGGCCAGGAGGACGCCGCTGAGCTGGATCTGCTCAAGTACACCCCTTCCTCCGCTCTGGGCTCCTGCCGCTATAAGCTGGCCGACCCCGACAAGGACGACACCGATTACAAGCGGATCCTGGAGATCTTCCAGAAGTATGACGTGCGCTACTTCTTCTACAACGGCGGCAACGACTCCATGGACACCTGCAACAAGATCTCCAAGTATATGCAGAAGGTGGGCTATGAGTGCCGCATCATGGGCGTGCCCAAGACCATCGACAACGACCTGAACGGCACCGACCACTGCCCCGGCTTCGCTTCCGCCGCCAAGTACATTGCCACCTCCTGCGCCGAGGTGTGGCAGGACGCCCACGTGTACGACACCGGCATGGTCACCGTCATCGAGATCATGGGCCGTCACGCCGGCTGGCTGGCCGGCTCCGCCGCCCTGGCTTCCCTCACCGGCTGCGGCCCCGACCTGGTCTACCTGCCTGAGGTGGACTTCGACATGGATCAGTTCGTGGCCGACGTCACCGCCATCTACAACAAGACCGGCAAGTGCATGGTGGCCGTGTCCGAGGGCATCCACTACGCCGACGGCCGCTTCGTGTCCGAGGCTGAGACCTCCGCCACCGACGGCTTCGGCCACGCCCAGCTGGGCGGCCTGGCCGTGAAGCTGGCCGACGTCATCAAGAACAAGACCGGCGCCAAGGTCCGCGGCATCGAGCTCTCCCTGCTCCAGCGCTGCGGCTCTCACGTGGCCTCCAACACCGACATCGAGGAGGCTTTTGCCGCCGGTAAGGCCGCCGTGGAGGCCGCCGTGTCCGGTACCACCGACAAGATGGTGGCCTTCCAGTGCACCCGCGAGGGCGGCTACAAGTGCGAGACCGTCCTCCAGCCCCTGGACATCGTGGCCAACTTTGAGAAGAAGGTGCCCCGTGAGTGGATCAACGAGGCCGGCAACGGCATCGAGCAGCCCTTCATCGACTATGTGCTGCCCCTGGTTCAGGGCGAGCCCAACCGGGCCCTGGAGAACTCCCTCCCCCGCTTCGCCCACCTGAAGAAGGTTCTCACCACCGAGATGTAAGACCGATACAAAAGAGCGCCGTTCCCATTTGGTGAACGCCGATAAGGAAGTATCAAAGACATACTAACTTAACGGCTGACAAACAGGGTTGCTAAAATGAACCGGCGTGTTATTTCGCAATGAAATGGCACGCCGGTTTTCTACGCATTTCAAACTGCGTTTTCAAGGGTAAGAATGGCAAGATACCGCCGGCTATCCAAGCACGCTAGAAAGGCCCGGTAACATCGGGTTTTCTACCCTCTAAGTGCGTAGGCATAAACGTCATAATAGTAGCGGGCGCAAGTAGATTTCTGCTTGCGCCCGCTTGGTTACCATACAGCAAAGACGGAGGAAGCCGTCAAGGGCGCGAAGCGTTCATCTCGACCCTTGACGGCTTCCTTTGGCTTTGCTATTTCTTTACCACGATGGCTTCCACCAATTTTGCCTGTAAGCGGTGCTTCATGTACTCGTCAATGCCGATGTGCGGCAAACCATCTTTGTCATAGCGAGTTCGCATACAAATCTTGTTGATGTAGCGGTCGTAGTACCGCAAGATGCGCTCCAATGCTAATGGATCACCGGCGCGGGCCGCTTCGATCACGTCCATGGGCAAAAGCACTCTGCCGTTAAAAGTTGGTTGCTTCATGTTAGTTTCTCACTCCTTTGGATTTCAAGTCTTTTCGCAGTTCGTTCAATGTCTTTGTCCTGTGGCGTTGGACGGCGCTGCGGGACATACCAACAAAATCACCCACTTTTCTGTCTGGAAGTTCCAGCGCATAATGTAGAATTAAAATCTGCTGCTCACATTCCGGCAAACTTACAAAAGCGTCTGCCACTAATTCGCTCTGAATATACAGAACATAGCCAAACGCCGAAAATGCAAACCTGTTGCTGGGGTATTCGTCTACGGTATAAAGTTTATCCATTTCGTGTTGGGACAAGGCGCTTAACTGGATTGCTCGTTTCCGCTGGCGGTTTAGTTCCCGGAAGTAGCTGATGGCCTCATGGCGGAGAACGGTTTTGCAGAAAGCGTCGAACTGGTGCCGTGCTCCATATTCATCAAACACAAACATTATCTTCTCACCCCCGATCTGCGGGAGAGTGAGAAGTTGAGGTTGGGGCTACCGCCCCTTGCATTTATGTTGTTGCGGCAGTTCCGGCCCGCACCGAAAGACCGCAATAACAACTCAGTAAAAGCGAATGTGATATGCTGATTATTTACATCGTATAGTACATCTTTTAGCCTAAACCTCTCCCATGCCGAGAACAGGCTTTTTTTGAGAAGCTATGTGTTTGGTGCATTAGCATGGCGGTTTCCTCCATAACCGCCGTTCCTGTGCAGGGCAAACGAAAGCGGCGGCCTTGATTTCTCAAAGCCGCCGCTGGTCGTATGGGCGTGTCAAATGGCTGCTAGGCGACGGCTTTTTTCTTTTGCCGTCGTTCGGCAGATTCTTTGATATTTATAAGCTCTTGTATACTATCCTAACCCCAATGTAGGGAACGTGAAATAGTAGCCATACATTTAGCAGGTCATAGATACGCTTGTCTAGTAATGGGGGAACAACTTACAGCGAAAAGACACTTTTTAACGCTTTCCCTAAGAGTTCGATTTTGCCTATCTTTTCCAAATCTTTCCGTAGCTTTTCTTCACTGCCATGTTTCCCGGCAACAACCTTAATGATTTTTGTTCCCGGGATAGTGCTTTTTTTCATTTGCAGCATCTCCTTTCTCCCTCATTATAAAATCCATGGCTATCAGTGCAAAATAAGTCCGAGTATTCAGACCATTTTTATTTGGATGTGATATAATGGATATTAGTAGAGCAAGAGGTGAGAATTATGGAAACATACGGTATCACGATTCGTAAGATTAGATTAAGCAAAGGTTTTTCCCATAAAGAAATATATACTGGCATTTTGAGTAAGTCCTTTGCCATTGATTTCGAGAAAGGGATGTATGACATCAAGTTCAATCTCATATTGAGAATTTTGGATAGGCTAATGATTTCTGTAGATGAGCTTCTTCTGATACATAGCCAGTACAAAACAACACCTTGTCAAGAACCTTTGCTAAATGTTAATCTTGAGCGAATAAAAAACGATCCATTATATTCTGCTGATATAGAGAAGAAGTTATATGATGAAATGACGGCAAATAAAACCTCATCAAGCAAATTACAACACGCAGAAATAGTAGCATTAAGATCTGTATATGGAAATCCTGATTATCAAAATTCATCCGAGTATCAAGCAGCTAAAAGCTACATTCAGAAATATCTATTTGATGTGGAAACCTGGTCATTATCTGAATTTCGTATATTTTCAGATATGAGCTTTATATTTGAGAATGGTGATGTGAAAACCTCACTTTTTCTTACCGCGTGGGATACTTTGGAAAAATACAGAGCACATCCAGATTATCAAGTATATCTATCTCATTTGCTAGTCAATAATCTTTATCAACTGATTTGCAGCAGGCAATATACCATTGCAAAAAGAGCAATCGATAAACTGCAAGAATTAACTATCGATCCCAATATGCTATCTTGGAAAGTTCCGATGCTCTATTATGACGGTTTGTTAAACTACGTAACAGGCAATCCGCAATCAGGTCTATCAAAGATCAAAAAGGCAAAGCAGATTTATCATCTATGTGGCAATGACTTTATGGTTGAGCAAATGGAAATTGGCCTAAAACATCTGCAAAATCCATAGAAAGAAGCAATGAACTAATCTATACAAAGTTCTCATTTTGCGGGCAGATTCCGTCCTTTCCAGCGTATTATTGGCGAAGCAAAAAACAAGGGTTTGGGAAGCTCCCAACAAGCAAAAATCTCCGCTCCGGCAGCAGGCCAGAAACGGAGATTTTGCGGAAGTGTGGCCACACTTCCTATGCTTGCTCTGTTGTGACTTCCCCGGAAAGGACGGGAACGGAATGGAAAGGAAACGAAGCACCAAAGAGAGCGATTATCTCCCAAAACGGGGAAATCCGCTGCAAGAAACCGTCTGTTATAAGCTCGGCGGGACGGTCTATGAAGTACATACTTCCTGCGGTGGGACGGAGCCACTTTATGACAAAATGGTGCGGCTTATTCGTTCGGAAGCCATTGCCACATCTGCTGACAAAGAGGACAAACCGCAGTATAATAAGGACAGCAACCTGTTTGCCGGGCGTTCATTACAGGAGGAATGAACCATGACAGCAAACACCAACTATCCCGACAACATTACCGCTTTATACGCCCGCCTATCCCAAGAGGACGCGCTGGACGGCGAGAGTAACAGCATAGCCAATCAAAAGAAAATCCTTTTGAAGTACGCAACCGACAACGGTTTCCCTAATCCAAAGTTCTTCATTGACGATGGTGTGTCCGGGGTAACATTTGACCGTCCGGGCTGGAATGAGGTGATCCGGCTGGCCGAGGCGGGAAAGGTCAGAACCGTCATTGTCAAGGATATGTCCCGCATGGGCCGGGACTATCTGAAAGTGGGCTACTATACCGAGAGTTTCTTTGCCGAGCGCGATATTCGGTATATCGCCATCAATGACGGCGTGGAAAGCGACAAGGGGGACAACGATTTCACCCCTTTTCGTAATCTGTTCAACGACTTCTACGCCCGCGATACCAGCAAAAAGATCCGGGCCGTCATGCGGGCCAAAGGAAACGCCGGGGAACACCTCTGCACCAATCCGCCCTACGGGTATCAGAAAGACCCGGCGGATAAAAAGAAATGGATTGTGGACGAGGAAGCCGCCGAGATTGTCAAACGGATTTTTGACCTGTGCATTGCAGGGAAAGGCCCCATGCAGATTGCCAAGCTGTTGACCGCCCAGCACGTCCTGACGGTTAAAGCTCACTATGCCCAACGGGACGGAAAGCCGCTGCCGGAGAAGCCTTACAAGTGGAGTCCCAAGTCTGTTGCGGGAATTTTGGAGCGGCCAGAGTACACCGGCTGCACGGTAAACTTCAAGACCTATTCCAAGTCCCACAAGCTGAAAAGACGGCTGCATAATGCCCCGGAGAATCAGCGGATTTTCCCCAATACCCAGCCTGCCATTATCGAGGAACAAGTCTTTGCGCGGGTACAGGAGTTGCGGGAGAACAAACGCCGCCCGGCCAAACAAGCCGAACGGCAAGGGTTGTTTTCTGGCCTGTTGTACTGCGCCGACTGTGGAAGCAAACTGCATTTCGCCACTGGCAAAAACATGACACCGCAACAAGACTGCTATCGGTGTTCTCGGTATAAAAGTAACACGGGTGATTGTACCATGCACTTTATCCGGGAAGGAACGCTGAAATTGTTCGTGTTGCAGCGGATTTTCGATGTGACGGCATTGTTCTTCGACGATGCCATGGCATTTGAGGAAGCGGCGAGAAAGCAGCGTTTTCAAGAAGCGGAGAAAGAGGCCAAGAAGCGCAAGCGTGAAATCGCCCAAGCGGAAAAGCGCATTACCGAACTTGACCGCATTTTCAAGCGCATTTATGAGGACGACATCATCGGTACAATCAGCCATGAACGGTTCTTGAAACTCTCTGCTGACTATGAGGCAGAACAAAAAGAACTGACGGAGCAGGTCAAGGCATGGCGACAAGCGGTAGAAACCTTTGAACAGGATCAAGCTGATTTTGCCAGCTTTGCAGCCATTGTACGGAAATATGTGGGCATTCGTGAACTGACGCCCACCATCGTCAACGAGTTTGTGAAGAAGATTATCGTCCATGCGCCGGATAAGTCCAGCGGCCACCGCAGGCAGAAGATCGAACTGGTCTGGAACTTTATCGGAGAAGTCAACCTGCCGGGCGACGATCAGACGGTGGAACGGCAAAGAAAAGGCAGGACGGCATGACCTTTCAGCCATGCCGTCCTGCGACAATTAAATTACTTCCTTATGGGAGCGCTCCTTTACCGGGAACGGCGCTCTTTTGTATTGCAGTTATTGCAGTCCGGTGAGGGCCCGCATAACGGTATAGGTCTGCTGGTCCAGGCCCTTCTTCATGGCCAGGGCCTCGTGGATGTCGTAGTCCACATAGGATTCGCCGTCCATAGCCACCACGCGGCAGGTCTTGCCCTCGGCCAGCAGGCGCACAGCCTCATAGCCCATGTAAGTAGCGGCCACACGGTCCCGGAGGGAGGGGGCGCCGCCCCGCTGTACGTGGCCCAGGATGGTGACACGGGTGTCCAGGGAGGTGGCCTCCCGGATGTGGTTGGCGATATCGTAGGCGCCCCCCTGCACGCCCTCGGCCACAATGACCATGAAGTGGGTGCGGCCGGCCAGGCGGGAGCGGCGGATGGGCTCGATGAGGTCGTGCTCATAGTCGATGGTCTGCTCGGGCACCACCACGGCGGTGGCGCCGCAGGCCACGCCCACGTTGAGGGCCACATGGCCGGCGTGGCGGCCCATGACCTCCACCACCGAGCAGCGCTCGTGGGACTGCATGGTGTCACGCAGCTTGTCAATGGACTCCACGGCGGTGTTGCAGGCGGTGTCATAGCCGATGGTGTAGGTGGAGCAGGCAATGTCGTTGTCGATGGTTCCGGGGATTCCGATGACGCTCAGGCCCTTGTCGGCCAGGGTGAGCAGGCCGCGGAAGGTACCGTCGCCGCCAATGCCCACCAGGGCGTCCAGACCCAGCAGCTTGCAGGTGTTGACCGCCCGCTCCCGGCCCAGCTCGGACTTGAAGTCCTCGCTGCGGGCGGAGTACAGCATGGTACCGCCCCGGCGGGACAGGCCGCTGACGCTGTCAAAGTCCAAAGTAACGAAGTCGCCGTTGATGAGACCGTGATAGCCGCGCCGGATGCCCACGCACTCGATGCCCATGTGGACAGCGGTACGCACCACCGAACGGATGGCCGCGTTCATGCCGGGGGCGTCTCCCCCGCTGGTGAATACACCAATGCGCCGGACTGCTTTTTCCATGACGATTTCCTCCTTGCACTTGTGGCCCTAGGGGCCGTTTGGGTCTCTCTATGTTAGATGATACGGTCTTACACCTTCAGTTCCGCCTCTTTGCCCTCCAGGGCGGCGGCGTACTGGGCCAGCACAGGCCGCACCTCGGCCTCCAGGAATTCGCTGACCTGCTCCGGGCAGCGGCCGATGTAGCGGGCGGGCTCCAGGTGGGCGGTGATCTCCTCCCGGCTGAGCATGGAGAAGGCCGGGTGGGCGGCGATGAGGTCGATGAGGTTGTTGGACAGGCCCAGATCCTTCACGTTGGCCCCGGCCTGCTGGCTGAGCACCCGGATGTGCTCGTGGAGCTCCTGCCGGTTGCCGCCCCGCTTGACGGCGTCCATCATGATGTTCTCGCTGGCCATAAAGGGCAGCTCCTCCAGCACATGCTTTTCGATGACCTTCTCGTGGACCACCAGGCCCCCGGCCACGTTGGCCCAGATGTTCAGGATGGCGTCGGTGGCCAAAAATGCCTCGGGCACGCTGAGGCGCTTGTTGGCCGAGTCGTCCAGGGTGCGCTCAAACCACTGGGCGGAGGCGGTAATTGCGGGGTTGAGGGCGTCGCACATCACGTACCGGGCCAGGGAGCAGATGCGCTCGCACCGCATGGGGTTGCGCTTGTAGGGCATGGCGGAGGAGCCGATCTGGTTCTTTTCAAAGGGCTCCTCCACCTCCTTCAGGTGGCAGAGCAGCCGCAGGTCGGTGGCGAACTTGCTGGCGGACTGGGCGATGCCCGACAGGGTGGACAGCACGGCGTAGTCCACCTTCCGGGAATAAGTCTGCCCCGACACGGGGACGGTGTCCTCAAACCCCATCTCGGCGGCGATCTTCCGGTCCAGGGCCTTGCACTTTTCGTGGTCCCCGTCGAAGAGCTCCAGGAAGGAGGCCTGGGTGCCGGTGGTGCCCTTGCAGCCCAGCAGCTTCAGGGTGGAGATGCGGTGCTCCACCTCGTGGAGGTCGTAGAGCAGCTCGTTCATCCACAGGGTGGCCCGCTTGCCTACGGTGACCAGCTGGGCAGGCTGGAAGTGGGTGAAGCCCAGAGTGGGCAGGGCCTTGTAGCGCTCAGCAAAAGCGGCCAGCTTGTCCAGCACCCGGACCAGCTGGTCCCGTACCAGCTCCAGGGCCTCCCGCATGAGGATGATGTCGGTGTTGTCCCCCACGTAGCAGCTGGTGGCCCCCAGGTGGATGATGGGCATGGCGTCGGGGCAGGCGTCGCCGTAGGTGTGGACGTGGGCCATCACGTCGTGGCGCAGCTTCTTCTCGTATTCCGCGGCCTTTTCATAGTCGATATCGGTGAGGTGGGCCTCCAGCTGGGCCACCTGCTCCGCCGTCACCGGCAGGCCCAGCTCCATCTCCGCGCGGGCCAGGGCTACCCACAGCCGCCGCCAGGTGGAAAACTTCTTGTCCGGGGAGAAAATATACTGCATCTGGTCGCTGGCGTACCGGGAGCAGAGGGGACTTTCATATCGGGCGTGATCCATGAGACATACCTCTTTTTTTCTAATTTCGTCTTTTGACAGTATACTATAAACGCACCTGTATCACAAGGAAAATTTGTACCTTTTTACGACTGGCTTTGAAATTTTTTGCCGGACTTGCCACCGGGGCTGCCGGGGTGTACACTGAACTTATCAGATCAATGACAGGAGGTGGAGCTATGCTCCGGGAATTTGTCTTTGGGCAGGAGCGCCGCACCGAAAGCGAGTGCAAAAGCCTGCTGAAAGTCCGCCGGGAGGAGCTGGCGGCGTTGCAGCAGAAGATCAAGCAGGCGGGCCTGCCGGTGATCGTGCTGCTGGAGGGGTGGAGCGCCTCGGGCAAGGGCCGCACCATCCAGGCCCTGATCCGGGATCTGGACCCCCGGTTCTTCCGGGTGCTCAGCGTGGGCCCCCCTACCCCGGCGGAACAGCGGTGGCCCTTCCTGAAGCGGCACTTCGAGTCCATCCCCGAGGCGGGCAAGGTGCTCTTCCTGGACACCGGCTGGATGGAGGAGACCGTGCGGGCCTATCTCCGGGGGGATCTGTCCGACCTGGAGTACCAGAAGCGGCTGGACAGCATCAATATCTTCGAGCGGCAGCTCACCGCCGGGGGCTATCTGCTCATTAAACTGTTCCTCCACATCGACGCCCAGTGCCAGAAGGAGCGGCTGGACGGCCTGGCCTCCGACAAGGAGACCCTCTGGCGGGTCAACGACGAGGACCGCAGGCAGAACAAGAATTATGACAAGAATCTGGCGGTGTTTGAGAGCTATCTGGAGGCGACGGACAAGCCCTGGGCCCCCTGGAAGGTCATCGACAGCACCCAGGCCGCCAAGGGCAATCTGGCGGCGGCGGACTGGGTATACCAGCAGATTACCGCCGCCCTGGAGAGCCGGCCTCAGCCCGTCCACCCGGAGTACCGCTGGGACATGGCCCCTCCCCTCCCTCTGGCCCAGGCCGACCTGACCCAGACCCTGGAGGAAAAGGAGTACCGCAAGCAGCTGAAAAAGTGCCGGGCCAAGCTGGCCGCCCTCCACAACGAGCTCTACCGGAAGAAGGTGCCGGTGGTCATCGCTTACGAGGGCTGGGACGCCGCCGGCAAGGGGGGCAACATCAAGCGTCTGGCCTCCGCCCTGGACCCCCGGGGGTATGAGGTCCTCCCCATCGCCGCCCCCACCAAAGACGAGCTGGCCCGCCATTACCTGTGGCGGTTCTGGACCCGCCTGCCCAAGACCGGCCACATCGCCATCTTCGACCGGAGCTGGTACGGCCGAGTGATGGTGGAGCGGCTGGAGGGCTTCTGCTCCACCGACGACTGGCAGCGGGCCTACGACGAGATCAACGAGTTTGAGAAGGAACTGGTGGACTGCGGCATGGTGGTGCTGAAGTTCTGGGTGCAGATCGACAAGGACACCCAGCTGGCCCGGTTCAACGAGCGGCAGGCCGACCCCGCCAAGCAGTGGAAGATCACCGAGGAGGACTGGCGCAACCGGGAAAAGTGGGACGCCTATGAGATCGCCATCAACGAGATGCTGGCCCGCACCAGCACCACCTTCGCCCCCTGGCACATCCTGGAGTCGGTGGACAAACGCTTCGCCCGCATCAAGGCCATGAAAACCGTCATCGAGGCCATCGAGGCCATCGAGGCAGCGCTGTAGGTCGAGATAGGAGATAGAAGATAAGCCCAAACCTTCCCCCCTCAGGGGGGAAGGTGGCCCACGGGGCCGGATGAGGGGGCGGCGCAAATCACGAACCCGCCCCGGCGGTCGGCATTGCCGCTTTCGTAGGGGCGGGTCCCAGACCCGCCCGGCGTAACGTTTCCCTCATCGGAACGGCGGGCGGGGACAGAGCCCCGCCCCTACGGACACATTATCTCAACTCTAAACGCAAAAGGGCGTGCCTGCCGGCACGCCCGTTTGCGTTATCACTCGGTGAGGAACTTCTTCAGCCGGGCCAGGCCCTCCTTAATATTATCCATGGAGGTAGCGTAGGACCAGCGGACGAAGTTGGGGGCGCCGAAGCCGGAGCCGGGCACCACGGCTACCAGGCCGTACTTCAGGAAGGCGTCGGCAAACACGTCGTCGTTGGTGATCTCCACACCGTGGATGGTCTTGCCGATGAGCTCGTTCAGGTTCATCATCACATAGAAGGCGCCCTCGGGCATGATGCAGCTGACGCCGGGAATGGCGTTCATCTCCTGGACGATGTAGTTGCGGCGGTCCTCAAAGGCCTGACGCATAACATCCACCTGGACCTGGGAACCGGAGAGGGCGGCGGCGGCGGCCTTTTGGGAGATGGCCACGGGGGAGCCGGTGGAGTGGCTGACGTAGTTGGCCATGACCTTGGCGATCTGGGCGTTGGCGCAGGCGTAGCCGATACGCCAGCCGGTCATGGCGTAGGCCTTGGACACGCCGTTGATGAGGATGGTGCGCTCCTTGGCGTCGGCGCTGAGGGAGGCGAAGCTGGTGAACTGCCGGCCGTCGTAGGCCAGGCAGGCGTAGATCTCGTCGGAGATCACGTACAGGTCGGCCTTCTCACACACGGCGGCGATGGACTCCAGCTCCTCCCTGCCGTACATCATGCCGGTGGGGTTGGAGGGGTTGTTGAGCAGGATGGCCTTGGTCTTGGGGGTGATGGCCCCTTCCAGCTTCTCGGCGGTGAGCTTGAAGTGCTCGGCCTCGGTGGCGGTGACCACCACGGGCACGCCGCCCACCATCTTGATGAGCTCGTAGTAGCTCACCCAGTAGGGAGCGGGCAGGATCACCTCGTCGCCGGGATTCACCAGGGCCCGGAGGGCCAGGTACACCAGATGCTTGGCGCCGCTGCTCACCACCACCTGGGCGGGGGTGTAGTCCAGGTCGTAGTCGGCCTTCATCCGGTCGCACACCGCCTGGCGCAGCTCCACGGTACCGGCGGCGGGGGTGTAGCGGGTGACGTTGTCCTGGATGGCGGCGATGCCGGCCTCCTTGATGGGGTCGGGGGTATTGAAATCGGGCTCACCGGCGCCGAAACCGATGACGTCAATGCCGTCAGCCTTCATCTGCTTGAACATGGCGTCAATGGCCATAGTGGTGGAGGCCCGGACGGCCTGGGCGATGGTGGACAGCTCTTTCAATGGAATCTCTCCCTTATTACTTTAATCTTGACATATTATATGCGCCGACTTGCAAAATTGCAAGTCCCTATTTGAGCTCATCCGGGATTTTTGAATGATGGAGCAGTTATGGCTGCAAAAAACTGAGGGCGTCCGTCGATTTGACGGACGCCCCCAGCGTGCGTGAGATTCAGGACCGGGCCTTGACCACCCGGACGATGACGGTGCTGAGCACCAGGTTGATGGCCAGCTCCAGCACGAAGTTGATACCGGTGAGGACGGTAATGATGTAGAACATCAGGTCGGAGCCACCGGCCCAGGCCACCAGGGTATCGTGGAAGCACAGGGTGAGGCCCACGATGAAAATGCCGGTGTTGACCACCGGGCAGAGGATACCGGCGGTGATGGCAGCCCCCATGGGGTAATGCCGGGCCATGATGGCCCGGAACACGGCGCCGGACACCAGACCGGCGGCGGCCCCCTTGACCACGCACAGGGCGGCGGTGAGCAGCGGGTTGGCGGTAAAGAGGACGTTTCCGCCCTGGTCCCAGCCTGCGATACAGGCGATGAGCACCACCACGCCGAACACAGCCCCCAGCCAGGCGCCTGCGCCTGCGCCGTACAGGGCGGCCCCGATGATGATGGGGGCCAGGGCCAGGGTGATGGTGAAGGGTCCGAACTTGACGAAGCTGGCGACTACCTGCAGGACCACGATGATGGCGGTCATCAGGGCCAATCCCGTCAGGCGTCTGGTTTTTTCACTTGCTCTCATACTGTTTACCTCCTGCTGCCGCTCCTCCTGTGAGGATGCAGCGCATGTATTTACCCACGGCGTTGCCGTTGAGCACATGGTCAGGTCTTGCGGGGCTTGCGGTCGTTTTTCCGATAAAGCAGGTAGAGCCCCTTCATCACCAGGTCGGGCTCGTAGTGGATCTCCCGCCGGCAGTGGGCCAGCACCCGGGGCCCGCTGCCTCCGGTGGCCACCACCGTCACCGGCTGGCCGATCTGGGCTTCGATGCGGTCAATGACCCCCTCCAGCATGGCGGCGTGGCCGTACAGCATACCGGAGCGCATGGCCTCCTCGGTGGTGCGGCCCAGCAGCTCCACCGGGGTGGGGCTCTCCAGGGAGATGGGGGGCAGAGCGGCGGCCCGCTCCGACAGGGCCTCCAGGGCCAGGGTGAGCCCCGGCATGATAAGGCAGCCCTCGTACACGCTGCCCACCATCAGGGACACCGAGGTGGCGGTGCCCAGATCCACCATGACGGTAGGGCTGGGATAGGAGGCGATGGCCGCCACCGCCGAGGCCACGATGTCGCTGCCCAGCTGATTGTGGATCTCCGCCTTGATGTTGAGCCCGGTCTTGATGCCGGGGCCCACCACCATGGGAGACTTTCCGATGAGCCGGGTGAGGGCGTCGGTAAAAATGGCTGTCAGGGGGGGCACCACCGAGGACAAAATGGCCCCGCTGAGCGTCCCGGGATCGGCCCGGTACAGCTGGAACAGGCCGAACAGGTCGATGGCGCACTGATCCCGGGTCTTGTTCCGGGAGGTCTCCAGGGTGGACCGGAAACTCAGCCTGCCATCCGCTGTAAACAGCCCCACCGTGGTGGTGGAATTGCCCACGTCTACCGCCAGGATCATGCCGCCTCTCCCCTTTCCGCCGTTGTTTTCCGCCCATGATTGTAGCAGTTTTGCCCCCAATCGTCAAGTCGGAGCCCATAGCTTGTGTAGGGGCGGCCTGTGGCCGCCCGGCGCACCGTTTCCCAAACCAGCACGGGCGGGCGACCGCAGGTCGCCCCTACGGACGAAATCTCCACGCTCCGCCCAAAGTATCTCCTAACTCACGAAAGTTCCAGGGCGAACAGAGCGGCCCCCAGGGCTCCGTTGAGCTGGGCCTGGTCAGAGATCACCAGCTCCACCCCCAGCTGCTTTTCGATGGCCGCCACCACGCCCTTGTTTTTGGACACGCCGCCGGTCATCATATAATTGGGCTCCCCGCCGATACGGCGGCAGAGGGCGCAGGTCTTGGAGGCCACTGACTGGTTCAGGCCGTGGATGATGTCGGCCTGGCGCTTGTTCTGGGCGATAAGGGAAACCACCTCCGACTCGGCAAACACGGTGCACATGGAGGAGATGGTGATCTCCTCCTTCCAGTCCAGCCCGGCCTGGCTCATCTCCTCCATGGACAGCTCCAGGGTGCGGGCCATCAGCTCCAAAAACCGGCCGGTACCGGCGGCGCACTTGTCGTTCATGACAAAATTGACCACGTTGCCCTGCTCGTCAATGCGGATGACCTTGCTGTCCTGGCCGCCGATGTCGATGATGGTGCGCACCGAGGGGTCCAGGAAAAAGGCCCCCCGGGCGTGGCAGGTGATCTCGGTGATGGACTTGTCCCCCATCTGGATGGCCGAGCGGCCGTAGCCGGTGGTGACGGTGGCGGCGATGTCCTCTTTGGTGAGCCCCGCCTGCTCCAGGGCGGCCTCCAGGGCCCGGTCGGCCCCCGCCGCCGCCCCCGCGCCGGTGGGCAGGATCACCCCCGCCACCAGGTTCTTGTCCTTGTCCAGAATGGCCACGTCAGTGCTGGTGGAGCCGCTGTCGATGCCCACATAGTAATGGCCCTTGTGCATGGCCCTTCCTCCCTCTCTCACGCCCATGGTCTCCGGAGCTAGAGTCTCCGCAAATGCCTCCAGCCGGGTGCGCAGCTGTCCGCTGCTCTGGACGGTGTAGTCCGACTCCAGCTTCAGCATGGGAACGGTGAGTTCCCCCCGGAGCTGGGCGTATTCAAAGCCGTAATAGTCGCAGAATTTGACGGTGTGGTAGATGACCCCCTTCAGGTGGGGGTCCTGGGTGAGCTGCCGACGGCCGGAGTTGTCCGCCATACGCATACAGGGCAGCTGTTCCAGCAGGGCCCCGGCGTACCAGTCCATGAGGGCGTCGAAGTCGTCCTCCTCCGGCGGCATGGCCACGTCCCGGTTGTGGACGCAGGTGTCGTTGCGCACCGGCAGGGGCATGGACTCCGCCATCATCCGGAACAGGGGCTCCCCCACCCTGCCCCCCAGCACGCTGAGGTAGGGCTGGGTGGGCCGGGGGTTGGGCGCGAAGGCCGCCCGAAAGGTTTTGGGATCAAAGGTGGTGCCTTTGTACGCCCCATACGCCTTGGCCAGCCGCAGCAGCTCCCCCTTGGTGCGCTCCCGGGCGCAATCCCCCCCGCAGTGGAGCATGTCCATCAGGAAGAGGAAGTCCAGCTTCCCGTGCTTCAGGAGTACGTCGTAGGCCGAGCGGATGGTGTCGCAGCAGTTCACCAGCACCAGCTCCTTCACCTGCCCCGACAGGCAGGCCTCCAGCACCGCCTTGCCAAAGCCGCACAGGTTGGGATGGCTCACCTGGTCGCTGCGGTCGAAGCTGTCCGCCATGCCGTCCAGCAC
Organism: uncultured Eubacteriales bacterium; assembly: GCA_949289455.1. Lineage (GTDB taxonomy): Bacteria > Bacillota > Clostridia > Oscillospirales > Oscillospiraceae > Flavonifractor. The sequence continues at coordinate 15,836 of CASEOA010000011.1, forward strand.
GGCGCACTGTCCGCCCAGTGCGGACAAAAGCTCCACCGGCGTATATTTACAGATGTAGTGGGTGGTACTCATGCGCTCTCCCCCCGTTCCGCCTTGAGCATTTCTACAAAGGCCTCCATCCGGGTGGCCAGCTGGCCCTCGCCGCCGTGGCTGCGGTCGCAGCCGTCCCCGTCCAGCACCAGCGTGGGGATGCCCGCCCCCTCCATGGTCTCCTTGCCCAGCTGGGCGCCGCCCAGGGTGTGCTTGCACCCCCAGTGGCAGAACCAGACGGCCCCGTCGGCCTTCACCTGCCGGGCGGCCTGGATGGCCCGGTCAATCCGCCGGGACACCGGACCGTTGAAGGGAGAGTACACCACCCGCTGGGCCATGGCCTCATAGGGGTCGTGGGAGAACTGGGGCAGAATGCCCTCATAGCACATGTCGCAGCCCACGATCTGGGCCTGTCGGTTGAAGTCCAGGGCGGTGCGCAGGGGCTCCATCCAGAAGGGGATGGTATGCAGCCACAGCAGCCGCACCCCCTGGGCGGGAGGGGCTTTCTCCACATCCTCCAGACAGCGGAGGGTGTAGGCCTCGGTCTCTTTGGAGCCCAGCAGGTTGTGGAGGGCGAAGGCGGAGAACATCTCCCCGGTGGCCTCCCCCAGCAGCAGCTTGTCAGACCGCAGGGTCATATAGCGGTCAAAATTGTTCAGGCTGCGGACGCTCCGGGCCACCGTCTCCTCCAGCAGGTCCTGGTTCAGCTTCTGGCCGGTGTGCTTCTCCAGAAAGGCCACCATCTGCCGCAGCTGTCCGGCCACATAGTCCACCGCCCCCTGGTCGGCGGCGTAGGGCACGTCCACCACGAACTGGGGCACGTCAAAATACTCCGCCAGACGGCGGAAGGTGAGCATGTTGGCGTCGCAGGCCAGGGTGGTGTTAAGGATGAACCGGGGCCTGGGCATCAGGCCCTTCTCCGCCGCCCCGATGAACACCTTGTGGTAGGAGCAGAAGGTCTCGGGCAGGCCCTCGCTCTCAGCGTACTGGAGGAAGGACTGCTCGGCCTGGGTGCCCGAGAGAAAGCACCCAAACCCCTCGCAGGAGTATGGGTGCAGTCCCATGGCCAGCAGGGGCTCACAGGGGAGGAACAGGCTGGCCATGGCCGCCTTCTCCGGATGGGCCAGGGGGGCGATCATGGAGTCCATGGTCTGAACCGCCGCCATCTGGGCCGCCCGGCTCACCTCCCTGCCGGGAGCCAGCTGAAGTTGCAGTTTTTTGGCCCGGTAGCCGGTGGTCAGCCACCACCGGGCACTCTCCGGGTCCTTGTCGCACCGGGTCTGGACCCAGGCGCCAAAAGACGTAACAATATCTTTCATGGGATACCTCGCTTGCGTTGGAGTCTGTGTTTCAACGGAAAGGACAAAATGAGAGTTACGATATAGGGGCGATGATCCATCGCCCGGCCCTTCGTCACCCCACCTGTTCTGTCCCATCCGTAGGGGCGGGGCTCTGTCCCCGCCCGGGTCTGACCCAGCAAAACCCCTTTAGGGCTTGCAGATGCCGCAGGGGGAATAGCCCTGGTCGATGAGGCTCTGCCGGTCGCCGGTGTAGTCCTGCCGGTTGTCGGTGCTCATGCTGGCCACCCCCGAGCAGTCGGGCAAATGGAACTTTTTGGAGCTGGTGTTGAGGACGTAGGTCATCTCCCCGCCGGTGGTCTGGCCGGGGGTGGTCTGGGGCATCTCCTCCCCCGCCAGGGCGCTGAGGCCGGTGGCGTAGTCGATGGTGATGCCGGGCTGGTTGTTGTAGGCGTAGACGCAGAAGGTGACCCCTTCCCCGTTGTCCTCCACGCTGTAGCCCTCCATCAGCACCCCCCGGGCCACCAGCTCCTCCCCCACAAAGACGGGGGTCACCCGGTAGAGCACATGGTTCTCCGTCTCAGTGATGTAGTCGGCCACCAGGTTTTCAAAGGGGAGCATCCCGTCCACGTTCATGGCCCGGGTGCCGGTGATGAGGTTTTTCTCGTTGGCATTCTCCCCGGTGAGCTGGAAGCCGATGAGATGGCAGCGGTTGTACAGGTACTTGCCGTCCACGCTGTCGTACTGGACGCTCTGCCAGCCGGTGGGCTTCACCTGACTGATGCTCTCCCGGTCCTCGGTGGGCATCAGGTCCACCCCTACGCAGGCGTAGGCCACCCCGCACCGGCCCAGGCTATCCAGGTCGCTGTAGGTCTCAAAGGAGGTGGTGGTGTACTCCTCTTCTGTAAAGTAAGGTTGGTTGTCATTGACTGTCACATAAGGGGTTCCGGCGTAGTCCGGCAGGCTGGACAGGTCGTAGGACGGGACCTGGGCCTGTCCGCCCCCGGGCATCTGGTCGCAGCCGCTGAGCAGCAGAGTACACAGCAGCACCAGAGCCGCCAGGATGGAAGAGACGCGTTTCATCGGGTATAGACCTCTTTCGTCAGTAATTTGTGGGAGTGGCCGGGAAATTCCACCTGCTCCCGCAGCACAAACCCGGCGGAAACCGGGTCAAAATCCAGCCAGGCGTCGGCAGGATAGACCCGGTTCCATCTGTAAAGGTAAATCACTTTTGTGTCCTTGAGCCACGGGGCCAGAGGGGGAAATTCAGCGAAACAGAAGTCCTCCTCCCCCGCCCCCTGGAGAAAGTCCTCCCCCACCACCGCGTTGGGGGGCAGGGGGTCGAACTGCTTGGCGGTATAAGGACTCATCCGCAGGGACCGGCCCTCCGCCGCCGCCAGCAGGTCGGCCCGGAGCACCCGGTCCATGCTCTGCCGGCGGCCGCCGAAGGCCATGCCCCCCTTGTCATCCACGCACAGGGCCAGAATCATGCTCCGCCCTCCAGCAGGGCCATCAGCTCGTCCTCGGTGAGGACGGGAATACCCAGGTCGTTGGCCTTTTTCAGCTTGGAGCCGGCGGCCTCTCCGGCCACCACATAGCTGGTCTTTTTGGACACCGAGCCGCTCACCTTGCCCCCCTGGGCCTCAATGAGGGCGGCGGCCTCCTTCCGGTCCATGGTGGGCAGGGTGCCGGTGAGCACGAAGGTCTTGCCCGCCAGCTTGTCCCCCACTGGGGCCTCGGTGCTGTCGAAGGACACCCCGGCCTCCCGCAGGGCCTCAATGAGGTGGCGGCTCTGGTCGCTGGCAAACCAGTCCAGCAGGCTCTGGGCCGTGATCCCCCCGATGTCGGGGACGGCGGTGAGCTCCTCCTGGGTGGCGTTCATGAGGGCGTCCAGGGTGCCGAACCGGGCGGCCAGCACCTTCCCCGCCTTCTGCCCTACCTGCCGGATGCCGAAGGCGAAGAGCAGCCGCCCCAGCCCGGCGGATTTGGACTTTTCAATGGCGGCCATGAGATTTTCCGCGCTCTTTTTGCCCATGCGCTCCAGGGGTTCCACCTGGGCGGCGGTGAGGCGGTACAGATCGCCAGGTCCCTTCACCAGCCCCGCCCCCACCAGGGCCTCCACCACGGCGGGGCCCAGGCCCTCGATGTCCATGGCGTCCCGGCTGGAAAAGTGGACCAGATGCCGCAGCCGCTGGGCGGGGCACTCGGCCCCGGTGCACCGGATGTGGGCCCCGTCCTCGTCCCGGGCCACCGGGGCCCCGCACACCGGACAGTGGTCGGGCAGATGGTAGGGAACCGTGCCCTCCGGCCGCTTGTCCCTGACCACCGACACGATCTCCGGGATGATCTCTCCCGCCTTCTGCACCAGCACCGTGTCCCCGATGCGGATGTCTTTCTCGGTGATGAAGTCCTGGTTGTGGAGGGTGGCATTGGTGACGGTGGTGCCTGCAAGGCGCACTGCCTTTACAATGGCCTTGGGGGTCAGCACGCCGGTGCGGCCCACCTGCACCACGATATCCTCCACCACGCTCTCCTTCTGCTCGGGGGGATACTTGTAGGCGGCGGCCCACCGGGGGAATTTTGCGGTGGAGCCCAGGGTTTCCCGGTCTGCAAGGTTGTTTACCTTTACAACCGCCCCGTCGATGTCAAAGGGGAAGTCCTCCCGGCCGTCCCCCAGGGCGGCGATGCGCTCCGCCGCCTCCCCGATGGTGGCGCAGGTGGCGTGGGGGATCACCTTGAACCGCTGCTCCGTCAGGTAGTCCAGCGTCTCGGTGTGGGTGGCGAAGGTTTTCCCCTCCGCCCACTGGATATTGAACACCCGGATGTCCAGCTTCCGGGAGGCGGCGACTTTGGGGTCCAGCTGACGCAGGGAGCCTGCGGCGGCGTTGCGGGGGTTGGCGAAGAGAGGCTCCCCCCGCAGCTCCCGGTCAGCGTTGAGCCGCTCAAAGCTCTTCTTGGGCATGAACACTTCCCCCCGGACGATGAGGGAGGGCAGGGCCTCGGGCAGCCGCAGGGGGATGGAGGGGATGGTTTTCAGGTTTTCGGTCACGTCCTCCCCCACCTGGCCGTCCCCCCGGGTGGCCCCCCGGACGAATAGGCCGTTTTCATACTCCAGGGCCACCGAGAGCCCGTCCACTTTGGGCTCCACGTCGTACTCCACCCCGGCGGGCAGGGCCTCCCGCACCCGCTGGTCGAAGTCGGCCAGCTCCTCCACCGAGAACACGTCCTGGAGGCTCTCCAGGGGGACCCGGTGGCGCACCTCGGCAAAGCCGTCGGCCACCTTGCCCCCCACCCGCTGGGTGGGGGAGTCGGGGGTCACCAGCTCCGGGTGTTTGGCCTCCAGCTCCTCCAGGCGGCGGAGCTTGTGGTCGAAGTCGTAGTCGGACATGCTGGGGTTGTCCAGCACGTAGTACTCATAGTTGGCCTGCTCCAGCTCCCGGCGCAGGTCCAGAAGTTCCTGTTTCTCGTCCATAACGGACCTCCACTTGAAATCTTCGGGTCAGTTTGGGGGCAATTTTACCAAGAAGCAGGGCCACAAGCCCGCCCAGGAACGCCCCCAGGGTGTTGAGGATCAGATCGTCCACGTCGGTGGATCGGTTCACAAAGAGCTGCAAAAACTCCACGGCCAGGGACGTACAGACGCCCACCGCCAGCCCCTTCCACCACCGGGGCCGCCACAGCAGGTTGGGAAAGAACCCCACCGGCAGGAAGATCAGGGTGTTGGCCAGGGCCATATAAAAGGTCCAGCTCCCCGGGTGGAGAAAGGGCTGGTAAAAGTAGGGTCGCCATCCGATATATTGTACCGACTCCCACAGGGGCGTAATGGGGAAAAAGGCGGTCTCCCCTCGGAGGGCAGCCTGCCAATGGGCCACCGTCCAGAAGTTGGAGGGAAAGACCGTCAGGGCGGCCAGCCCGGCGCAGAACAGCACAAAAACCAGCAGCCCCGCCTCCCGGACCGGGCCGCTGCCCAGCCCCCGGCGGGCCAGCCGTCCCCGCCGCCGGGGCAGCAGAGCCAAAAAGGCCGCCGCCCCAAGAACCATGCAGGGCAGCATCTGCTTAACATAATCCCAGGTGATCTCCACATACCAGATTAGGGTATTCATTGTAAAACCGCCTCCTTTTTCCCATCATACCACAGGAAAAGAGGGCCATGTCTTACGCTTTTCTTACGAACCGGGGCCGGGTGCGCCCCCTACGGCCGACTCAGGTAGGTTTGCGGTACCCCCCCCACCAGCAGGGTCTCGGCCAGGCACACCCGGGCGGACACAGAGGTGTTCCCCTTCCCGCCGGGGAGGAGCAGCGTTACCTCCACGGTCATGTCCAGAAAGATCTGGTGCAGGGTCTGGTTGACCCCCTGGGCCGTGAATGCATTGGAAAACTCCGCCGCCGGGACGGCGGCGGCATACACCCGCACCGGCACCGACGGCCCCCAGCCCGAGAGAGCGGGCAGGCCCGTCAGCGCCCCCAGGGGCACGCCCAGGGCGGAGGAGTCCAGTTCGCCTACCTCCTCCAGCATCTGTTCCAGAATCTGAACCCGCAAGGAATTTAACTTTACAGTATCCACGCTCAGCAGTGTGACCCTGCCCTGCTGATCCTTTTCCACGGCAACCAGGTCGGCATAGGCCACCCCCTCGGAATCCAGGGTGCACTCCACCGCCCGGTTGAGGATTTCGGTAACCTGACGCTCCACCTCCGCCCCGGCCAGCTCGGTGAGGACAGGCCCAAGAGCGGCGCTGAGCAGCAGGATCAAAAGCAACGCAAATCCCACCCCCACAAGGGCCGCAAGCCACAGCCCCTTTTGCCGGCTTATCAGACGGCGCAGCCGGATGCCCCTCATGTGCCCACCCCCTCAGGGCAGGCTATGCCGGGGCGGGCCCGTCTTATGCCCGCAGCAGCTCGTTCACCGCCAGCATAACGCCGGCCTTGCCGCTCTCATAGGTAAGGCCGCCCTGGAGATATGCGGTGTAGGGCTCCCGCATGGGGGCGTCGCAGGACAGCTCGATGGAGGCCCCCTGGATAAAGGCTCCGGCGGCCATGATGACCTGACAGTCATAGCCCGGCATGTCCCAGGGCTCCGGTGTGACGTAAGAATCCACCGGGGCCCCGAACTGAATGCCCTTGCAGAATTTTTTCAGGGGCTCGGGTGCGCCGAAATGGATCATCTGAATGATATCGTGGCGGATGGCGTCAGAAGCCGGGTCCACCTGATAGCCCAGCAGCTCCATCATCCGGGCGGCGAACACGGCGGTTTTCACCGCCTGGGCGGTGGTGTGGGGAGCCAGGAACAGCCCCTGGTACAGGCTGCGGTTGGCCCCGAAGGTGGAGCCGCACTCCTTGCCGATGCCCGGGGTGGTAAGCCGCATGGCGGCCCCTTCCACCAAATCATGGCGGCCGGCGATGTAGCCGCCGGTGGGGGCCAGACCGCCGCCGGGGTTCTTGATGAGGGAGCCCACCACCAGGTCGGCCCCCACCTGGGTGGGCTCCAGGGTCTCCACGAACTCCCCGTAGCAGTTGTCCACCAGCACGGCAGCATTGGGGTTGTTGTCCTTGACCACCTTAGCCAGGGCCCCAATTTCCTCCACCGACAGGGAGGCCCGGGTGGCGTAGCCCTTGGAGCGCTGAATGAGCACCGCCTTCACCCGGGGGTCCCGTACCGCCTCCGCCAGGGCGGCGGGGTCGGGAGCATCGTTAAGGAGTTCCACTTGCCTGTACTCGATTCCGTAGCTTTTCAGGGAACCGGGGCCCTTGTCCACCACCCCGATGACCCCCAGCATGGTGTCGTAGGGGGCCCCTACGGCGGACACCAGGATATCGCCGGGGCGCAGAGCTCCGAAGAGGGCGCAGGTGATGGCGTGGGTGCCGTTGACGAACTGCACCCGCACCAGGGCGTCCTCGGTGTGGAAGATTTCGGCGTAGATCTGGTCCAGGGTGTCCCGGCCCAGGTCGTCATAGCCGTAACCGGTGGTGCCGGCAAAGTGGGCCTCGGCCACCCGGAACTTCTGAAAGGCGGAGAGCACCTTTTGGGTGTTCTCCTCGGCAATGGCGTCAATCCGGACGAACTGCTCCGCCAGATCGGCCTGGGCCTGGGCTGCCAGGGCTTTCACGTTTTCGCTGATCTGTAAAGTCATATTCCTTGCTTCATCCTGTTCTATCTGTGTTTGTGGGGGCGGTCAGTCCAGGCGGTCCTGGGCGAAGGCGGCCGCCAGGGCGGCGCAAGCTAAGGCATCCTCCAGGTTGGCCGCCTCCAGGGGGGTGTGGACGTACCGGGTGGCCACCGAGATGCCCCCGGTGTACACCCCCGCCCGGCTCTGGTGGATGGCCCCGGCGTCGGTGCCGCCGAACCGGAGGATGTCACGCTGGAAAGGAATTTCCCTTGCCAGTGCCAGCTCCTCCAGGCGTTTCACCACCTTGGGATGGCAGATCACCGAGCTGTCCATCACCTTGATGGCGGCGCCCCTCCCCGCCACGCTGGAGCACTCATGGGGGGCGTCAGGGATGTCGTCGGAGTCGGTGACGTCCACGGCAATGCCGTAGTCCGGGTCGATGCCGTAGGCGGCGGTACGGGCCCCCCGGAGCCCCACCTCCTCCTGGACGGTAAAGACGAAATAGAGGTCGTTGGGGCTCTCCCCCACCTGCTCCATGGCCTTGAGCAGGATGGCACAGGCGATCCGGTCATCCAGATAGGGGGAGAACAGGGTACCGCCCGAGACAAAGGCGGGGATGTCGTACACGGCGACGTCTCCCACCTGCACCATGGCTCTGGCCTGGGCCGCATCCTTTGCGCCCACGTCAATGTAAAGGTGTTCTAGTTTCCAGTCCTTGGGCTCCACCTTTCCCTGGACGGCCACCACGCCCCGGGTGCCGTTCTTGAATCGGACGGGGGTGCCGGGCAGATCGTGGGGGGACAGGCCCCCCACCTGGCCGAAGCGGAGGAAGCCCTTCTCGTCGATGTGGGTGACAATCATGCCGATGGAATCCATGTGGGCGGCGAACATCACCTTTTTGCCACTCCCCGTTTTATGGCAGATCAGGCTGCCCAGGGGGTCGGTGGCGATCTCGTCCACCCAGGGTTCTGCCATGGACCGGATGGCGGCGGCTACCTCCCCCTCGTCCCCCGAAGGGCCGTGGCAGGCATTGAGGGCTTTTACGATGTCAAACAGTTCCATATGGTCAGTCCTCCTTGGACAAATGGGTAATAAAAGCCCGGGTCAGGGCAAGCATCCCCGCCCCGTCCTCCAGGCGGGCCAGAGAGACCGGGGTGTTGGGGTAGCGCACCGGCAGGGCCAGGGCCGCCGTCCGCACGCCGGAGGCCGCCCGCTGGACCGCCATGGCGTCCCCCTTGCCGGAAATATCTTCCCGGAGCTGCCAGGGGATGGCGTGGGCCTCCGCCAGGGAGCGCAGGGTCTCAAAGAGCCCCCGGTCCGCCAGCACCCCCTGGTCCATGAAGGGCAATACCACACCCTTGCCCAGGGCGCAGCCCCGCTGGTGGGCGGGAACACCGGGCAGATCGGCGGCGGGAGCCCCCTCCAGCACCAGGGCCACCTGGGGGTGCACCGAAAAAGCGGCCCCGAAGGCCCCTCGGGCTCCCACCTCCCGCTGGGCGGTAAAGACGAAGGTGCAGTCCATGGGCAGTTCCTCCGCCAGCAGCGTCAGCAGCACGGCGCAGCCCATGCGCCCGCCCAGGGCCCGGCCCTTCAGCAGGTTGGCCCCCAGGGCCTCGGGGGGGCAGTCAAAGGCGGCCACGTCCCCCAGCTGAACCAGTTTTTGGGTCTCTTCCTTGTTTTTCGCCCCAATGTCCAGATAAAAGTCCTCCAGCTTGGGGACGTTCTTCTCCTCGTCCCGGCTCACCAGGTGGTAGGCCTTCAGCCCCACCACAGCGGGCAGCAGCGCAGGCCCCACCAGCACCCGCTTGCCCAGCAGCACCCGGCGGTCGATCTGACCCACGGCGTCAAATTTCAGAAAACCCTCATCGGTGATATGGGTGACCATCAGCCCCGGCTCGTCCATATGGGCGGTGAGCAGCAGCTTGCTGCCCGTGGGCTTTTCGCCCTTTTTAAAGGCGATCACGTTGCCCATGGCGTCCACCCTGAGCTGATCGGCACAGGGCCTGGCCTGAGCCAGGATAAAGTCCCGCACCTTGTCCTCCCAGCTGGACACCCCGGGCAGGGCGCATAATTGTCGCAGCAGTTCTTTCACAGCGGCCCCTCCTTTCCCAGATCGGTCACAAAAGCCGCCAGCAGGGCGGCGGTGTGCTCCAGATCGTCCAGGGACAGGGTCTCAATGGGGCTGTGCATATACTTCAAAGGCACCGAGAGCACGGCGGTGGCCACCCCTTCCCGGCTGATCTGCATTTCCCAGCCGTTGGTGCCGGTGTGGCCGGACATAATCTCCTGCTGACAAGGAATTCTCCTTTCCTCTGCCTTGTCCAGCAGGCGTTTGGTCATCCACCGGGTCATGTTGGGCCCCACCCCCACGGCGGGGCCGCCCCCCAGGACGAAGGTCTTGTCCGCCGGGCCGTCGGGAGTGCGGCCGTGGGTCACGTCCACCGCCACGCAGCAGTCCGGCCGGATGGCCCAGGTGCCCACGGTGGCCCCCGCCCCAGAGACCTCCTCCCGGGTGGAGCCCATCACATACACGTCCACATCCAGCGCCTGCTCCGCCAGCAGCTCCATGCACCGCAGCAGCACGGCGAAACAGGCCCGGTCGTCCATGGCCTTGCCGCACATCTGTCCCTCTCCCAGGGGGAAGCAGGCCCCCCGGTACACCATGGGGGTGCCGATGAGCCCTTCCGCCTGGGCCTGGGTCAGGCCGGCGTCCACCACCAGCTCTGTTAAGGGGATCGACTTGTCGGCGTCCGCCTGGTGAGGGCCAGGAGCGGCCACGATCCCCATCATAGGGGGATCGGTGAGGATGGTGAGCTCCCGGCCGGGGAGCATCCGGGGGTCCACCCCGCCGATGGTGCGGAACCGGAGAAAACCCTCCTCCGCCCCGGTGACCATCAGGCCGATCTCGTCCAGGTGGGCGTCCAGCAGCACCCGTTTGGCTCCTTCCCTGCCGCACCGGCGGACGCCCACCAGATTGCCCATCCGGTCTATCCAGGTCTCGTCCACAAAAGGCGCTAAGAAGTCCCTGGCCGCCTGGGCAGCCGGGGATTCAAAACCGGAGGGGGCCGTGCAGCCGCACAGCCCCTCCAGCGTCTGTCTCATATCCAAATTGCGTTCCTCCTTGTGAGGGGTGTCTGAATTCCGCTCTGTAGGGGCGGGGCTCTGTCCCCCGCCCGTCAGCTCAGTCCATAGATGATTTTCTTGAAGGCGGCCCCCCGCTCCATAAAGTTCTTGAACTTGTCAAAAGAGGCACAGGCCGGGGACAGGATGACCACGTCGCCGGTCTGGGCTGCCCGATGGGCGGCCAGCACCGCCTCCTCAAAGCCGTCGATGACGTGGATGGGCAGGGCGGCGGGCAGATAGTCGGGGGTGGCCTCTACCGCCTCTTTAATCTTCTGGGCGGTATTCCCTGTAAGGAATAGTTCCTTTACATGCGCTGTGATCTCAGGACCCAGCACGTCAAAGGGGATGTGCTTGTCATAGCCGCCGGCGATGAGGATCACCTTCTGCTGGAAGGAGCGCAGCCCGGCGATGGTGCGGGAGGGGCTGGAGGCGATGGAGTCGTTATAATACTTCACGCCCCGGAGGGTGCGCACCAGCTCGATGCGGTGCTCCACCCCGGCAAATTTTTGGGCGAAGGTACGGATCACCTGGTCGGGCACCAGGCCGTCCAGGGCGGTGATGGCCGCCATGTAATTCTCCACGTTGTGCTCGCCGGGGAGCAGAATATCGGCCACCGGCAGCACCGGGCGCTCGTGCATCTGGTTGCGCACCCAAATCACCCCATCCCGGAGGAAGGCCCCCCGCTCCGGCTCGGTGGTGCGGCTGAACATGGCCACCCGCCCGGGGGCCTCGCCGGCAAAGCCCCGGGTGATGTCGTTGTCGGCGTTGACCACCAGCAGGCCGCTCTCGTCCTGGTGGAGGAAAATGTTCTCCTTAGCCTCCACATATTCCTCCATGGAGGTGTGCACGTCCAGGTGGTTGGGGGCCAGGTTGGTGACTACGGCGATGTTGGGGCTCTGCTGCATGGTCATCAGCTGGAAGGAGGACAGCTCCAGCACGGCAATATCATCCGGCTCCATGCCGTCCACGTCGGGTAGCAGGGGCTTGCCGATGTTGCCTCCTACATAGGTGGTTTGACCGGCGGCTTTGAGCAGTTCGGCAATGATGGTGGTGGTGGTGGTCTTGCCGTCGCTGCCGGTGACGGCAATGGTCTTGCAGGGGCAGACCTGGAAGAACACCTCCATCTCAGAGGTCAGGATGGCCCCCTTCTGGAGGGCGGCCACCAGCTGGGGCAGGTCGGGCCGCATTCCGGGGGTGCGGAAGATGACCTCAAAGTCCAGATCCTCCAGGTAGTCCTCCCCCAGCTTCAGGGTGGCGCCCAGGCTCTCCAGCTCCTCCGCCAGACCTGCGAAGGCGCTCATGGGCTTTTTATCGCAGGCGGTGACCTTGACCCCCGCCCGGAGCAGCATCTTGATGAGGGGGGTGTTGGACACGCCGATGCCGATGACGGCCACCCGCTTGCCCTTCAGTCTGGACAGGTATTCCTGTATGGCGGAACGCTTCATGGACAGTTCCTCCTTTTTCTTTGTTTAACCAATTTATTATATCCCACTTGGCGGGAAAATGCAAATAGAGTTGGGGTTTGATTTGACAATCCGGCGGGGATAGGGTAAAATAGTCGGGCAAGCAAGCTGGACAGCCGCGCGGCCGGGGGGAAACGCCCGGCTGTGAGGAAAGTCCGGGCTCCACAGGGCAAGGATAACGGGTAACACCCGCCGGGGGCGACCCTAGGAAAAGTGCAACAGAGATATACCGCTGGCGGCCTTCGGCCGCCAGTAAGGATGGAAAGGCGAGGTAAGAGCTCACCCGATGGCGTGCCAAGCGTCCATCGCTGTAAACTCTATCCGGAGCAACGCCGTGGAGGGACATGAGGCCGGCCCGGCCGTCCCGGGGAGGCGGCTTGAGCGTACCGGCAACGGTGCGTCGAGATAGATGGCTGTCTTAAAGGACAGAACCCGGCTTACAGGCTTACTTGCAGATATGGCGGCCCGGAGCGTGCAGCTCCGGGCCGCGTTATTTTGAGACATGGTCGGCGCGCCCGGCAAACTGGCGCTTTTTCTCCCAATTCCCCTTGACACTTCCCTTACGTCAGATGGTACACTGGGTTTGGACAAGGAGGGATTGCCGTGAAAATGAAAGAGGTGTGCGCCCAAACGGGGCTGACCGAGCGGGCGGTGCGGTTTTACGTCCAGGAAAAGCTGGTGTCCCCCCAGGCCCAGCGCCGGGGCGGGCGGACCTGGCTGGACTTCTCCCCAGCCGACGTGGCCCGGCTGCGGGCCATCGCCACCCTGCGGAAGGCGGGGTTCACGGTGGAGGAGCTCCGGACCATGGGAGAGGATTTTGCCGCAAACGCCCCCAACGCCGCCTTTGCCTTGCGGCGGCGGCTCCAGGAGGCGCTGGACGCCTATGACAAGCTCCGCTTTACCGACACCGCCCAGGCCGACGGCCTGGAGGACTACGCCGCCCTGCTGGAGCGGGAGGTATCCAGCCGGGAGCTGCCCGCCGCCGACCAGCGGGGCCCCCTCTCCCGGCTGAACTGGGCGTCCATCTGGGAGACCCTGTGCATGATTCTGGCGGTGATTCTGGCCTGGCGGCTGTACGCCTGGCTGGTGGACGCCCTTTCCAGGGTCTCCGATCTGTTTTTCTTCGCCTTTATGAACGTGCTGGTGGTGCTGATCCCCTTCCTGGTGGTGTTCCTGCCCATCGCCCTGGTACTGGGCAGCAAGCTGGGCAAGTGGCTGTACCGGCACTTTGAGTACGTGCCCTAGGTCCCGAACCAACGAAAAAGGAGCCTGCCGTCACCCGGCAGGCTCCTTTTTCGTATAAATCAGCCCTGATCCCAGTTGTGCCACACGTTCTGCACGTCGTCATTGTCCTCCAGCAGGTCAATGAGCTTCTCCATGTTCTTGATGTCGTCCTCATTTTCCAGCTTGACATAGTTCTGGGGCACCATCTCCACGGCGGCCTGGACGAAGGTGTAGCCCTTCTCCTCCATGGCGGCCAGCACGGCGCCGAAGGAATCGGGGTCAGTGTACACCTCGAACACCTCGTCCTCCACCTGCATGTCGTCAGCGCCGCAGTCCAGGGCGTCCATCATGACGGTGTCCTCGTCCAGGTCCTCCTTCTCGATGACGATGACGCCCTTGCGGTCGAAGGACCAGGACACACAGCCGGTGGCACCCAGGCCCTTGCCGTACTTGTCCAGCAGGTGGCGCACCTCAGGGGCGGTGCGGTTGCGGTTGTCGGTGAGGGCGTCCACGATGACGGCCACGCCGGAGGGGCCGTAGCCCTCATACACCACGTTCTCGTAGCTGTCGGTGTTGCCGGAGCCCAGAGCCTTGTCGATGGTGCGCTTGATGTTGTCGTTGGGCATGTTGGCGGCCTTGGCCTTGGCGATGACGGTGGCCAGGCGGGAGTTGTTATTGGGGTCGCCGCTGCCGCCGGTCTTGACGGCCACGATCATCTCGCGGGCGATCTTGGTAAACATCTGGGAGCGCTTGGCGTCAGCCGCGCCCTTGGTCTTCTGAATATTATGCCACTTGGAATGTCCGGACATGGTATCGTTCCCTTCTCGTCGAAAATCAGCGCATATAGTTTATCACTTTTTCCCATGCTTGGCAAGTCCCCAGCGGAAAGAGATGGGAGACAGGAGTTTTGGTGTCCGGCCTTCCAATGCCAAACCCATTCTGTCCCCGCCCACGCGTTCCGGGGTTATGGAACGTTCCGCCCCCTCATCCGGCCCTGCGGGCCACCTTCCCCCCTGAGGGGGGAAGGTTTTGGCTCTGACGGGGTCAGGTGGTCAACCAACGTTTCCCCTCATCCGTCTGGCCTCCGGCTAACCACCTTCCCCAGGGGATGGCTGGAATTATCTCCCATCTCATCACTATATCAGAGGTAGGAAAACGCCTCCTGATGCACCTGGGTGGTAAGGACCTCCACCTTGGGGAATCCGTCGGCCAGCCATTTGGCCAGCACCGGCACCACCACCTGCTCGGTGGGGTAGTGGCCGGCGTCGATGAGGTTGACCCCCAGGGCGCGGGCGTCCAGGAAGCCGTTGTACTTCACGTCGGCGGTGACGAAGGTGTCGCACCCCATAGCCAGAGCGTCCTTAAGCATGTCGGCGCAGGCGCCGCCCCCCACCGCCACCCGGCGCACCGGACGGCGGGCGTCCACGAACCGGACGCCGTTGGCCCCCAGGGCCTCCTTGACAAAGGCAGCAAAGGCGGGGGCGTACATGGGCACCCCGGTGGTATTGCCCACCCGGCCGATGCCGTAGGGCCGGCCAGAGGCGTCCACCCCGTCCTGCTTGAGCTGCTCAATCTGGGTGAGGCCCAGCCTCTGGGCCAGGGCGTCGTTCACCCCGCCGCTCACCGCGTCCAGGTTGGTGTGGGCGCAGATGGCGGCAATGCCTCCCTCCGCCAGGGAGAGCAAAATGCGTCCGGTGGGATCGGCGTCGGTGATGGACTTGGCGGGGAAGAAAATCACAGGGTGGTGGGACACGATGAGCTGGCACCCCAGCTGGGCGGCCTCGGCGGCCACCTCCTGGGTGATATCCAGGCTCACCAGCACCTTGTCCACCTGCCGGTCCCCCCGGCCCACCAGGAACCCGGCGTTGTCAAAGTCCATTTGCAGGGCGAAAGGGGCCAGCCCGTCCAGGTAGCGATAAATCTCTCTCACCGTTGCCATGATAACCACTCCTCTCTCAGTTCCAGCAGGCCGGCGTGGACCTGCTCCATCTCTGCCCGCCGGGGGGCGTCCTCCGGCCGGGTGGACCGGGCCAGCCCCTCCGCCGCCCGGGCAGTCTGGGCGATGAGCCGGTCCAGATACTCCCTCCGCAGAGGGGCCTCCTCCCCCCTGCGCTGCCGCCCCGCCCAGGCCTCCGCCGGGGTCAGCGCCCCCATGGGGCCGGGGCGCACCACGAAGGTGGTGTACAGGGTGTCCCCTTCCCGGCTCAGCAGTTCTTTGGCGATGGTATAGCCGTGGCCCTGGAGCCACCGCCGCAGCTCCGGCTGGGCGCTCATGGGCTGGAGGAGCAGCAGACAGTCCTCCTTCCACACCCAGGGGGCGGCGGCCAGAATGTCCGCGATGGTCTCCCCGCCCATACCGGCGATGGCGATGGTATCCGCCTCCCCGGGAGCCACCCCTGCCAGACCGTCGCACAGCCGGAAGTCCATCTGCTCCGTCAGGTTGTATTTTTCCGCCGTGGCCCTGGCCCGTTCCAGAGGCCCCTTCCGCAGGTCGCAGGCCAGTGCCCTTGTGACGATCCCCCGCTGGAGGAGCCACACCGGCAGATAGGCGTGGTCGGTGCCGATGTCGGCAAACTTTGCCCCCGCCGGCACCTGCTCCGCCACCGAGCGCAGCCGGGGAGTCAGCTGGATGGGACGCATCCCGGTCACCTCCGATCAACAATCACTCTGTGCAGCAAAAAAGGAGCGGTTGGACCGCTCCTTTTCCGTTGCCTGATTACTGGGCATCCGCCATGTCGGCGTTCAGCTTGGCCAGCAGCTCGTTCACGTCCACGCCGTGGACCATGCAGGCCTCCTCCACGGTCTCGCCCCGGGAAGAGGGGCAGCCCAGGCAGTGCATGCCGATGGACAGGAAGATAGGCGCGGTCTGAGGAGCGATGTCCAGGATATCGCCGATGATGGTATCTTTGGTGATCTGAGCCATAGGGAGAATACCTCCAACTTTCTAGGATATCGGTAGTATATCCTATTTTCAGACTTTTTGCAAGAGGGGATGAAAAAATAGAGTGAAGCTCCTCACAGGAAGGCCAGCGCCTCCCGGATGTTGCGCACCCGGATGAGCTGGAGGCCGTCGGGAACCTCCAGCTTGGCGCCAGTGCGCTGGGGCACCAGGCACTTGGTAAAGCCCAGCCGGTGGACCTCGCTGAGCCGCTGGCCCAGGGCGTTCACCGACCGCAGCTCCCCGGTGAGGCCCACCTCCCCGATGGCGGCCAAGTCTCCGGGCACCGGCCGGTCCCGGAAGGAGGAGGCCAGGGCCACCACCATGGCCAGGTCGGCGGCGGGCTCGTCCAGGAACAGGCCGCCGATGACGTTGATATAGGCGTCGCAGGAGCTGACCATAAGCCCGCCCCGCTTCTCCAGCACCGCCAGCAGCAGATTGACCCGGTTGAAGTCAAAGCCGTTGGAGGTGCGCCGGGGCACGTTGAAGCTGGTGGGGGCCAGCAGGGCCTGAACCTCCGCCAACACCGGCCGCACCCCCTCCATGACGCAGGTAACACAGGTACCAGGGGCGTCCTGGGGCCGTCCTGAGAGCAGCAGCTCCGAGGGGTTGGGCACCTCCGTCAATCCCCCGTCCCCCATCTCGAACACCCCGATCTCGTTGGTGGCTCCAAACCGGTTCTTGGCCGCCCGGAGGATGCGGTAGGAGTTCTGCTGCTCCCCCTCAAAGTAGAGCACGCAGTCCACCATGTGCTCCAGCACCTTGGGCCCGGCAATGGAACCCTCCTTGTTCACATGGCCGATGACGAATACCGTGATGCCCTGGCCCTTGGCCAGATTCATCAGGGCCAGGGTACAGTCCTTCACCTGGCCCACGCTGCCCGGGGCGGCGGTGAGCTCACTGTTGTACATGGTCTGGATGGAGTCCACGATGAGCACGTCGGGCTTTAGTTCCTCCACCGCCTCCACCACGTCCTCCAGACTGGTCTCGGCCAGCAGGTAGAGCTCGCCCCCCTGTACTCCCAGCCGCTCGGCCCGCAGCTTGATCTGCCGCTCGGACTCCTCGCCGGAGACGTAGAGCACCTTGGCAAACCGGCACAGGTTGTGGCAGATCTGGAGCATCAGGGTGGACTTGCCGATACCCGGCGCGCCTCCCACCAGCACCAGGGAGCCCTGGACCGCCCCGCCCCCCAGCACCCGGTCCAGCTCGCTCATGCCGGTGGCAAACCGCAGCTCCTGGGTGGTCTCCACCTCCTCCATCCGCCGGGGCCGGACAATCCCCCGGCTGGCGGGACTGGATGCGGCAGCCGAGACGGGACTTTTGCGCTTGGGCTCGGCGGGCTGCTCCACAATGGTGTTCCACGCCTTGCAGGCGGGACACTGCCCCGCCCACTTGGGCAGCTCGTTGCCGCACTCGGTACAATAAAACATGGTTTTGGATTTCATGGGTGGATGCTCCTCCCCTTCTCTTTTGGTATAAGCCGTAGGGGCGGCGTCCTCGACGCCCCGCTGAGTCCCGGCGGGCGGCCCAGAGGCCCGCCTCTACGAAATCAGATCCTCCTCATACTGGAGCCACGCCCCGGTGAGGGCGGCGGCCAGCTGGAGCTGGTAGTCCTCCGAGGTCAGCTTGGCCTCCTCCTCCGGGTTGGACAAAAAGCCGCACTCCACCAGGATGGCGGGGCGGGTGACGTGGTTCATCAGGTAGACGGTGTCGGGGATAGGCTTGGCCTGGCGGGTATTGTCCGGGTCCACCGCCTGGCGCAGCACCTCCTGGGTGTGGGACGCCCACTCCTGGCTGCCCGCCGTGGGGGCGTAAAAGACCTGGGCTCCGTGGTATTGGGAGCTGGTGTACATATTCTGGTGGATGCTCAGCAGCACCCCGTAGTCGGTCCCCTCCACCGCCGCCACCCGGTTTTTCAGGTCGGAAGTCTTTTTCTCCCGGAGGGTGTCCGCCGATGGGTCGTGGAGGGACACGTCCTCGCTGCGCAGTACCACTGCCGCCTGGCCGTACAGTCCCAGCAGCAGGTCCATCCGGCGGGTGATGGCCAGATTGATGGTACTCTCGGGCACTCCGGTGAGGGAGACTGCCCCGCCGTCCTCCCCGCCGTGGCCGGCGTCCAGCACCAGGGTAACTCCCGGCCGGCCGCCGTACAGAAAGGTCTCCGCCGCCGGTTTCCCTCCGTGGGCCAGAAAATACAGGCTGCCCAAGGCCAGAGCCCACACCAAGGCCCACTTCCCCGCCAGTTTCATGCCGCTCCCCCCTATCCACAGGAGCATATGCGCCGCTCCGGCGGAATAGAAGGGGCCGTCCCCGCTATTCTACCATGAAGAGGCTGGATTGTCCAAGTTTCTGTTGCCTTTTCCCTGCCTAGGCGGTAAGATAATGGTATCAACGACGGAGGTGGTACCCATGATCATCGACAAGATCGAAAATGCGTCTCTGTACTACGGCCTGGGCGAGCGGTTCCAGCTGGCGCTGGAGTGGCTGGCGGCGGTGGACCCCGATACCCTGCCCTCCGGGCAGAAGGTGGAGATCAAGGGGGACGAGCTGTACGCCACCCGGTTTGACGTGGACACCAAGCTCCCCGCCGACTGCAAGCTGGAGTGCCACAAGGACTACGCCGACATTCAGTTCGTGGTGTCCGGCACCGAGGGCATGGGCTATTCTCTGCCCGACGCCCCTCTGACTCAGCTCAGCGAGTACACCCCGGATATTCAGTTCTTTACCACCGATTGGGATACCCTCACCATCCGGCCGGGCACCTTCTACATCGTCTGGCCCCAGGATCTCCACGCCCCCCGGGTGGCCCTGGAGGCCCCCGGCCCGGTGACCGTCATCGTGGCCAAGGTGAAGCTGGCCTGATCCCCTGCCCCCGCCCTCTTGGGCGGGGACATTTTTTGGGGCTGCCGCGTTCTGCCGCGGCAGCCCCATTTTTGATCCTCCGGAGGACAGATCACTTGTCAAAGGCGGGATTGGTGAAATAGACGTTCTTCTGGTCCATCTTCTCCTTGGCCAGGCGCACCGCCTCGCCAAAGCGCTGGAAGTGAACGATCTCCCTCTCCCGCAGGAAGCGGATGACGTTGTTCACGTCGGGGTCGTCGCTCATCCGCAGGATATTGTCATAGGTTACCCGGGCCTTCTGCTCGGCGGCCATGTCCTCGGTCAAATCACAGATCACGTCTCCCTTGACGCCGATGCCGGCGGCGTTCCAGGGAGCGCCGGAGGCGGCGGTGGGATAAACCCCGGTGGTGTGGTCCACGAAGTAGGGGGCAAAGCCCCCCTCCCGCACCTGCTGGTCGTCCAGGTTCCGGGTGAGCTGGTGTACAATGGCTCCAATCATTTCCAGGTGCCCAAGCTCCTCAGTACCGATGTCGGTCAGCAGGCCTTTGAGCTCGGGGTATGGCATGGCGTATCGCTGGGACAGGTAGCGCAGGGAAGCCCCCAACTCGCCGTCGGGACCACCGTATTGGCTGATGATAAAGGAGGCCAGTTTGGGGTTGGGGTTGGCAATTTTGACTGGGTATTGCAGCTTTTTCTCATAAATAAACATTACTTCTGACCTCCTTCCTCGTAGTTCCAGGGCCATGGACCCTCCAGCCAGGCCGACCACCCGGCGGCGTTGGCAGCTGCGGATTGGGTAACCGGGCCGTGGGCCGCTTCGTACTTGCTCCGGGCCTGCTGCTCCAGGGCGGCGTACTGCTGATAGAGGGCAAAGGCCTCTTTGTCATCGGCATGGGTATCCAGATAGAGACCCAGCTCCTGGAGCACAAACTCCAGGGCCTGGAGCTCCGCCAGCTGGGTACCCAGTACCTTCACCGCCTCCTCCTTCACCCGGAAGGGCAGGTTCAGGCCGGGGAACAGGGTGCCGTTGGACAGGGCGTCCTGCTGATTGTAGCGTTTGGGATTATTTTGCTGAAAGGGCACATAAGGCACCGCCAGCGGTGCGCACTGGGGCAGCATGCCGCTGGCATCCTCACATACGCCCGGTTTCAGATTGGGATTCGGGTTGTTGCTCTCGGGATACAAAGGGTGTCCCTCCTCTTATGGATTGGGCCGGGGCGTCTCCCCGTCCCATCCATCCTATGCGGAGGAACAGGGAGACGCCCCTTACTAAAAAGCGGGGCCGCTGCATTCTGTCGCAGCAGCCCCGCTCTGGGGTTTGAAACGTGGGTTTATCAGGCTGGTTTTTTATCGCTCCGCTTTCCATAGTTCTCTTTTACCGGCAGTCCGAATGGCTGGCGCTCAGGCTGTCAATGATGGTGATGACCAGCCCCCGGATGTTGTTCTCGGTGGTGCGGTAAGGGGCGATGCGCAGGGTATAGCACCGGCCGTTCATGGCGGTGACCTCCCGGTCGATGGAGCTCAGGCTCTTCAGCACCGCTCTGGCGTCCTTCTCGATCTCCTCGTCGGGGAAGCTGTGGGCAAAGATCTGGATGGACCGGCCCACGTCGTGCTCCATGAGCTGGAACTCCCGCCCCACATACTCGGTAAACTTGCGGATGTTCAGCTTGCTGTCCACAAAGAGGATACCGATCATGGTGGAGGACAGGAAGTTGGACAGGTCGTTGGTCATGGTGGTCAGCTCGTCCAACTTGAGCTGGTGCTCGGTGTTGACGGTATAGAGCTCCTCGTTCACCGACTGAAGCTCCTCGGTGGAGGATTGAAGCTCCTCATTGGCGGTGATCAGCTCCTCGTTGGCGGCCTGGAGCTCCCCGTTCACCGTCTCCAGCCGCTGGATGGTGGCCCGCAGGTCGCTCTGGGACACCTGAAACTCCCGCTCCAGGTCGGCGATGCGTCGGGCGGCGGTGGCGTCCACGTTGTACTTCTCCACAATGCCGCCGGCATCGGTCCGCCTGCCCTCCAGGAACAGAACGGCGGTAAGGGTGCTCTCCTCCCCCAGCTCCCCCGGGATGGGCTGCACCGTCAGGTCAATGACTTTCCGCCCGGTGGGGCAGTCCACGGCGATGTCGGTATAGGTGACGGCCTCCCCCTCCGACCGGCAGCGGCTCAGGGCGGTAGAGGCCACCAGGGTCAGGTCCTTGTTCAGCAGGCTGAAGAAATTGAGGGTGGCCTTTCCGGGGGCCAGGGTGAAGTAATCGGTGTAGCTGCCAAAAAAGTGGACCACCGTGTCGTTCTCGTCCAGCACCACCGAGGCGGGCAGGAATGCCTCCAGGAACTTGGTGTAGGCGGTCTCCCGCTGGTGATTGACCGCCTTCTCCCTGACCAGGCCGTGGCTTTTGTGGGAGATCGCCTGGATGCTGGGGATGTTGAAGGTGGGCGGCGTCAGATCCTCCACTTTCCCTTCCCCCTTGTGGAGGTAGATCTTCTCCGCGCCGCACACCGGCTTGAAGATGTTGCTGTACTCCCCGGCGGTCTCGCTCTGCCCCAGGAAGAGGAAGCCGTTATTTTTCAGCGCGGAGTGGAAGATGGCAAACAGCCCCCGCCGCAGCACCGGCTGGAAGTAGATCATCACGTTGCGGCAGCTGATCATGTCCAGTTTGCCGAAGGGGGGATCAGAGAACATGTTGTGAACCGCAAAAACGATCATCTGCCGGATCTGTTTGGACACCACATACCGGTCCTCCTCCTTGTGAAAGAACCTGGCCAGCCGCTCGGGGGTGACTTCGTCCGCGATGCTGCCGGAGAAAATCCCCTTTCCCGCCTGCTCCACCGCCTGTCCGTTCACGTCGGTGGCAAAAATCTTCACGTCCCGCTTCACTTGCAGCTCATCCATGGCCTCCTGGAAGAGGATGGCGATGGAATAGGCCTCCTCGCCGGTGGAACAGCCGGCGCTCCATACCCTGATGGGGTCCCCCTCCTTGGCCCGTTCCACAATCTTGTAGACGGCGTTGTACTTCAGCTTCTCGAAAAAGGCCGCGTCCCGGAAGAAGCTGGTCACCCCAATGAGGATTTCCTTGATGAGGGTGTTGACCTCGTCCTGGTTGTCTCCCAGCAGCCGGGCGAAGTCCGCCAGGCTGCTGCTGTGATTCACCAGGATCCGCCGCTGAATCCGCCGCAGGATGGTGGAGCGCTTGTAATAAGTAAAGTCGATGCCGCTGGCGTTTTTCAGAATGGCGTAGATGTGGGAGAGGGTTTCGTCCCCGGAAAAGAGGGCGTCGTTATCGGAAGGGTTGGCCCACTTGGTCAGGCACAGCAGCGGGGTGCTGGAAAAGCTCAGGATCTCCTCGGCGATCTCCTCCGGGGAGAGGATGAAATCGGCCAGCCCGCTGCGGATGACGCTGTTGGGCATCCCGTCAAACTTGGCGCTCTCCGGGTCCTGGGCGATGACCAGGCCCCCGTTCTCCTTTACCACCTTGACTCCCTTGGTGCCGTCAGAGCCGGTGCCCGACATGACCACGGCGATGGCGTGCTCCCTGGCTTCCTCCGCCAGGGAGACAAAGAAGGTGTCGATGGGGTGGTTCAGGGTGCCTGTTTTATAGTCGGACAGGATGAGCCTGCCCTGGCTGATGGTCATAACCTTCTTGGGTGGGATCAGATATACCGTGTCCGGCTCCACTTCCATCTGGTTGGTGGCCTGGAGGACGGTCATGGCGGTATACTTGCCCAAAATGTCCGCCATCAGGCTTTTATAGTCGGGGGACAGGTGCTGCACCACCACAAAGCTCATCCCGCTGTTGGGCGGCATACAGCTGAAAAATTGCTGCAATGCCTCCACAGCGCCAGCGGAGGCGCCAATCCCGATGATGAGGGGAGCTCCTCCCTGGCTCTGGGCCTGCTGGGTGTCGTTTGTCATGGTCATATTGATTGCCTCCTAGCCATATCCGCGCCTGTCTGGTTCTGCGCCTGATGCAGGTATTTGTCCTGAAATACATCCGCCGGGACCGGGCGGTCAAAGAAGTAGCCCTGGCCATAGGCGCAGCCCGCGCTGGAGAGGGCGTCGATCTGGGCCTGAGTCTCCACCCCCTCGGCCACACAGATCATACCGCAGGTGTGGCAGATGCTCACCAGGTCCCGAATGAGCATCTGACAGCGGACGTTGCTGGTCAGGTCCGCGATAAGGCTCCGGTCCAGCTTCACCGAGTCAAACTTCACGTTGGTGAAGATCGACAGGTTGGCGTACTGGGAGCCAAAGTCGTCCAGAGAGAAGCGCAGCCCGTAGGAGCGGAACCGCTCCAGTACCTCCGACAGAGAGCGGCTGTCCACGTTGCCGGCGCTCTCGGTGACCTCGATCTCCAGCTGGCCGGGGGGAAGCAGCGGATACCGGCTCTGGATGGCCAGCACCGAGGCGGGAGCGGCGGGGTCAAAAAGGGTAAAGCGGGAGAAATTCACCGACATGGGCACCGTCTGGAGCCCCAGCTCCCGCCAGTGATCCATCAGGGACAGGGTGCGCTCCAGCACAAACAGATCCAGGTCCCGCACATCCCCGTTCTGCTCCAGATCCCGGATAAACCGGTCGGGCATTACCAGGTTGCCGTTCTCATCCAGGCCCCGGACCAGGGCCTCCGCCCCAATGAGCTTGCCGGTGGCCATGTGGACCTTGGGCTGGAGAAAAACCGTAAACCGGCCCAGCCGCACCGCCTCGCCGGCGGAGTGGATGTCGGGGCCCAGGATGGATACCTCTGCCTGGGGCACCGCCTCCACCTGCTCGCAGCGCATGATGGACTTTGCCTCCTCCACCAACTTCTTCCCACGGAACACCCCTTCTGCCCAGGTTGAGCCGATGCGCAGGTCCTTGGGGTAGCGCCGCTGGAGGGCGGAGCGCAGGCGGGTGCATCGGCCCACAAAGACCTGCCGGGTGGTGTCCGGGCACAGCGCCACAAACTCGGCGTCCCAGGTACGGAACAGGAAGGAGTGGCCAAAAATGTCGGCCAGGGTCTTGGACACATACCACAGCATCCGGTCGCCGTACTCAAAGCCCTGGCTGCTGTTGATGGAGGACAGGCCGGGGATATCCACGCACACTGCCCCCAGAGAGAAATACAGATCCGAATTGATGGAGTGGATCACATTCAGATAGGAGCGCAGGTTGGGCAGCTCGCTCAGGAGGGCGCAGGACGCCTCCACTCCCTCTATCCGACTGCGGAAGCGTCTGTGCTCCCCCAGGATGTGGGGCAGCAGGGTACTGAACAGGGCGGCGTCGGCGGGGTGAGCTTTGGCGTTTTCCACGCACAAAAAGCCCACGATGGCCCCCGCGTCATTCAGAGGAACGACGGTGAAGTGCCAAGGCTCCGCCGGCTGGTCCCCCGCTCTGGTATTGGCAAACTGGAGGGAGCGGCTGAGAAACAGGGGGCAGCGCTCCTCCATGCACCGCTGGAGGATGGGGAACCGGGTCACCTGCATCCCGGACATGGCCTGCTGGATGGAGGGCTTGCTCCCTCCCGTCCACTCGAACGGCATGGTGACCACCTGGCGGTTCTCCGCCAGGGTCAGGATATAGACCCGATCCGCTCGATAGTAGGCGCCGACGTAGCCCAGCACGCTGCGCAGGGAGGCCTCCAAGCCATCGGCGGCCAGCATGGCGGACACACACTGCAGCGCCACCTCCTTTTCCCCCTCGGTCAGGGGGCGGCTCATCTCGGCCTGGTGCAGGGTGATCTGGTCCAGCTCCCCGTTGCGCTGGAGCTCGCTCCAGGCCCAGTCCTCCTCCCCCTCCTCTTCCTGATAGAAGGTCACGGCGTCCTCTGAGCTGTTCCGGCTGAGCTGGCAGAGCTGGACACACTGGGCGGTCATATTGACATAGCTGTTCTGCCCCTGCCTGGCCCGGATCAATCCCGCCACAAAGCGGAGGCTCTCCATATCCATAGTGGCCGACTGGGTTATACGGACAAAGGCGAAGGCCGACTCCAGCATGGCCTTGATCTGGGGTTTGGTGCACACATCGGGAAAAAAGACCAGCAGCTTGTCCCGGCTGTACTGACCCACCACGCACTCCGGCCCCAGACCCACCGACAGGGCGGTGGTGACACAGCGGCGCTTGGTGTTCATCTTCTCGCCGCTGAGGGCGTAGAGCTGCTCCAGACCCACCAGCTTGATGATACCCAGCACACACTCCCGGCCCCGGTCCTTGCCCAGCAGGCTCTCCACCAGAGTCCTGGACGTAGCCTGGTCAAACAGGCCGGTTACCGGATCCCGGGCAATCGTCATCCCCTGCTTGGTCTCCCACTGGCGGCGATACCGGTCCTGAAGCAGATAGGCGAACAGGCACACATGCTGGTTCACCGGGTCCTCCATCAGGACGGCTGCATGCGTCACCCAGCGGATGTCTCCCCCGCCGTCCACCCGGCGGTACTCGGTGCACAGCCACCGCTCCCCCTGGTGGAATCGCTCCAGCAGCCAGTTGCGGTCAAAAAAGTTTGCGGCGGCCTGGCGGTCATCAGGGGAAAAAATCTGTTTCAGGCCCCGGCGCAGCATCTGGGAGCAGGGCACCCGGGCTCCCACCCCGCTGTAGTCCTTCCCCTCTACCCACAGCTCGGTGACGGTGTCCAAGGTCAGGTCGGCCTGGATCCCTACGATCAAATAGGAGTTCAGGTGCTCGGGCAGCAGCCGTCTGGGCAGGGTTTTCATCTGCTGCCCCGCCAGCTCCTGGGACAGCCGCTCGATGATGCCCACCGCCTTCACCACCCGGCCGGCGTCGTCGCACAGCAGCCGGTAGGACAGGGCGGCCCAGCCATAGCAGCCGGTGTCGTGGTGCTGAACCACAAAGTTGCCGTATCCTTGCATCCGGCCCTCCAGCAGCCGCTGGGCAAACTCCAGAAATCGGGGCACCGAATTGGGGTGGACCCAGCCGCTGCTGACCAGGGACTGGGGAAAGGCCCCCTGCCGCCACACCGGGGGCTGAGCGCTGCCATGGTTGTGGTTGAAGATGGTCACCTTTTTCGCGGGCACGTCCACCTCCCACATCCCCTGGGTGGTCTGTTCAAAGGCGCTCTCCAGCCGCTGGTTGATTTCCTGGAGCCGCTGCTCGCTCTCCATAAAGCTGGAGATGTCGGTGGTGGTCACCAGCATCACCGGATGGACGTTGCTGTATTCGATGCGGATGGCCCGCATGTGCCACCAAAACCAGTTCTTCCCGTCCCCGGACACCCGGTGGACGTGGGACACCGGCTGGCCGGAGGCCAGGCCGTCCCGCAGGGCCTGGGTCAGCCCGGGCAGGTCGTCCGGGTGGATCACGCTCTCCAGGCCCCGAGGCAGCTCAAACTGCTTGGGCTCCACCCCCAGGATGCGGCAGAAGCTGGGGCTGACATAGATCAGCCGGATCTCCTCCCCCATGTCCAGCAGGACCACCCCGCTGTCCAGGTTCTCCAGCAGGCCGGTGATGGGAATGGTGCTCACCGGCAGGAAGGACCCGCCGTCCTCCTGGCGCCCCTGGCTATCCTTTACATAGTAGCCGTGTTTGCCGTTTTTCTTGGCCTTGTACAGGGCCAGGTCGGCGGACTGATACATCTCCTCAAACCGCAGGCCCTGGCCGGAGGCAATGTGGATGCCCACACTGGCCGTCAGGGTGACGGTGGGGCCGCTGCCCAGAGAGAGCTGGAGCCGCTGGCAGATCTCCTTTCCCTTCCGCCGGACCAATTCATCGCTGATCTTGCCGGACAGAAAGATGATAAACTCATCTCCCCCCAGCCGGCCCACGATATCGGTGGCCCGGAACATACCGGAAAGGATTTCTGCGGTCTGGCGGATGGCCTGATCTCCCGCCTGGTGGCCCAGGGTATCGTTGAGCCCCTTGAAGTTATCCAAGTCTACGATAAACATGGCGCAGGATTCATCCGGTCCCGCCTGCTCCAGCCGGTTTTTGATATAGGCCTCCGCCGTAGCCCGGTTCAGCAGCCCCGACAGGGCGTCTTTTGCCGCCCGCTCCCGGAGTTCCTCAAACTGGCGGCGCAATGCGCCATCCGATTGTCCGTTTGTTACTTGCATACACTTTCATCCCCTGGCAGACAGTCCAATATGTAAAATTATACAGTTTTTCCCGTCTGATTGCAAGTGAGATCATTGCCGGTAAGGGGGCTTCCGGGGCGCTATTTTTCACATGTCCCTACTCCGCCCGAATAAGCCGGGCTGTCTGGGACGTTCCGGGGGTATGCCACGGTTCTTCCCCCAACAAAAAAGGACGCCCCATACAGAGCGTCCTTTTTGTGTCGGCAGATCAGTTGTGCTCGCCGCGCATACGGGCGAAGCAGTCGCTGCAATAGACGGGACGGTCGGACTTGGGCTCAAAAGGAACCTTGGCCTCGCCGCCGCAGGCAGCGCAGGTAGCGGTGAAGTACTCGCGGGGGCCGCGGGAGGCAGCCTTGCGGGCGTCACGGCAGGCCTTGCAGCGCTGGGGCTCGTTCTGGAAGCCGCGCTCAGCGTAGAACTCCTGCTCACCGGCGGTGAACACGAACTCCTGGCCACATTCCTTACATACCAGAGTCTTGTCTTCGTACATGATGATACCCTCTCTTTGCTTCTTTGCCCAGGTCCGGATGATCCATTTGCTGGGTCAGAGTAATATGCGCTCAGCTGGTGCTGATATCGCCGGAAGTTGTGCGCCCGGCCAGCTTGCGCCGGATGCGCTGTACTGCGTTGTCCACCGATTTCGGGGACTTGTTTACCTCGGCCGCAATCTCGGCATAGGACAGGCCGCTCAGGTACAGCCGAAGTACATTTGCCTCGAAACCGGACAGCTGGCCCACCAGCGTTTCCATCCGCTCCCGGAAAGACTCCCGGCTGAGGAAAATCTCCTCCGGGTCCTTTTCCTGGGGTTGGGGCGCGCCATAGGGGTAACGGTCACTGTTCCCGCTAAAAAGAGGGGGATCGAACGAGACAGAGCTGTTCAGCGGCATATGCTTATCTCTCGCCGCCGCTTTGATGACAGAGAGCAAACGGTTTTTGATACAGACCTCCGCGAAGGTACGGAAGGACGCGGCTTTCTCCGGGTGGAACTCCCGGATGGCAGCCAGCAAACCCACCATCCCCTCCTGGATCAGATCCTCGCTGTCCCCGCCCGCCAAAAAATAAGGGCGGGCGCAGGCGCGCACCAGGCGGTTGTACCGCAGCACCAGCTCCTCCTCCGCCTTGCGGTCACCGGCGGCAGCCCGGGCGCACAGTACCTCATCACCCGGGACAGGAGACTGGAATTGGTCAGCTTTCATGCCGTTTCTCCTTGCACATTATAAGCATATGCCCTAGATTTTGTCAAGTGTTTCACAGAAATATTTCGGACTGCCCCATAATTTTTTATAACATTTGTCAAGAGGAATGCAGCCATCCCTGCATGGGGCCCTTCCGCTCAAAAGCTGAGCTGGTCCATGCCCGCCCCGCCGGGGACGGCCAGTCCCAGATGCTCATAGGCCCGCCGGGTGACGCACCGGCCCCGTGGGGTGCGGGTGAGGAACCCCATCTGCATCAGGTAGGGCTCGTACACGTCCTCCAGCGTAACGGCCTCCTCATTGATGGTGGCAGCCAGGGTCTCCAGTCCCACCGGGCCTCCGCCGTAGTGCTCTATGATGGAGGAGAGCATCCGCCGGTCGATGGCGTCCAGCCCCAGGTGGTCCACCTCCAGGGCGGACAGGGCCACGTCGGCCACCTCCCGGGTGATGACGCCCCCCGCCTTTACCTGGGCAAAGTCCCGGACCCGGCGGAGCATCCGGTTGGCGATGCGGGGGGTGCCCCGGCTGCGGCGGGCGATCTCCATGGCCCCGTCGGCCTCGATGGGCACCTCCAGGATGCCCGCCGACCGCTTGACGATGCGGGAGAGCTCCTCCGGGGTATACAGCTCCAGCCGCAGGGTCACCCCGAACCGGTCCCGGAGAGGGGCGGACAGCTGGCCCGCCCGGGTGGTGGCCCCGAGGAGGGTGAATTTGGGCAGGTCCAGCCGGATGGAGTTGGCCGACGGCCCTTTGCCGATGATAATGTCGATGGCGAAGTCCTCCATAGCCGGGTACAAAATCTCCTCCACCGACCGGTTGAGCCGGTGGATCTCGTCCACAAAGAGGATGTCGTTCTCCGCCAGGTTGGTGAGCAGGGCCGCCAGATCGCCGGGCTTCTCGATGGCCGGGCCGGAGGTGATGCGGATGTTCACCCCCATCTCATTGGCGATGATGTTGGAGAGGGTGGTCTTGCCCAGACCCGGTGGGCCGTGGAGGAGCACATGATCCAACGGCTCGCCGCGCATTTTGGCGGCCTGGATGAACACCTCCAGGTTGCCTTTTGCCTTCTCCTGGCCGATGTATTCCCTCAAGGTCTTGGGCCGCAGGGAGCCCTCGTTCTCGTCGTCCCGGGTGAGGGACGTGGTCACCAGAGGCTCCTGGGTCTCAAACCCGTCCTCGGAAAACGCAATGCTCAAGCTCTCACTTCCTTATCCGTTCCACTGGTCCAGCAGCTCCTCCACACAGTCCAGAAAAGCCCCCTCCCCCAGGGTGTTGATCTTGAACAGCACCGCCTGGCTGCCGCCGGAGGTGATGGCGGACAAAAACAGGTTGGGGCCGTTGCCCACCAGGGTCAGGTTCAGGCTCACCCGGTTGCTGCCGATGATACTGTAGCGCTCATACACCCGGACGGACACCCGGACGGGACCGCTGGCGTAGTCGCTGCTGTCCTCCCAGCTGGCGGAGGCGCTGCCGTTGAGAATGCCGTCGTGGAGATAGTCCAGCAGCCGGTCAAAGCTGCCGGTGAGCTCTCGTTCCAGTTTTGCCATGGGGGTACCTCCTTATCCCTTTACCATTTTCTTCAGGGCCTGCTTGATGATCTGCTCCAGGCTGAGGGCGTCCACGTCGATGCCCTTCAGGGCCAGGCCGATCTCGGCCTGGGAGTAGCCCAGCACCGCCAAGGCGGCGGCGGCC
This sequence comes from uncultured Eubacteriales bacterium, assembly GCA_949289455.1. Lineage (GTDB taxonomy): Bacteria > Bacillota > Clostridia > Oscillospirales > Oscillospiraceae > Flavonifractor. The sequence continues at coordinate 45,803 of CASEOA010000011.1, forward strand.
TCGGAGGATTTGTTCTCCGGGATGACGGTGACCCCGGTGCCGCCGTAGGACTCCCCTCCGGCGGAGAGCTGGCCCTTGGCCAGCTTGTCCTTCAGCTCCAGGATAATGCGCTGGGCGATTTTTTTGCCGATGCCCTGGGCCACGGTGAGGGCTTTCTCGTCCCCGGTGATGATGCTCATGGCCAGGGACTCCGGCGTGGCGGAGGACAGGATGGACAGGGCCGCCTTGGGCCCCACCCCGGACACTGAGATCAAAAGCTGAAAGCAGCTGAGCTCGTTCTCGGTGGCGAACCCGTAGAGCTCCATGGCGTCCTCCCGGACGTTGAGGTGGGTAAACAGCTTGGCCCGCTCCCCTTTTTTCAGCCGGGAGAGGGTATTGTTGGTGGTGCGGCAGGCGTAGCCCACCCCGCCGCAGTCAATCACCGCCAGATAAGGGGCGGTGTGGGCCACCGTTCCATCGACATAATAAAACATAAGTAATAAACTCCTAACGGTTCCGCACGTCATACCGGCCGCTGCCCGGCCGGGCGGCGTCTGGGCTTTGCAGCCGAGAGGTGAAGGAGCGGGCGTGGCACAGGGCGATGGCCACCGCGTCGGCGGCGTCGTCCGGCCTGGGGACGGCCTTCAGGTTCAGAAGACGGCGAGTCATATCCATGACCTGCCGCTTTTCCGCCTTGCCGTAGCCCACCACCGCCTGCTTCACCTGGCTGGGGGAGTACTCATAGATGGCCACCCCCCGCCGCTGGGCCCCCAGCAGCAGCACCCCTCTGGCCTGGGCCACCCCGATACCGGTGGTGATGTTGCTGTTGAAAAACAGCTCCTCAATGGCCATGGCCTGGGGCTGGAACTGGGTGAGCAGCAGATCCAGGTCGTCGGCGATCTGGCACAGCCGGGCAGGCAGAGGCTCCCCCGCCGGGGTGGTGATGGCCCCGCACTGGATCAGCCGGGCCCGCCCCCCCGCCGCCTCCACCAGGCCGAAACCCACGGTGGCAAAGCCGGGGTCGATCCCTAAAATCAGCATAGCGTCGGTTCCCTTTCTGTCAATCCATAGAACGATTGTACCACGGCCCGCCCGGCGGCGCAAGGAGGAAGTTGCACAGCGCAAAGGCCCGCCGCGCATCACGCGGCGGGCCTTTGCGTTTCGTCCGGTCTACCGTTTCCGGGGGATGAGCAGCAGCTGACCCTCGGGCAGTTCCTCCTCCTCCAGGGCGTTGGCCTGCATCACGTCCCGGCCGGTGGTGCCGTAGGACTTGGCGATGTCCCACAGCCGCTCCCCCTTCCCCACCATCCGCAGGACAATGGAGGGCTGTCCGGTGTGGTCCCGGGGGGTGTTCTCGTCAAAGGAGATCCCGGTGACGGCGGCCGTTTTGGCCCCGGTGAGGGCCAGCCAGGAGAAGCCCACCGGGAAGCGCACCTCCACGCCCCCGGCGGTGGGGGCGGCAAACACCGGGGCGGTCACGGCGCAACGGCAGGTGCACCGGGCCTGCTGGGGCAGGTCCAGGGTACAGCTCACCGGCACCGCCCGGTCCACCGTCATCAGCTTCTCCCCCTCGCCCCGGCAGAGGACATGGACGTTGGCCTGGACGGACAAGGTAAGCTTCTCCCCCTCCCGGCTCTGGGCCACCTCTCCCAGGGTCACGTAGGCATCCAGAGCATCCTGGGGCAAATCCCCCGTCTCCAGCAGCTCCCGGACGGCTACCTCCCGCTCCCCCCGGTCGGCCAGCCTGGTAAGGGCCAGAGCGCCGGTGTCCACCTCCAGCTCATAGGCGGTGGAGTACACGTCAGCCAGCAGGGTGAAGCTCCGCCCCTCCCGCACCACCGCCTGGGCCAGCAGGCCCATGGTCAGGCTGAGGGTGCGTCCGTCCCCCCGGTCCAGGCTGCAATCCAGATCGGTGAGGGTCAGGTCCACCTGACAGACCGACTCCTCCCCGGCGCCCCCCACCTCCATCAGCTGGGAGATGGGCAGCTCAAACTCCCCGGTGTGGAGCTCCCCGTCCACCCCCAGGTAGAGGGCCTGGACCTTGGCGCTCCCCTTGAAAATCAGCTTGCTGCCGATGACCTTGGCCTCGGTGCAGGCCAGGGCCGCCCGGCATTTCAGCAGTTCCTCCCCCTCCGGCCGGCTGCCGGGCAGGGTGAGCTCGTCACTATATGTGAAGGGTTTTTCCTGTACACATACGGTGAGACAGGTCTCGCAGGTCTCTGTCCGCTGCTCCACCCCCGCCTGGGCCCCCTCGGGCACCCCCTGGGGGGCCCACTGATCCGCCGGGGCGAACACTTGGACCTCCACCAGCAGGTCGGCCCGCACCAGGGCTTTTCGGGGGTTCACCAGCCGGGCGTCCGCCCCCCGGAGCCGGGGCAGCGCCACTACCTTGCAGTCCGGGGTGATGTCAACCCCGTCAGCGGCGCAGGTGAAGGGCAGCTCCACGGTTAGCCGCCGGGGCCCGCCCTCCCCTTCGGGCAGGCAGAGGAGCGTGACCTGGATGGTCCCCGTCACCTCCAGGCGGCCCTCCATGGTCTCCTTCCGGTGGAGGCACACCACCCCCTCCGTATCCAGGATCTCCAGCAGGTCGGGACAGGCGTCCGGCACGATGCTCTCCAGTGTCTCCTCCTGGGCCAGGACGGTGTCCAGCACAGGGGCAAATCCGTCCAGCGGTATCCGTTCCAATTCCAGCTCCATAGCGCTCCAACTCCTTGTGCGGGCCATCGCCCAGTCTGTGCAGTTACTGCTAGAGCACTATATGTACAAGATGGGCCGGCTATGCCTCACCCCTCTCCGCCCTGACGCTTGAAGCCGAACACCAGCTTCAGCAGGCCGCTGAGGGCCTTGGGGGATCTCACCACCACGATCTTCACGCTCACACCTCCCTGTCCAGCCAATTACGTCTGAGCCAGCCCAGGCCCCGGCGGCCCAGCCAGGCCCCCGCCACAAAGACCACCAGCATCCCCGGCCGGAGCAGCAGCACCGCCCCCGCCCCGCACAGCGCCCCAGCGGCCAGCGCCTTCTTGCCCTGCAACGTCAAAAAACAGCCGCCTCCTTTCACTGGTTCTGCACCAGTATACGCGGAAGGCGGCTGTGGTGTTCACTTTTATGGCGTTTCCGTGGATTCCCGCTGGCTGCGGATCACCAGGGCCCTGCCTTGGGCGGCAAAGAGCTCCATCACCGGGGCGGCGGGCTCGTTGCTGACGGTCAGGGTGTCCCCCCGGGTGACCTCCGCCCCCTCCAGTGGGTATTTGACTCCCCGCAAGGTAAGGCCCTTTACAGTCCTGTCCAGGGGAAGCACAGAGAGATAGTGGTAGTGGGGCTGGTCGGCCAAGGCCAAGGGTGTCCCTTCCTCCAGCAGCCGGGCTTCATTGTCCCCGTCCACCATCACGGCCCGGCCCCCCCGGTCGGCAATCCACTCCAGCAGGGTCAGGTTGGAGGCGGTGTGGTCCAGCCGCCCGCCGGTACAGCCGCACAGCAGCAGGGTTTTGATCCCCCGCTCCAGGGCCCAGTGGGCGGCGGCCTGGAGGTCGGTAAAATCCTTCTCCACCGGCAGCTGGGCCCAGGGGATGCCCTCCGCCGGCCTGCCGCCGGAGTCCCAATCCCCGATGAGGTAGTCCGGCCTTAACCCGGCGGCCAGGGCGGTGTTCAGCCCCCCGTCTGCGCAGATCACCGTCCAGTCCTTTCCCTCCAGGTAATCCCCCAGAAAAGCCAGTCCGGCGCAGGGGGCTGCCCCAATGATGAGGCCGTATTCCGTCACTTTCTCTGCCATTCCGGCACTTCCTTTGCCTGCTGGTACAGCCGCACATAGCTGGCGTGGCGGCTGGCGGGGATCTCCCCCGCTTTTACCGCCGCAAGGACTGCACAGCCCTTTTCCTTTACATGGGCGCAGCCGGTAAACCGGCACCCTTCCAGATAGGGGGCAAACTCCCGAAACGTGTATTGCAGGCTCTCCGGGGCCCGCAGCTCCATCTCCTCCGTATCGAAGGAGGAGAAACCGGGGGTGTCCGCCACGATGGCCCCGTTGTCCAGGCGGAAGAGCTCCACATGGCGGGTGGTGTGGCGGCCCCGGCCCAGCTTGTCGGACACCTCCCCCACCTGGATGTGGAATCCGGGCTGGAGGGCATTGAGGATGGAGGACTTGCCCACCCCGGAATTGCCTGTAAAGGCAGATACCTTTCCAGCAATGGCGGCTCTAAGCCGTTCAATGCCCTCCCCGGTCTCGGCGCTCACCCGCAGGGTAAGAAAGCCCGCTTTTGTGTAGGTGTCGTAGAGGATGTCGGCCTGATCCAGGTCGCACTTGTTGAGCACGATGATGCTGTCGCAGCCTCTGCCCTGAGCGATGGACACCACCCGGTCGATGAGAAAGGGGTCGGTCACCGGGATGGCACCGGAGGCCACCACCACAAGCTGGTCGATGTTGGCCACCGCAGGCCGCTGAAACTCATTTTTTCGGGGCAGAATGGCGTCCAGGATGCCGCTGTCCCCCTCCAGGGGGGTAAACTCCACCCGGTCCCCCACCAGGGGACTTACCTTCTGGTGGCGGAACTTGCCCCGGCCCCGGCAGGCGGTGAGCCTGCCGGAGCCGTCGTCTACATAGTAGAAGCCGCTGAGGGCCTTTAAGATGATCCCTTCCATATCAGCCAAAATTGTAGTTCTGGCTGGAGAAGAGCTCTCCGTCAAAGTACACGTTTACCATCTGGTTGCCGCTTCCTGTCAGGTTGACCACCTTTACAAGAGTTGCGGTCTGTACGGTCTGGCGGAATTGCTCCTGGCCGTCCACGGTGACCACCAGCACGAGCTCCTCCCG
>CASEOA010000012.1 GCA_949289455.1 uncultured Eubacteriales bacterium
ATGGCCAGAGCGGAGTGGTGGAACCGGACTCGGAACCATTGGGTCAGCTCGGAGAGGCGGCAAACCCATTCCCCGGGATAGACCGTGTAGGAGATGCCGTCCAGCCGACGGTAGGAGGTGCGGAAGTTGGCGTAGGAGCAGAGCACGGTAAAATAAAAAAGACCGGAGCTTCCGCCGGTGCGGATGCTTCGGTCTGCCATCAGGATACGGATAAAGTCTCGATAGACGCGGCAGCGTGGGTAGTCCACCAGCTGCTGTAGTTCCAGTTGGTAATTCACGACATAACCTCCTAATAAATTGACGTGCAAATGGATACCGGGCATCCGTATCCATATTTATGGAAAATTGAATAAAAATTCAAATTAGATGTGAGCCGCCACAAGAGGCCTGGATCACCCAAATGCAGCAAAATGGTATAGAAAATAAACAAGCCAGACAAGTGGCTGTCTGGCTTGATTAGCACATAAGTCGATTGTGTTGGGCCCATTTCTTACCATAATTCGCGCACCAATTCCGCACCAATTTGCCGTGCGAATATATGTTTTTACATGGAGATGCGTGTCATGAGATGCTTAAAAAATCCTTTATTTGCAAGGGCTTGCGGGGATTTATGAACTTATGTGGAGTTATGAAAAAAGGCTAAAATATAACATTGTCTTTTTAGCTTGCTTTCTCATCTTTCTTATCCTTCAGGATGATGTTCAGAATAATGTTCAGACCGATACCAAAAATCACCGCCAGAAACACGTTGGAAGTGCACACCATGTTCAGGAAGGGCGGCAGAGAACTGGCCCACTCCGCATAGGTAGAGCTGCAGTGATATGGGAGCATAACCGCCACAGAAAGCGTGGTTCCAGCAATGATCGTGTTCCTCAGTGTTCTGGGGGAGGACACGATTGTGTCAATCCCGGAGAACATGATGGAAGCCGCTGTAATCAGGAAAACCGCGCCGATGATCGGCTTGGGGATTCCCGCCAGTACATACGCCATCTTGGGGCACAGACCGTACAGCAAAAACAGGATTCCCGCAACCTGTGTCACACGTCGGGAGGCCACGCCAGTGGCAGCCACAATGCCGATATTCTGGGTATAGGAGGTGCAGGGCAGGGCGCCGAAGAAGGCGGTGATCACACAGCCCAGGCCCTCGGCCATAATACCCCGGTCGATATGCTTGACCCGATAGACCTCTTTACAGGCGGAGCAGGTGGCACCATAGTCGCCGACTGACTCAAAGATCGAGCCGATGTACCCGGAGAAGCCGCCGAGGATTGCGGCTCCGACAAACGCGACCAGCTGGCCGGACTCCCCGGACGGATTTGGCATATCCCGGAAGGGAAACAGCTGAGGCAGGGCAAACCAGGGTGCCTCCTGAACCGCTTTCCAGTCGAAGAGCCCCAAAGCAGACGCGCCGACAACCCCAACGAGAACCACACTGATGAGGATAAAGCCCTGAGAGACGATGCCTCTCCCCAAGAATTTCAGCAGCAACGCCAGAATAAAGGCGATGACGGCCAGAATCATATAGACCGGTTCTGTGTTGGAAAAGGTCCACTGCACGGCAATCCTGGCGGCCACAAACCCGATAGAGGTGACCACCGAACCCAATACCACCGGAGGCAGAAACTTCCGGATTTTGCTGATCATACGGGTCGCGCCCAGCAGGAATTCCAGGAAGCCGCCCACCAGGATGGAGCCCCAGGTGGCCGGAAGACCGTACACACCGGCAATGCTCCCCATGGAGGACATCAGCGAGGACGACGTGCCCTGTACAATGGGGAGCCGGTTTCCAATGGTGGTCTGCAGGAAGGTGCAGATACCCATGCAGAAAAAGCAGGCACTCAGCATTGTGGCCGTAAAGCTGGCGGACTGGATACCGGCAAGGGATGCAAAACCGCTGACCCACATAAACGGCGTGAAATCCACCAGTGTGATCTGCAGCGCAAAATACCAGCTCTTCCACCAGGGTTTTGGAACATCCTCAATCCCGATGGTCACTTCAATGTTGGATTCCGGCTGTTCATCAAAAATGGGCTGTTCTGGTTGATACATGTTCTTTCCTCCCATCTGCATACCGCAGGCAGGGAGCGGCGGAGGCTCACCAAAGGCGGGAAATCAGGGAAGCTCCGGTGCCGACTGCGGCGGACGGCGGAGCCGAGATACCTGCTCGAAGGAATAGGCGATGGCAATCAGGACGGGCTCGCTGAAGGGCCGGCCGATGATCTCCATGCCCACCGGTACGCCGATGGGGGCAGTTCCGCCGGGGGCAAACCCGGCGGGCACCACAACAGAGGGAAACCCGGTCACTGAGCAGAGTACGCCATTGCGCTGCTGCTGGGATTCGCCAATTTTACACACCAGCTGCTGCTGGTGGGGATACACGATGGCATCCAGCCGCAACTCTGCCATGAGACCCATCACCTGGTCCCGCACCCTGGCCTGGAGCAGCCGCTTCTGGTTGTATTCCGGTGTGTCGACCTCCTTCTCCTCTGCCTCCAGCAAGTGCTGCCGGAGGGCCGGGTGATACTTGCCGCTGGCCACCACCTCCTCCAGAGAGTAGACGGGGGCAGAATCCCCCTGCTGGGCCAGGTAGTGGTTCAGATCGTGCTTGAAGTCGTCCAGGTGAACGCTGACATGCCCGGTCAGCCAGGCGGAGTCGATGGACTCCTGAATGGAGATCAGCTCCGCACCTCCCTCTTCAAAATAGCGGAGGGCAGGACGGATAACCTGATTGACCGCCTCATTGGCAGGCTGGGTGCCGAAGAAGCTCTCCAGCACGCCGATGCGTTTTCCCCGCATCCCGTCCGGATCCAGGAAGGAGAGGTAGCTCTCCGGCTTACGACCCACACACCAGGCGGTCTTCGGATCCGCATGGTCATAGCCCGCGATCACATTCAGCGTCCGAACGGCGTCCTCCACCGTGCGGCAGATGGGGCCGGCGGTGTCCTGGGTCATACTGTAGGGCACGATGCCGTCCCGGCTGACCAGCCCCAGGGTGGGCCGGATGCCTACCAGGCTGTTGGCGGAGGAGGGGCTGCGGATGGAGTTGATGGTGTCGGTGCCGATGCCAATGAGGCCCATATTGGCGGCAATGGCTGCCCCGGTGCCTCCAGAGGAACCGCCTGGCGTCCGGGTCAGGTCGTAGGGATTTCGGGTCTGCCCCAGGATGGAGCTGATTGTCTCCCCCCAGATGGCGAACTCATGCAGATTGGTCTTGGCCAGGATCAGGGCTCCGGCCTGGCGCAGACGTTTGGTGAGGAAGGCGTCTTCCCGGGGGACAAAGCCCTCTAGGGCGCGGGAGCCAGCTGTGGTGGGCATATCGCAGGTGCCCACGTTGTCCTTCAGCAGGACGGGGACGCCGTGCAGGGGGCCGGAGAGGGCCCCCGTCTCCCGGAGCACCCGATCCAGCCGATCCGCCTCCTCCAGCGCCCGGGGGTTGACGGCGATGATGGCGTTAAGAGCGGGCCCCTGCTGATCATAGGCTTCCATGCGCGCCAGATAGGCCTCGGTCAGTTCCCGGCAGGTCAGCGTTCCCTCCAGCATTTCCTGCTGAACCTGGCGAATGGTACATTCCATGATGGGAAATGCGGTCATATCACTCAACTCCCGATTCTGGTACCGGTCTTGCCCTGGATACCGTCCTTGGCCTTCTCCAGCAGGGTGATCAGGGCGCTGCGGCCCTGGCCGGACTCGGCGAACTGGAGGGCGGCCTCCACCTTGGGCAGCATGGAGCCTGGGGCGAAGTGCCCCTCGGCGATGTAGGTTCTGGCCTCATCCGGAGTCATGGAATCCAGCCACTTCTCCTGGGGTGTGCCGAAGTGGATGGCCACTCTCTCCACCGCTGTAAGGATGACCAGGAAGTCGGCGTCCAGCTCCTGGGCCAGACGGCAGGAGGCGAAGTCCTTGTCAATGATGGCCTCCACCCCCTCCAGGTCGCCCTTCTCTGTCCGAACCACCGGGATCCCACCGCCGCCGCAGGCGATCACAATCTGCCCCGCCTGCACCAGGTCACGGATGGCGGGCAGCTCCACAATGGAGGCGGGCTGGGGGGAGGGCACCACCCGGCGCAGGCCCCGGCCGGCGTCCTCCGCGTAGGTGAAGCCCCGCTCCGCGATGAGGCGGTCGGCCTCCTCCCGACTCACATAGGTGCCGATGGGCTTGGTGGGGTTCTGGAAAGCCGGGTCAGCCTGATCCACAACCACATGGGTGAGCACGGTGCTGACCTCCTTGGCGATCCCCCGCCGGGTCAGCTCGTCCCGGATGGCGATCTGCAGATCGTGGCCGATGTAGCCCTGGCTCATGGCGCAGCAGATGGACAGGGGGCAGAGGGTATACTTGTCCGGCTCCTGCTTGTGCAGGGCGGTCATGGCCTTCTGGATCATGCCCACCTGGGGGCCGTTGCCGTGGGCGACGATCACCTCGTGGCCCTCCGCCGCCAGATCCACGATGGCCTTGGCGGTGTTGCGCACCGCCTCCCGCTGCTCCTGATAGTTATTCCCCAGGGCGTTGCCGCCCAGGGCGATGACAATTCGTTTTCCCATTTTGGTTCCTCCTGTCAGAATATTGGATGATAAGCGCCGGCGGCCCGCCGGCGGGGACGGGCTGTTCCCGGGCGGGCCGCCGATGCACGCGGTTGGATGGAATCAATCTCTCAGGGTGACGTCCACGCCGTCCTTGATGACGTAGACCGGGGGACGGTGGTGCCAGATAGCGTGGTAGACGTCCTCCTCGTCCAGAACCACCAGGTCGGCGTTGCCGCCCACCTCCAGCTTGTGGCCCTGCATGCCCAGCACCTTGGCGGCGCTGGTGGTCACCATGTCGTAGAGCAGCTCCATGTCGGTAAAGGTGGTCATCCAGAGCAGGTGGCTGGCCAGGAAGGCGATCTGCAGCATGTTGCACTCACCGAAGGGGTAGTAGGCGTCGGCTACGTCGTCCTGGCCCAGGGCCACGGGGACGCCGGCGGCCAGCAGATCCCGGACGCGGGCGTGGAGGGGGCCGGTGTGGGGGTCGGACACCAGGCCGACACCCGCCTGCTTCATGAGGGCCACCAGCTTGCGGAAGTAGTTTTCGTTGTAGAGTTCCATGGCGCGGCAGTGTTGGGCGGTCACCCGGCCCTGCCAGCCCATCTCAATGGACTTCTTGCACAGCATCTCCAGGGTGCGCTCACCGGGATCGCCCACATCGTCCAGCAGCATGGAAATGTTTTTGTCGAACTCCTTGGCGATGGCGCACATCTTGTCCACATGGGACTGCTCCAGCTCCTCGGTGTACTCCATCCAGGGGATGCCGCCGATCACGTCCACCCCCATCTCCGCCGCCTGGCGCACCAGCTCCTCGGTGCCGGGCTCACGGATCACGCCGTCCTGGGGGAAGGCAACCACCTGCAGCTCCACCTTGCCCTTGAACTCCTCCCGGGCCTTCAGCAGGGCCTTCACACCCTCCAGCCGGGCCTTGGAGTCCACGTCGGCAAAGGCGCGGATGTGGGTGTTGCCATGCTTCAGCGCCATCCGGCACACCTTGCGGACGTTCTCGATAATCCACTTCTCGTCGTAGCAGGCCTTGAAGTCGGCGGCCCGCTCAATGGCGGTCATGGCGCCGCCCATGCCGCCGGTGTGGTACTCGCCCAGGGCCTCCTGCCCGGCCATCTCCAGGGTGAACACCTTGTCCAGGTGCAGGTGGCCGTTGACAAAGGACTCGGTCACCAGGCAGCCCTTGGCGTCGATGGTCTGGGCCGCGTCGGTGGAGAGGTTCTTTCCGATGTCGGCGATCTTACCCGCCCGGATGCCGATGTCCACGGTCTCCTTGCCGGAGGCGCGGGTCTTGGCATTGGTAATCAGAATGTCATAGGTCATGATCTCGTCTCCTTACTTTTTATAGTTATAGTTGATTCAGTTGTCGGAGGAGGCTTTGCCGTCCTCCTCCAGCATCTCATCCCCGAATTTGGGCAGAACCAGGTTCAGCACCAAACCCACCACAGCGGCCAGGGCCACACCGCCGAAGCTGATGGCCACCTCGCCGATGGTGAAGGACACGGCGGCTCCGCCGATACAGAGAATCAGGACGGCCGCAAAGATGATCTGGTTCCTGGAATTGCCGAAATTCACCGGATGCAGGGTGCGCAGGCCCGTGCCCGCCACGAAGCCGAACAGAATGATGGAGATGCCGCCCACCACAGAGCCGGGCATGGTCTGGAGCAATGCGGAGACCTTGGGGCAGAAGCCCAGCAGGATGGCAAACACGGCGGCAATGCGCATCACCAGGGGATCCCATACCTTTGTAAGGGCAAGCACACCGGTGTTCTCTGAGTAGGTGGTCAGGGCGCAGCCGCCCACAGCGGCGGAGAGTGCGGTGGCAATGCCGTCGCCCAGCATGACCCGGTGGACGCCGGGATCCTTGTAGAAATCCTTGCGCACCGTTTCACCGATGGCCGCCACATCGCCAAAGCACTCCACAATGGTGGCAATGCATACCGGCGTGACCAGGGCGATGGCGACGGGGGAGAATTTGGGAGCCGCGAAGGACGGCAGGCCGATCCAAGCCGCCTCCTTCACCGCTGTCAGATCTACCTGCCCTGCGGCCAGAGAGACGAGATAGCCCACGATCATGGCGATCAGCACGGGGATGACCTGCACAAAGCCCTTGAAGAACATAGTGACAATGATGACGGTCGCCATGCCCACGATGGCCAGTGCCCAGTTCTCCGATGCCATGTCTATGGCTGTGGGTGCCAGCATCAGGCCAAGGCTTGTGATAATAGAGCCAGTGACCACTGGCGGGAACACGGCTCGCACCCGGTCAGCCCCCACGGCCATAACCAGAAGGGAGATCACAATATAAGCGATACCGACCAGGAAAACGCCGCCTCTGGCATAAGCCAGGCCGTCGGCGCCGCCGCCCATGACCTGGGCCGCCATGATGACGGGCGTGATGTAGGCAAAGGAAGATCCCAGGTAGACCGGTACCTTGCCCTTTGTGCAGAGATGGCAGATCAGGGTTCCGATGCCGCCCATCAGGAGCACTGTGGCCACATCCAGTCCGGTGGTCAGGGGGACCAGGACGGTGGAGCCGAACATGGTGAACAGGTGCTGCAGGCCCAGCAGGAGGCGCTTTGGTACGGGAAGGGTGGAAGCGTCTTCAATGGGGTCGTTCAGCCGGGGACCGGCTGGCTTGGTCGTCATAGGATACACGTCTCCTTTCTCTTTCTCCTCGTTCCGGGCCTGTCAGCAGAGATCCGCCTTCAGCCCCTCGATGCGTGCGGAGGCGCGGGTCAGCAGCTCGCGGCCCACCTGGGTGACGTACTGCCGCTTCTCCTCCTCATCAACCTTGGTCAGGTGTCCCTTATGCACCACCAGCTCACCGTTGACCACAACCTCCTCCACCATGCGGGCGTCGCCGCTGAGCACAATGCAGTCCACCGGGTCGTTGCAGCCGCCGGCGTACTGGAGCTGGCTCCAGTTCATGAGGGTGAAGTCGGCGGCCATGCCGGGGGCCAGGTAGCCGATGTCGTCGCGGTTGAGCACCCTGGCTCCGCCGGCGGTGGCCAGATAGAGCACGTCCTCGGCGTTGGCGGAGCTGTCTCCCCAGCTCAGACGGTTGAGCAGGTAGGATACCCGGATCTCCTCCATCATGTTGGCCGAGTTGCTGCTGGCCGCACCGTCCACGCCGATGCCGAAGCGGGTGACGCCGGCCCGCAGGAAATCGGGCACCCGGCAGGAGCCGGAGCTGAGGTACATGTTGGAGATGGGGCAGGTGGAAATTCCGGTATTGGTCTTGGCCATCAGCTCCACCTCTTCGTCGTTCAGGTGGATGCAGTGGGCATAGTAGAACCGGTCGCCCAGCATGTCGTGGCGGCGGAACCACTCCACTGGCCGGCAGCCGAAGTGCTCGATGGTGTACTCCACCTCGTGCTGGCTCTCGGCCAGGTGGCCGTGTACCATGATGTCTAGCTTCTCCGCCAGATCTACCGTGGCCCGGACGATCTCCTCGGTCTCATACTGGGCGATGCTGGGGCCGATGCCCACCTGGCACATGGAGAAGCGGGAGGGATCGTGGTATTTCTTGACCAGACGCTCGGCGTCGGCCATGACGCCCTCGGTGGTGTCCACCACCTCGGGGGGAACAATGTCGCTGGTCACTGAGTGGTAGGCCCGCACCGGGTGGAAGCGGATACCCAGTTCCCGGGCGGCCTCAATCTCCGCGTCCACCAGGCCGGTTACCCCCACGGGGTGGGGATACCACAGGTCGTTGGAGGTGGTCACGCCGGTTTTCAGGCCGTCGCCAAGACTGGCATAGATACCGGCCCGCGCCACATCAGTGTTGAGATCCTTGTAAATCTCGTACATGGTGGTGAGCCACGGCTCCAGCCGCAGACCCTGGGTAGCCTTGATGTTGCGGATCAGCGTCTGCCAGGTGTGGTGGTGGGTATTGACAAAGCCGGGGAGAATCACGCGCCCGCTGGCATCCACCACTTCGTCGATGTCTACCGTGCCGGCCAGGCTCTTTTCCAGATCCGTGCCGACGGCCTTGATCTGATTCCCCTCGATGAGCAGGTCACCGTGGCGATAGCGGGTACGCGCCTCGTCCATGGTGATGATCCAATCTGCGTTCTTATACAAAGTGCGTTTCATATCTGTGTTTTTCCTCCTGTCCGCTGGCTGCGGCTGGCTTACTGATTGGCGGCCTCCGCCTTCTCCCCCTTGTCCTCCCGGAGGATCAGGCTGAGCACGACCGCAGTAATGGCCGTTCCAGGCACGCCGCTGAGGATGGTGGACACCCAGAAGGGGAAGGCGGCCAGGGCGTTGGCGGTCATGCTGAAGCCGATGCCCACGGCCAGGGAGGCGCCCACGATGGTGGTGGTGCGGGGAGTGAGCTTGCTGCTCATGATCACGGTCATGCCGGACACCAGAATGGTGCCGAAAGCAGTCAGGGCCACGCCGCCCAGCACGGGCTCAGGAATGGCGGAGAACACGGCACACAGCTTGGGGCACAGGCCGCACAGGGCAACCACGACACCGGCGATAGCGGTAATATAGCGGCTGGTGACGCCGGAAACGCCGCACAGGCCGATGTTGGCGCTGCCGGAGATCACGGGCACATTGTTGAACAGAGTGGAGAGGATGCTGCCGATGCCCTGGGCCAGAATACCGCCCCGGGTCTCTTTGCTGTTGGCCAGGCGGTTCTGTGCCAGCATGGCCGCCGTGGCCTGGTCGCCCATGAGCTCTACCAGCGCGAAGAAGCAGAGCACCGTGATGGTAACCGTGGGGCCAAGCTCAAATTCCAGGCCAAAGTGCAGAGGCTGAGGGGCGCGGAACCAGGGCTCGCTGGCAATACCAGAGAGATCCAGCTTCCCAAAGGCGGCGGCCACGCAGGACATCACCACAATGGCAATCAGGGGGGATGCCTTGGAGAGGAAATTCTTCCGGCCGTAGTGGTTCAGCACCAGCATGATGATAATCGTGCCTGCGGCCAGGAAAAGGTTGATGGGGTCGCCGTAGTCGGCGGAGCCGTCCCCGCCGGCACAATAGCCGATGCCCACGCCGCAGAGACTCAGGCCCAGAGCCGTGACCACGGAACCGGTGATATAGGGCTTGAAAATATGAGAAAGCTGCTTATGGAACACCGTCCAGAGCACGACGGTGACAATGCTGCCCACCAGGCAGGCACCGGTATAAGCCGCCAGCCCATATTGAGAGCCCAAAGCGATGCCGGGGGCCACGAACACGAAGCTGCACTCCAGGGGGACGGGCAACCGGGCGCCCACCGGGCCGAAGCCGATCGTCTGGATAATGGTGGCAATACCGGTGACCAGCAGACAGCCGGCCACCAGAATGGTGATCTCTGACGCGCTCAGTCCCACGCCGCTGCCAATGAGCAGGGGCACGGGCAGTACGTTGAATACCAGAACGACAATCTGCTGGAGGCTGAGGGGGATGGACTCGCCGACGGGCGGGCACTCGTTCAGCGTGTATCCGGTTGGGATCTTTTTCACAGTTTTTCCTCCATTTCTCTCTAATTTCTGGCGTTTGCAATGCAGAAAGCCCAGGGAACAGCATTATGAAACTGTCGCCCTGGGCTTTCCTCATGCGGGATTTGGGTATGGTATTCTGGAGGTTCGGGTATTACAGTCTATCCGGATTCCGGCTTACACGTCGTCGAACCCGTCAAAGGCCACGATGCGGCTGATGCAGCTCTCGCCCTCCACCAGGCGCCAGGGGAAGCAGCCGATGACCACGCGCTTGTTGGACAGCTTGTCGATGTCGCCGCCCAGGCACTCGGCGTGGATGGCCTCGTAGGGCTTGCAGAAGAGCTCGATGTGCATGGCCTGGTAGTGCTCCGGCCAGGGGTAGACCTCGTTGAGGGTCTTGCCGTAACGCTCCTGGAAGATCTTGTCGCACTTCTCAGCCTCCATGGGCTCCCAGTCACGGATCTTGGTGTTCATGGGGTGGTCGGCGGAGCCGCAGTCCACGCCGATCCACTTGATCTTCTTCTCGCGGACCCACTGGATGAAGTCCAGAGAAGGGCCGGGGTGGCGGAGCATATAGCGGCGCTCATCGGCGGTGGGGGAGTCCCAGCCGTAGATGTGATAGCCGGTGTTGATGATCAGGATGTCGCCTTCCTTGACCTCTACCCGCTTCTCGATGTCCTCGGCGGTGTAGATGCCGAAGTCCTCCATCTGATCCCGCAGATCCACCACCACGCCGGGGGCGCAGAGCTTGGTCAGCTCCAGGGAGGCGATGTCGCGGCCGGCGGTGTCAAAGTGCAGAGGGCCGTCCAGGTGGGTGCCCACGTGGTTGGAGTGCGTGATCAGCTGGCCGTTGGCGCCGTTGGGGGCCAGGCGCTTGAAGAACTTCATCTGCAGGGGCTCATAGGTGGGCCAGGGGGGCGTATTGATGCCCAGGGGGATGGTGAGATCGTACATTTTGATGTCAGACCACTTGCTCATAAGAATACCTCCATTTGTTTTAAGCGGTTTGGTTTGTGAATGAGTGGAATATGCTCAACCCCAGGCCTCGGCGCAGGAGGCGATGGCCTTGGTGAAGCAGCCCTCGGGGGGATTGACCAGACCGGCGCCGATCTGTCCCACGCCGTAGTCCTTGTGGGCGATGCCGGTGTTGATGATGGGACGGATGCCGGTCTCGATGACCTTCATAATGTCGATGCCGGTGGCGCTGCCCCGGAAGTCCAGGACGGGGATCTTGTAGGCATTGCCCTCGCCCACGGTGATCTCATACATCTGGGAGGAGTAGTTGATGGCGTCCTGCACCTGCCCGCCCACGAACTGGACAATGGCGGGAGAGGCAGCCATGCAGAAGCCACCGATGCCGGTAGTCTCGGTGATGCAGCTGTCGCCCACGTCCCGGTTGGCGTCCTTCTCGGTGAAGCCGGGGAAGTAGAGGCCGCGGATGAACTCCGAGGGGGCGGTGAACCACTGATCCTTGCCCAGGCCGGCGATGCGGATGCCGAACTCCGTGCCGTTGCGGCACATGGTGGCCACCACGGTGCTGTAGGGAATGTCGAAGATGGCGTCCATGGTGCTCTTGCAGGCGGGCATGGTCAGGTTGAGGAACACGTGGTCGTTGTCGTTGAGGAACTTGAAGGCGGCCGCCTGCTGTTCCTTGGGGAAGTGGGTGTTGTAGATGTCCTGGGCGATCTCCCGCAGGAGCAGGGACGTGCCGGCCTTGTTCCGATTGTGGCCCTCGTCGCCCATCTGGAGAGCCTGCGCGATCATGACCTTCAGGTCGATCTCGCCGTGGAGCTCCAGGGCCTCCTTCAGTACGGGGTAGTACACCTCCCGCATCCGATGCAGGCGGTCAAACACCTCCTGGTCGCAGGCGCCGAAGCGGAGCACCTTGCCCAGGCCCTCGTTCATGGTGCAGTAGGCGTCAATGCCGAAGGTCTTGTTCACCACGTGCCACACGGGCATGGAGTAGGTGACGATGCCTGCCATGGGGCCCACCGCGTTGTGGTGGTGGCAGGGGGAGAAGGTGATCTTCCCGCTGGCGGCCAGCTCCTCCGCCTCCTTCAGGTCCTTGGCCAGGCCCTCGTAGATCAGGCCGCCCATCACAGCGCCCCGGACAGGGCCGCACATGTTCTCCCAGGTCACCGGCGGGCCGGCGTGGAGAATGGTGGTGGGGGTCATGCCGGGGATGGCCTCGCCGGCGGTGGACATGCCCACCAGCACGGGCTGGGCGGACAGGATGCGGGAGAGAGCCTCCTGGTTGGCCGCCTGGATCTTCTCATACAGCTCCGGCTGCTTCAGCTTGCGCAGATAGCCGGCAATCTTCTTGTCTCCGCCGGCGATGGGCTTCCAGTCCACGTGGACGGCGGGCTTGTCCTGCTTGACCAGATCCTGATAGAAGGACTCGATGCCGAAGTTGACTACGTTCAGTTTTTGTTCAAACAGCTCGTTAACCTTGCTCATTTCCAAACCTCCTGACGGATTACAGTCTGCGCAGGATCAGCTGCGCGAAGCGGGTGGCCTGGGCGTTGGTGGGCAGGACGATGGCCCCGGCGTCCGCCAGCTTCATCTGGGTGGCGGAACGGCTCTGGGGGTCGCCCTCGGTGCCGCAGACAGAGGCCACCACGGCCAGATGACGGCCGTTCTTGGAGGCCTCGGCCTTGGCCGCCCGGATGGCGTCAGCCAAGTCGGCGGCGGGATCCTCATGTGAGCCGTAGCCGATCACACAGTCCACCAGAACCACAGCCGCCTCGGGGTCGGACGCCTCCTGTACCACCCGCTCGGCGCGGAGGGAGGGGTCGATCATGGGGTGGGGACGGCCCACAGTGAAGGCGTCGTCGCCGAAATCTAAGAAGGTGTGGCGGACGGACGCAGCAGTGCGGGCGTTCTCCAGGTTGTCCTCCGGGTTCAGGGGAATGTTGGACTGGATGTGGCCCAGCTCGCCGATGAGCAGCTTCATGGCCTCGTCGCAGAGCGTGCCGCCGGTATAGAGACCGCGAATGTACTTCTGGGTAGGAGCCATTTTGGCCACCTCGGCAGCCGCCATCTGCTCGGCCTGCTGGACGCCCATGGAGAAGGTGTCGAAGGTCTCCGGCGTTTCGCCCTTGGAGAGGGCCACGGCCTTGTGGGCGCAGTCCTCCAGGGAGCAGGCCGCCACCAGGCCCCGCTTCTCGATCTCGGTGGGGTCGCCGCCGATGAAGCAAACCACCACAGGCTTACCGCCGGCGGCTGCCTGATCCAGGATCTGGGCCGCGATTTCAGGTGCGGGGGGCTTGGAGACCATGGCGATGACCTTGGTCTTGGGATCGTTGATGAGCGCATCCAGGCAGAGCTTCATCATGGTGCCGCCAATTTCCTTGCGCAGATCCCGGCCGCCGGTACCCAGCAGCTGGGAGATACCGCCGCCCAGTTGGTCGATGATACAGGACACCTCCTGGGCGCCGGTGCCGGAGGCGCACACCATGCCGATGTCGCCGCTCTTGACCACGTTGGCGAAGGCCAGGGGGACATGGTTGATGATGGCGGTGCCGCAGTCGGGGCCCATCATCAGCAGCTCCTTGGCCGCGGCGTTCTCCTTGAGCTCCTTCTCCTCCTCGATGGTCACGTTGTCGCTGAACAGCATCACATTGATGTTGTGGTCCAGGCAGTTCTGCGCCACACCGGCGGCGTGACGGCCGGGCACGGAGATGATGGCCATGTTCAGATCGGGGTTGACCTTCAGCGCGCCCTCCAGCGTAGGCGGGAAGTAGTCGCTCTTGCCCTTGGACGCCTTCTTGCTGAGCAGCTCATCCACCTTGGCCACAGCGGCGGCAAAGGCCTCGTCGCTGTCGCAGTCGGCGGCCACAAAGAAGTCGTTGGCGGTGACCTCCTCAAAGCCGGGGGTTGCCAGGTGCAGGGCCTTTACCAGCTCCTGGTTCAGGTCGGTGCCCATGCCCACCAGCGCCTCGTTGACCCCGTCCACAGTCTTGACCTCCTTGGAGATGATCATCAGGGTCACCGAGTCGTAGTACGTGTTCTTGCGAACCTCAAGTTTCTTCAAGTCGTTTCCCTCCAGTTAAATTGGTGTCCAGAAGTCCAAAATAGAAGCCTGTCAGAAAATCACATCCAGAGCTGCTCCCGAAGCTAGCCACCCGCTCCATCGCGGTTAACCGTTCCGCCTCCCCGCCGCCGCAGCAGAGGCAACGCTTCAACGCCAGGATGTCCTCGGAAAAATACCCTTTCCCCGCCCAGCGGAGCAGGTTTGCGCTGATGTCGTTGGTGGCTTCCGCCGCCGTTTCCGCCAGGAGAGCGGCCGTTCCATCCCTCCGAAAAGCAGACGGAAGGGCGGCCAGGTAGCCGCACAGCCAGTCGTCCGAGGAGGGGGTCAGGCCGGGCCCACAACCGGCGATCCGGCGCGCCGCCTGGCGCGCCCCGTCGGCTCCGTCAGTCCAGACCACCCGTCGGAAGGCCAGCAGCCTAGGGGACAGAAATTCGGCCCAGGGGTTATCCACCTCCTGAAAAGCCAGACAAACCAGCCCGGTGCCCCGGCGTCCGGAGAGAAAGTCCAGAACGGGTCGCTCACTCCCTGGCAGTGGAAGGGCCTCGTCGAGCCACAGTTCCAGCCTCTGCGCCTGCTGAAACGAGATCAGCTTGGCGCGATCCGCGAAAATGCCGTCCCGCCCAACGGTCAGAGAATACGCACCCAGCCGGGAGAAGTCCATCGCCCGCTCCAGCACTACTGAGCCCGGTTGCAGCCCCTTTCCGGGGGAAAGCAAGGTGAGCATCCCGGCGCCGGCAGACAGGTTGGCGGCGTGCTGAAAGGCGGAGTGGAGCGATGCGGGGCACGGCTCCTGATCCAGGGAGCGCCACAGCGACGCACAGATTTTTATCGCTCTGACCGGCATCCCTGCACCTCCCATTTCCCATCGTTCCGGTGTGGTTCCGACAGTCAAAACCCGGCGGCAGTTCCCGCCGCACATCACCTCCGGTTGTGGTTATTTCCAGTTGAATTTTCCTTTGCCTTGTTACAATCCACATTATAGAAGCCGGTATTGGACGGTTCTATATTGACATTTTACAAATGCACTTTTATAATTTTGTCAGAATTTTTCCAGCGCAGGAGATGGGTATCATGACAGAGATTGAGGAGATTTCATACTTTCCGGAGGTGTCCGAGGTCATCAGCCTTCCGGTGCTCCACGGCGCCAGGCTGCTGGGCGGAAGCGCAGGTCTGAACCGAACTGTGGAGGGCATCAACCTAAGCGACACGCCGGAGTATTACAAATGGCTCAGCAAGGGGGAACTGATGGCCACCACCTGCTATGCCATCCACGATGATCCGAAAGCGGTGCGGGCCTTCCTCCCCAATCTGGCGGAAAAGGGGATCTCCGCCGTCTGCATCAAGCCGGCCCAGTACCTCAAGGAGATCCCGCCCTTCATGGTGGAGCAGGCCGATGCCTATGGGCTTCCACTTTTGGAATTACCCGCCGAGGTTCAGCTCTCCGAGCTGACCAAAGGCGTCTCCGACGAGCTGCTGCGCCGCCAGACCGCCCTGCTGCGCAGCACCCTCCAGGTCAATGAGATGCTCACCCGCACCATCATCGAGGGGGCGGGTCTTCCGGACATCGCCCGGATGATCTCCGAGCTGGCCGGAACCTCTGTTTTGATCCTGGACAACATCAACCATCGCAAGGCCCTGGCTGTTGCCAAGAGAGATCAGAATGTACTGGGCGTCCTTTCCCAGGAGAAGGCAATCAGCGCGGTGGTTGCCAATGCCCGGGTACACGAGCTGGAGGTAGGCGGGCACTCTTTCGGCTATTTATACCTCTACAGCTTTGACCACAGCACCTACCTCCAGAACGACATTTTGCACCAGATCCTCCAGACCATCCCCCTGGAGATCTCCCGGGAGCGTTCCGTGCAGGAGCGCAGTGACGACGGCTTTATCGCCTATCTGCGGCACATCTTCTCCGACCCGATCACCGACGAGGGCTCCGAGCGCCTGCGGGCCGCGGAATACGGCCTGAACCTGGAGTACAGCCACATGCTGCTCCAGCTGGAGGTGGTGGAGCAGGACGCCTCCGGCGGCCACTATGCGGTGGAGTTCCAGCGCACCCTGCTGACCAGCGACCTGCTCTCCATGCTCACCAACCTGGCCCTCTCTCCCCGGCTGCTCCCCCTGGTGGACGGCTTCCTGGTGATGATGAGCGCCCCGGCCAACAGTGTGGATCTCAACCACCTCTCCGCCCGCTTCCCGGAGTATCTCCGCTCCCTGACACGGGAATATCCGGCCCTGCGCCTCACCGGCGGCTGCGGCAGGCCCCACACCGGCCTGGATGGCCTGATCCTCAGCCGGCGGGAGGCGGAGATCGCCCTGCGTGCCGCCGCCGGCCGAGACGGTGTCCTGCTGCGCTTTGAGGATCTGGGCGTGCTGCGCCTGATCTACGCCAAGGATACCGAGGCGGAGATCGACCACTTTGTCCGGGAGAAGCTGGGGGAGCTGGTGGACGCCTCCCACCCCCGCAACGCCGAACTGCTGAGGACTCTGTCCTCCTATTTCGACAACTTCGGCAACGTCAAGCGGATGAGCGAGGAGCTGTTTACCCACTACAACACCGTGGCCTACCGGCTGAAGAACGTGCAGGAGCTCACCGGGGCCGATTTCCGCAAGGCCACGGACCGCTTCGAGGTGGAGCTGGCCCTCTATCTGTACGACTTCCAGAAGCGGCAGCGGGAGGAATTGGGCGGCAAATAAGTACATAGATATCAGCACAAACAGGGCGGGGTCCTTCCGAAACGGAAGGGCCCCGCCCTGTTTGCGCCATTTTAAAGCTTGACGATATAGTTCTGCTTCCTGGGGGCCGCCTCGGCCGGCTCCTGGGCGGCATAGCCCAGCGCCACGGCGCCCACGCCCCGCAGCGTCTCCGGGAGTCCCCACTCCCGTAGCAGTGCTTTCCCCTTCTCACTGTCAAACATCTCCCGCTCCCGGTGGACCCACACGGTGGCCAGCCCCATGGCGTGGGCGGCCAGCATCAGGTTTTCCAGAACGCAGGTGCCGTCCTCCACGAAGGTGTTCCCCTCGGCCAGAACCAGCACCACCACCGGCGCGCCGTAGTAGGGGTCGGAATCCCCTCCCATGATCTCCGCATTCATGGCGGAAAGCGCGCTCCGCAGCCTGGGATCCCGCACCGCGATGATTACCGGGGACTGGCGTCCGCCGCCGGTGGGGGCATAGGTGCCCGCCTCCAGCACCTTGTCCAGCACGTCCTCCGGCACGGCGTCTGGCCGGTAGGAGCGGTAGCTACGGCGGGTTTTGATCAGGGTCAGCATTTCCTCGTGGTTCATAGTTATGAATTCCTCCTGTTCCGTATTTCGGTATTCAGTATGTAGATAAAAGTATTTGCTCCAGCTCCGCCACGGAGTGGGCGATGGCCGGGGCTCCGGCGGAGAGAAGCTCCTGCTCGCTTCCATAGCCAAAGGTGACGCCGACAGCGTCGATGCCGGCCTGCCGTGCCCCCTCCACGTCGTGCCAACGGTCTCCCACCAGGACGGCCCTTCCGCCGGCGGGCAGCGGGCACTGAGAGAGGGCGTAGGCGACGACCTCGTGCTTTTTGCTGCGGCTGCCGTCCAGCTCGCTGCCGGCGATCACCTGGAAATCATTGTCCAGCCCATAGTGACGCAGAATCTGGCGGGCGAACACCTCCGGCTTGGAGGTGGCCACGGCCAGGATCTTCCCAACCTGCCGCAGGCGGGACAGCAGCTCCGGAATCCCGTCGTAGACCCGGTTTTCCAGCATGCCCTTCTCCCGATAATATTCTCGGTAGTGCTCCACCGCCTCGGCGGCCTGACCGACAGAAAATCCGCAGAACTTCTGGAAGCCCTCCGCCAGAGGCGGGCCGATAAAGCGGTTCAGCTCCGCCGTGCTCATCTGGATCCCATAATAGCGCAGGGCGTGGGCCACGGAATTCCGGATTCCCTCCCCAGGGTCCGTCAGGGTGCCGTCCAAGTCAAACAGAATCGGATTGTATGATTTCACAGATTACCTCCCAAGCAGAGATCTCCGGCGGCCCTTCCTTGGATGCCCGCACCAGATCTACTTTTACATACAGGATTGTAGCACCAGCGGGGCGGAAAGTGTCCCTAAAAAGCCGGATCGGTTTTTGTGGAGATTTGTGATTGTTTTGCCCTCCCCATTCGACTATCGTAATAAGCGTCCAAGACAGCAGCGGGAGGTGAGGCACATGCCGGAGGACATCTTTACGGACGAGGCGTTGCCCCTCAGCCAGAACGGGGTGGGCTTCAATGCTCTGCGCCTGGCCATGACACGGACGCTGGCGGAGGAGGAGGAGTTAAAGCGGCGCTATGCGCAGGCAGGGCTCCGATTTGTGGTGACTGAGGTGGGCGGCAATACTAAGCGGGACTTTCAGGAGAAGGTCAGCCGGGCGGTATTCGGCGCCGCGCTAAACGTGGGGGTGATTGAGAAGGAGCCCCATGAGGTCCATGCCCTGATCCACGCTGCGGAGGAGGCCAAGCACGGCACCATTGTGAACACCTCCTCCGAGTCCAATCTGGCGGTGAAGATCGCCATCGTCCGGGAGCACCACTGGATCGCGGTGGCCATGTTCGGGGAGTCGGCCATCCACCCCATCACCAGCCACCAGCGCTGCGGCCTGGGCGTCATGAACATCTGAAAAAAGGCTCTGTCCTTTTTTCATAGAGAGATCGAGAGTATGTTGGAACACACGGGAGACACGAAGCCATATGAGTTCGTCGAGTGTGAGAGAAGCCGCCGGAATGTCTCCGGCGGGGCTGCGGCTCCCTCCGCGGCAGGCCCGTTCCTGCTGCAGACAGAATGGAGGTAAGAGATCAATCATGAGTCCCATCACCTATTCCCTGTTCGCATACGGATTAACCGCAGTGATCTCGTATGTGGTGATTGCCATCATTGTGGCCATCAATGCGTTTATGAGCCGTTCCCATAAGAAGGGTACCGGCGGCAGGAAGGAGGGCTGACCATGGAACTGCTGACAACCCTCTTCCCGGGCATCGGCACGATGCTGGCCCAGGAGCCGGCCATCGCCATCGCCCGCATCGTTCTGATCGTGGCAGGCTTTATTCTGGCCTACATGGGCTTCACACGCAAGCTGGAGCCCCTCATCATGGTCCCCATGGGGCTGGGCATGATCTGCGTCAACGCCGGCGTGCTCTTCCTCAGTGACGGCTCCATCGGCACCCTGCTGCTGGATCCCCTGGTCAGCGATCCTACGGAGCTGATGAACATCCTGCAGGTCAACTGCTTCCAGCCCATCTATAACTTCATGTTCTCCAACGGGCTCATCGCCTGCCTGGTGTTCATGGGTATCGGCGCCCAGAGTGAGATCAGCTTCCTGCTGGCCAAGCCCTGGACCAGCATCACCATTGCCCTGTTTGCCGAGCTGGGTACCTTCGTCACCCTGGCGGTGGGCATGGGCTTCGGTCTGGAGCCTGGGCAGGCGGCTGCGGTAGCCACTATCGGCGGCGCCGACGGCCCCATGGTGCTGTTCACCTCCCTGATCCAGGCCCCGGAGCTGTTCGTCCCCATCTCCATCATCGCGTACCTATATCTGAGCCTTACTTACGGCGGCTACCCTTACCTGATCCGCCTGCTGGTGCCCAAGAAGTACCGCGGCATTGACGTGGAAGTCTATCCCCCCGAGGTACCTCAGAAGACCAAGTTCATCTTCTGCGTGGTGGTGTGCGGCGTGCTCTGCCTGCTGCTGCCCATGGCCGCTCCCCTGATCCTCTCCTTCTTCATCGGCGTGGCTGTCAAAGAGGCGGAAATTCTCCCCTTCCAGGAGCTGTTGGAAAAGGGCATCCTGTACTTCTCCACCTTCTTCCTGGGCCTCACCCTGGGCATCCTGTGCGAGGCATCCACCCTGCTGGACACCGCCGTCATCAAGATCCTGATCCTGGGCATCCTGGCCCTGGCCATCTCCGGTGTGGGCGGCCTGGTAGGCGGCTGGGTGATGTACCTGATCAAGAAAAAGAACTTCAACCCGGTCATCGGCATCGCCGGCGTGTCCTGTGTGCCCACCACCGCCAAGCTGGCCCAGCACGCGGCTCAGGATGAGAACCCCTTCGCCATCATCCTGCCTGTGGCCATGGGTGCCAACATCTGCGGTGTGATTACCAGCGCCATTGCGGCAGGCGTGTTCGTCACCACCATCGGCATGGTGGGCTGACCCGCAGCGGCGCATAGAGAGGAGTCATTGCAATGCAAGAGACACAACAGCGTCAATGGGACACCCTGCGGCAGGATACCGCCCAGCGTCTGGCTGCCGCAGAGGAAATCGTAGGCCCTGGCAAGCTTGTGCGCGCCAAGGACGTGGTAAAGCTGTTAGAGGCCGTCATCCGTCCCGGCGACAAGATCAACCTTGAGGGAAACAACCAGAAGCAGGCCGATTTTCTGGCCGAGCGGCTGTGCCGGGTAGATCCTAAGAAGGTACACGGACTGCATATGGTACAGTCCTCCATCGCCCTAGACAGCCACACCAAGCTCTTTGAGAAGGGCATTGCGGAGAAGATCGACTTCTCCTACTCCGGCGCCCAGGCCGGAAAACTGGCCCAGGCCGTGCAGGAGGGCAAGGTAAAGCTGGGGGACATCCACACCTATCTGGAGCTCTTCGGCCGGTATTTCATCGATCTGATCCCCCGGGTGGCCCTGGTGGCTGCCTATCAGGCGGACAAGGACGGCAACCTCTACACTGGCTCCAACACGGAGGACACCCCCGTCATCGTGGAGGCCACCAAGTTCAAGCAGGGCATTGTGATCGCCCAGGTCAATGAGGTGGTTGACCATCTTCCCCGGGTGGACATCCCGGGGGACTGGGTGGACTTCGTGGTACAGTCGCCCCGCCCCTTCTACCTGGAGCCCCTGTTTACCCGGGATCCCGCGCTGATCACCGACGCCCAGATCCTCCGGGCCATGATGGCCATTAAGGGCATCTACGCCGAGTACGGCGTCCAGACCGTCAACCACGGCATCGGCTTCGACACGGCGGCGATTGAGCTGCTGCTGCCCACCTACGGCGAGGAGCTGGGGCTGAAGGGGAAAATCTGCACCTCCTTCGCCCTCAATCCCCACCCCACCCTGATCCCCGCCATCGAGAGCGGCTGGGTCAAGAATATCCACTGCTTCGGCGGTGAGCTGGGCATGGAGGAGTATGTGAAGGCCCGGCCCGACGTGTTCTTCGTGGGCCCGGACGGCAGCCCCCGTTCCAACCGCACCTACGCCCAGATCGCCGGCCACTACGCCGTGGATCTGTTCATCGGCGGCACCCTGCAGATCGACGAGGACGGCAACAGCTCCACCGCCACCGCCAGCCGTATCGCCGGCTTCGGCGGGGCGCCCAACATGGGCTGTGACCCCCATGGCCGCCGGCACGCCAGCGGGGCGTGGCTCAAGTGCGGCGCGGAGTCCGGCATGGCGGCGGCCACCCTGGGCGGCATGCCCCGGGGCAAGCGCCTGGTGGTGCAGCTCCAGGAGACCTTCCGGGAGAAGATGGCCCCCGGCTTTGTGGAGCGGCTGGACGCCTGGGAGCTGAAGGAGAAGGCCGGTCTGGCCCTTCCCCCGGTGATGATCTACGGCGACGATCTGACCCACATCGTCACAGAGGAGGGCATCGCCTATCTGCACAAGTGCCGCAGCCTGGAGGAGCGCCGGGCGGCCATCCGGGCGGTGGCCGGCTATACCAAGGTTGGCCTCAAGGCCGATCCCGAGGAGACCCGGGCCCTGCGGGCCGACGGGATCGTCAAAACCCCGGAGGATTTGGGCATCGACCCGGCCAGGGCCAACCGGAGCCTGCTGGCGGCAAAGAACGTCAGGGATCTGGTCAAGTGGTCCGGCGGGCTGTATCAGCCCCCGGGTAAATTCAAAAATTGGTAAGGAGGGGGATGTACCATGGCATTACAGCATTTGGAATTCTCCTATGAAGGAACGCCGGGTGCCACTATCCCGATGGAGTGGTTCCACAGCGGCGTGGTGGGCTCCGGCGACATGGAAGTGCTCCTGACCCGAAGGGAGCAGCAGGGCAAAGTCACCGTCAAGGTCTGCACCCCGGTGCGCGGCTTTGACCAGGTGTGGGACAAGGTGCTGGCCCGTTTTGTCCAGGAGAGCGGCTGCGGGGATCTGGAACTGGAGATCAACGACAACAACGCCACTCCGTTTATCGTCAGCCTCCGCCTGAAGCAGGCCCTGCAGGAGGCCAGAGGAGGCGAGCCAGCATGAGCTATGGAAATGGACAGAAGATGAGCTTTCTGGAGGCCAATGCCAGACAACGGGCCAACTGGCTGGTGGACGAGGGGAGCTTTACAGAGCTTCTTGGCCCCCAGGATCGCATGACCAGCCCTCACCTCCCTGCCCTGGGCGAGGCGGTGAGCTTCGACGACGGCGTGGTCACCGGTGTGGGACGCATCGGAACCCGTCCGGTCTTTGTAATCTCCCAGGAGGGACGCTTCATCGGCGGCGCGGTCGGTGAAGTTCACGGAGCCAAAATGGTTGGCATTTTCCGCCTGGCCCTGGATGCCTACAAGGCCGCTGCAGAAAAGCACCCGGACGATCTGGATGCATACCGCCCGGCGGTGGTGATCTCCTTCGAGACCGGCGGCGTCCGCCTGCATGAGGCTAATGCCGGCCTGCTGGCCCATGCGGAAGTGATGGATATGATCCAGGACACCAAGGGCAAACTGCCGGTGATCTCCCTCATCGGCAGCAAGGTAGGGTGCTTCGGCGGTATGGGCTTTGTAGCTGCCGCTACAGACGCCATCATCATGAGCCCCCTGGGACGTCTGGGCTTGACCGGCCCGGAGGTGATCGAGCAGGAGATGGGCAAGGAGGAATTTGACGCCTCTGATAAGTCCCTGGTCTCCCGCACCACCGGTGGCAAGCACAAATACATCATGCAGGACTGCAATATTTTGGTAGAGGACACGATAATGGGTTTTCGGCGGGCCCTGTGTGACTTGCTGGCCCAGCCTTATGAAAAGGTGTGCGCCTGCCGCCGCATTGGCTCCTATCAGCTGGTAAAGGAGCAGATGGATCTGGTGGCCCTGGCCGTGGAGCTGAACCCCGGCGATGCCAAAGACGTGTGGCGCTACTACGGAAACGAGCATCCGGAGCAGCTGCCCGAACTGGAGACAGCGGAGTTCCTGCGCGTGGTACACCGCCGCCCCAAGGAGGTACGTTGACATGGAATCAATGATCGGTCGCGGCCGGGATGCAATCTCCATGATTGTGGATCCCGACAGTTTTGCGGAAAACCAAGTGGGCAACGTCCAGGTGCCGGAGGGCTACGGCCCCGGCGCCGTGGTGGGCACCGCCAGCCTCAACGGCAGACCCGTCACCATCCTGGCCAATGACGCCCAGGCCGTCAACCCCCGTTTCCCAGTGGTCTATTTCGGCGTCATCGGTATGGAGGAAGCCTATAAGATGGCCTCCGCCGTCTACGAATCCATTCTGGCAGACCGGGACAAACCCGTGGGAGAAAAGCGGCCCCTGCTGCTGATTGTGGACACCCCGGGCAACGGTCCCGGCAAGGTGGAGGAGATCTTCGGCATGAACAAGGCCACCGGCGCCTATCAGCTGGCCCTGGCGGAGGCGCGGAAGGCGGGCCATGCGGTGATCGCCATGGTCATCGGCCGGGCCATCAGCGGCGCGTTCCTGTGCCACGGCCTTCAGGCGGATCACATCCTGGCCTTGCCCAAGGAGTGCGGCACCATGATCCATGTGATGCCCCTGACCAGCATCTCCCGCATCACCAAAATGGACATCGAGCGGCTGGAGGAGCTCTCCCAGGAGAGCCCGGTGTTCGCCGCCGGCGTGGATTTCTTCTACCGCCTGGGCGGCGTGGAGGAGATCGTCCCCGCCCCGGAGGGCATGCGGGACGCCCTGGCCCGGCATGTGGAGCTGGTGGAGGCCCTGAAGCGCGAGGGGCACTATGAGCAGACCGGCCCCTGGAGCCGGGGCGCTCTGGGCGCGGAGCGGGGCGGGCGGACAACCCGTCCGGAGGTGCTCCGCCGGATGGCGGAGGAGTTTGCCGCGGTATCCTCCTCCTATCTCGCCTGACATGGGTGCCGGAGCGGAGCTGCGCCGGGCCCTGCTGGAGTTCGGCACGGGCCCGCTCCTGGCCGAGATGCCCCGCCGCACCCTGGCGGACAAGGGCATCGCCGGCCCCACGGCGGCTCATGTGATCGAGGAACTCCACACCCCGCTGAACCTGGCCTATACGACCTTTACCACAGGTACCACCGCATTCCAGACCCCAGTGGGCGTCACCTGGCAGGAGCTTCCTGACCGCGCGGCGGCAGGTGTCCGAGCCTTGGAGCGGTGCGGTGTCCCCCGGGGCGCGGAGCTGCTGGTGACCTACCCGCCGCTGGTCAATGTATTCAGCCGGCAGGCCCTGGAGGAGTATGGCTCGAAGGCCCGCTTCATCCTGCGCCCCTCCCGGGATGCGCTGCTGGCCGAGCTGTGCAGCGGTGCCCGCTTTGTGGTGGGGGAATCCTCCTTCCTGCGGGCAGCTCTGCAGGACGCACGTCGGCTGGGCCTGTCCCGTGAGCTGCCGGAGAACCTGGTGCTCATTGCCGCCGGCACCCCGCTGGATCCGGAGCTGGCTGATGAGGCCGCTAGGCTACCCGGCGCGCGGGTTCACGATCTGTACGGCTGCCAGGAGTTTGGCTGGCTGGTATTGGACGGAGCCCCCCTGCGGTCAGATATCACCCTGTGCTGGGATCCGGAGGATGCGGACAGGCACCACCTGCTGGTGGGCGGACTCCCCACGGGAGACTGTTTCCGACTGGGGGCGCACCCACTGAACCCGGAGGGCGCCATCTGCACCAACACCAAGGTTCGTTCCTCCCTGGAGCTGGAGACCACCCTGCTGGCAGGGAATGTCTCCAGCCGGGAGACGGCGCTCCGCACAGCCCGCACCATCCTTCGCATCAAGTCCCGCATCGTCCGGGTATCCCCAGATTATATCTGTGGGGCGGAGCGGACGCGGCTGACGGTGGGGCCGCCCGGCGGCCCGCCCCTGCTGGAGCTGGAGGGCCCGGAGGCCACCCGCATGCTGGACACGCTGGCACAGGCCCAGCGGCAGTACCAGCGGCAGGCCAAGACCGATCCGGTCTGGAGGAAGAAATGCTGACAGAAATTCCGCGCCGCCATACGCTGCTCCGCCTCTCCAGAGCCGGGGAGGAGTCCCTCTGGCTCCGCAGAGAGACCGTCTACCCCGATCCCGCCGCCTGGGAGGCGGTTTGGGAGCGATTCCGCGGCATCCCTGTGATCACCCGGCGGCGGGCCGCCCCCGGGGAACTGATTCCTGTGGGGGTATCTCTCCCCATCCGGCGGGACGGCGGGCGATGGCGCATGGCCTCACAGGTGCCTTTGGACGGGGTAACGCAGGCCATTTCCGCCGTACAGGCGGCGGAAATGTGCGCAGAAGGCTCTTTGCCCTTCAGCCGCCTGATGGCGCACTTGCTCCGTCAGGCACCCCGGTATGGGGCCGCGGCGGGCCTGTTCGGCTCCGCCGCCCTGGAGACGGTTACGGGTCTGCCCTACTGCCACGCCGGTTCCGATCTAGACGTACTGCTCCTGCCCCAAGAGGACGCAGATCTCCCGGCTCTGGGCGGTTTGCTGCGCCGGCTGGAGGAGAAATGGGGCCTGCGCATAGACGCGGAGGTGGCCCTGGGCAGTGAGCGGTATGGAAAGCTGGCGGAGCTGCTGTCCGGCTCTGGCACCATCCTGGTCAAAGGCGGTTCAGCCCCTGTTTTGTGTTCCACCCGCGCTGTCCTGGCATCTCTGGGCAGCGGCGGTAAATCAATTTTGAAAAAGTGAGGTTATCAGTTATGGAAATCAAGGCACGTGTTCCCGGTATGATCGTGGATGTGAAAGTCAATGAGGGTGACCATGTGGAGGTCAAGGACGTCTTGATGGTTATGGAGGCCATGAAGATGGAGCAGCCCATCCCCTGCCCTATGTCCGGCGAGGTTGTAGAGCTGCGTGTGGAGAAAGGCGACCGGGTTCGTAGCGGCGACGTGCTGGCTGTCGTCGAGTAAATCTGATCACCGCAGGCTGGGCCGCACCGCGCATCATTCGCCGGTGCGGCCCTTTTAGATAGGAGGTAGTTGGCCATGACTGCAAATGCGCAATCTGCGGTTCTGGAACAGGAGGCGGCCTTTGCGGCACAGCAGGCCACCCGTAGCCTGCTCTATGAGGTGAGTGTATCCCCCAAGCCGGGTCTGGTGGATCGCTTTGACAGCGGAGCCCATGCTGATATGGATTTTTTCACCTATTTGGACAGTTCGGTAGCCTTAACCGAATATTTCCGCTTGTCCTATCTGGAAGGAGCCTCATCCTCCTGTCTTGCTCCGCCAGCGCTCTTTCCCCATCTGAGGCGGCTAGGTATCCAGGCAGAACAGCAGATGTATACCGCCACCAGGGGCGTCAACACCCACAAAGGGATTATTTTTACCCTGGGGTTATTCTGCGGCGGGCTGGGCTGGCTTTCCGGGCGTGGTGAACCTGTGGATGAGGTTGGGCTGTTGCGTTTGTGCAGCCAGATTGTGACGCCGGAATTTGAACGAGAACTGGGAAAGATTCCTCTCACATCGGCCAGAAGCGGCGGCGAACGTTTTTATGCTGCCACCGGCCATTCCGGTATTCGTGGCGAGGCGGCCGCTGGGTACCCCAGCATTGCTTACTGTGGACTTCCTGTCCTTCGGAGCGCTCTGCAACAAGGATATTCCATCAACGATGCCGGTATCATTGTCCTGCTGGAACTGTTGTGTTGCGTCCACGATTCCAATCTCTTTGTGCGCTGTGGGGAGAAGAAGCAGCATGAACTGGCTCAGGCGGCCAGAGAAATCCTAGATGCGGAGCAGCTGGATCTTGGGCGGGTAGCACGGCTGAACCAGCGGTGCGTCCGTGACTGGGCCAGTCCTGGAGGCTGCGCAGACCTGCTTGCTGCAACGCTTTTTTTGCATTTTTATTTTATGAAGCCTGAGAAAATTGGAGAGAACATTTCATCCGAGAAAGGTAGTTTGGAAAGTTGAATTCCTTCTACGTAACTGTTTTTCATCAAGTCGGAATCGTCCACGCTGTATTGCCTGCCCAGGTACCACAGCGTGGATTTTTTGTAGCCACCTTCCTTGTATACTCACATTCTTGAGAGGAAAGGGAATATCATATCCTGACCAACGAGAAATACTGCGGGGACGTCCTGCTCCAGAAAACATTTATCGCCGACTGCATCAGCAAGAAGGTCATTCCCAACACCGGGCAGCTCCCCAAATACCTGATTCAGAACCATCATGAGGGTATTATCAGCCGGGAGACCTTCGACGCCGTTCAGTTGGAGATGGCCCGGCGGAACGCCAAAGCGGGCGCCACGAGAAAGAGCACCCCCACCGGCCGGGGCAAGTACAGCGGCAAGTATGTGTTGAGCAACCTGCTGTTCTGCGGAGAGTGCGGGACAGCCTACCGGCGGTGCGTGTGGACCCAGCACGGGGTCAAGCGCCCGGTGTGGCGGTGCGTCAGCCGGCTGGACTACGGGAAGAAGTTCTGCACCCAGTCCCCCACCCTGGACGAGGAACCGCTCCAGCAGGCCGTCCTGGCCGCCGTCAACGCCGTCATGCTGGACCGCGACACCCTGGCCCGGCAGCTCGCCGCCGTCATGGAGTGGGAGCTGGCCCCGGTGCTGGGGGAGAGCATGAGCCTTGCGGACATCGACCGTGCCCTGGAGGAATTGAGCGGCCAGTTCAACAGCCTGCTGGCGGAGGCGTCCGACACCCCCGGTGCGGACTACACGGATCGGTTCCGGGAGCTGTCCGAGTCCACCGCCCGGCTCAAAGAGAAAAAGGCCCGGATGGAGGATATCTACCAGGAACAGGGGCAGGTGCAGAAACGCCTGTTGGCGGTGTCCGCCGCTATGGGGCACATGTCGGCGGCGCTGACAGAGTGGGACG
Source organism: uncultured Eubacteriales bacterium (assembly GCA_949289455.1). GTDB lineage: Bacteria > Bacillota > Clostridia > Oscillospirales > Oscillospiraceae > Flavonifractor. Next base: position 27,929 of record CASEOA010000012.1, read on the forward strand.
AGGAGGTCATCCACCAGCTGCTGGAGAAAGTAACGGTGCTCTCCCGGGAGAAGATCCGGGTGACCTTCCGGGATGGCCGAGAGATCGAGCAGTCAGTCAATCAGCCCAAAAGGAGATGTATCACGGCATGAAGATCTTCGCTACAGGCGACACCCACGGAAACTTCGAGCGGTTCCGCCCGGAATACTTCCCGGAGGGCCGGGAGCTCACCAAGGAGGATGTGGTGCTCCAGCTGGGAGACTTTGGAGGCGTATGGTTCGGGGATGAACGGGATCATGAGGCCCTGGACTGGCTGGAGGGGCTGCCCTTCACCGTGGCCTTCGTCTCGGGGAACAACGAAAACTACGACGCCTTGGCCCAATTCCCGGTGGAGCTCTGGCAGGTTGGCAGGGTGCAGTCCGTCCGGCCCCATGTGCTCCACCTGATGCGGGGACAGGTCTATGAACTGGCTGGGTTTACCTTCTTCACCATGGGCGGGGCGGCCTCCCACGATATCGAGGATGGGATCCTCAGCCTGGACGACCCCAACTTCGAGCGGAAATACCGGATACTGCAGCGAAAAGAGCGGGCCCGGTTCCGCATCGACCATCTGTCCTGGTGGAAAGAGGAACTGCCCTCAGAGGGGGAATACGCGGAGGCCAGACGAAACCTGTACGCCCATGGCTGGGCGGTGGACTACGTCCTCACCCACTGCGCCCCCACCGGCATTGCCCTCCAGTTCTCCCGGCACAACGCGGCGGACCACCTGACGGACTTCCTCCAGGAGATCAAAGACAATGCCCAATACAACTACTGGCTGTTTGGACACTACCATGACAACAAAGCCATTGATGCCAAGCACATTCTCATGTGGGAACAGATTGTGCAGATTTTATAGCAGAAGGCCGCAAGGGAAAGGGCGGCGGTTCCGCCGCCCTTTCCTTTGCGGCCTTCCACCTGAATGGGTGCTTCTGTCATAGCACAAAATGAAGATGGTGACCTCAGTAGAACTCGATAAATGTATTGCTTTTGTGCGTACGTTCGAGTATACTTATAACTAGTAAGGTATAAGTATTACTGAGCTGATCTCGAAAGGAGTCTTTCATATGGCAAAGTCTGCAAATCTGTATGCACGCATTGAACCGGAGGTGAAGGAGCAGGCAGAGGCGATCCTGAACGCTCTGGGTATTCCGGCGTCCAACGCTATCACCATGTTCTACAAGCAGGTTATCCTGCAGCGGGGCTTGCCTTTCGAGGTGAAGCTGCCTGAACATCCGCTGGATGTCAGCCGTATGACTGTGGAGCAGATTGACAGCGAACTGGAAAAAGGCTATTCCAAAATGAATGCGGGTCAGTCTATTCCGGCGAAACAGGCCTTTGACGATATCCGTGGAGAACTCGCTGTATGATTTATCAGATAACCCTGACGCCAGAAGCACAGCGTGACTTGCGGACGATTTACCGTTATATCGCGGTGAGCTTACAGTCGGTACAGAACGCAACAGGGCAGCTTAACCGGTTAGAGGAGAACATCCTCAGTCTGTCCAAGATGCCGGAGCGGTTCCGCGTATACGACCGGGAGCCATGGCACAGCCGAAACCTGCGGGTAATGCCGGTAGACAACTACCTTGTGTTCTACATTCCAAACCATCAAGAGAAAACTGTCACGGTGATCCGAATTATGTACGGCGGTCGGGATGTTGATACCCAGCTTTACGGATCTTCAATGTGAGAAGTTTGTCGCCAAAACGCAGAAGGGGGTGACCGGGGCGTGAAGGAAAAGTGCTATGTCTGCTGTGATCTCAAGAGCTTTTATGCCTCGGTAGAGTGCGTGGAGCGGGGGCTGGACCCCATGACCACCAACCTGGTGGTAGCGGACAAACGGCGGACGGAAAAGACTATCTGCCTGGCCGTGACCCCCTCCCTGAAAGCCTACGGCATCTCCGGCCGGGCCCGGCTCTTCGAGGTGGTGCAGAAGGTAAAAGAAGTCAACCTCCGGCGGCAGCGGCAGGCCCCGGGCCGGCAACTCACCGGCGCCTCCTGGCACGACCCGGATGTGCGGAGCAACCCCTCCCTGGCGCTGGACTACCTGGTGGCCCCGCCCCGGATGGCCCACTACATCGACTGGAGCACCAAAATTTACAGCGTCTATCTGAAATACATCGCGCCGGAGGACATCTTCCCCTACAGCATCGACGAGGTATTCATGGACGTGACCAACTACCTGGACACCTACCACATGACGGCCCGGGAGCTGACCCGGACGATCATCCTGGATATTCTCAAGACCACCGGCATCACCGCCGCAGCGGGCATGGGTACCAACCTGTACCTGGCCAAGGTGGCCATGGACATCGGGGCCAAGCACGTGCCGGCGGACGAGTACGGCGTGCGTATCGCGGAGCTGGACGAGGGGAGCTACCGGCAGCTGCTGTGGGGCCACCGCCCCATCACCGACTTCTGGCGGGTGGGCAGGGGCTACGCCGCAAAACTGGAGGCCCACCGGCTATACACCATGGGGGACATCGCCCGGTGCTCCATCGGCAAGCCCACGGACTACCACAACGAGGAACTGCTGTACAAGCTGTTCGGGGTCAACGCGGAGATTTTGATCGACCACGCCTGGGGCTGGGAGCCCTGCACCATCGCGGACGTGAAGGCCTACAAGCCGGAGCACAAGAGCATCGTCTCCGGCCAGGTGCTCCAGTGCCCCTATGACTTTGACAAGGCCCGGCTGGTGGTGCGGGAGATGGCGGACGCCCTGGCGCTGGAGCTGGTGGACAAGGGTCTGGTGACCAATCAACTGGTGCTCACTGTGGGCTACGACCGGGAGAACCTGGACGATCCGCGCCGCCGCCAGAGCTACTACGGCCCGGTGACCACCGACCGTTACGGGCGGAGCATCCCCAAGCACGCGGTAGGGACGGAGAACTTCCCCTACACCTCGTCCGCCAATGACCTGCAAAAGGCAGCGGCCACCCTCTATGACCGAATTGTGGACAAGAACCTGCTGATCCGCCGTCTGAGCATCAGCGCCAACAAGCTGCTGGACGAGGGGGAGGCCCCCAAAGGACACGAGGCGGAACAGCTGAACCTGTTCACCGACTACGCCGCCAGAGAGGCGCGGGAACAGGCGGACAAGGCCGCCCACACCCGGGAGCGGAAGCTCCAGGAGGCCATGCTGGGCATCAAGAAACGGTATGGCAAGAACGCCATCCTCAAGGGGATGAACCTGGAGGAGGGCGCCACGGCCAAAGAGCGCAATCAGACGATTGGAGGGCATCAGGCGTGAGCGGGCCATACGACGACATCATAAACCTTCCGCATCCCACCTCTCAGCGGCACCCCCGGATGCCCATCCGCGACCGGGCCGCCATCTTCAGCCCCTTCGCCGCCCTGAGCGGCCACGGGGCTGCCATCGCGGAGACCGCCCGGCTGACGGAGCGGCGGATCGAGCTGGACGAGGACACCAGGGCGGAGCTGGATCGGCGGCAGGCCATCCTGCTGGGGCACATAGACGAGCAGCCGGAGGTCACAATTACCTGGTTCCAGCCGGATGAGCGAAAAGACGGTGGGGCCTACCTCACCGCCACCGGCCGGCTGAAGAAGCTCCGGGAACTGGAACGGCTCTTGGTTTTGGCAGACGGGACAGAGATCCCGCTGGAGGATGTGGTGGCCCTGGAGAGCGGCATCTTCCAAACACTCATATAGTTGACCGCAAAAGGGAGCACAGCGCAGTAAGCGTTGTGCTCCCTTTCGCGGTCAGGTCAAATCAGGCGCGGGGCGCCGGAAAGGAGAACCCAATGAACATCAGAAAACCAACCGATTACAGCGCCATGTACAGGGCGCTGGATCAGCTCATGGGGGCGGAGCTTCCGCAGATGGAGCTGTACTTCGAGATTGGCAGGGCCGTCTGCTCCCGCCCGGAGAAGGGCGCGGCGGTGATGGCCGCTGAGTACCTCCAGGCAAACTACCCCGGGGGCAGGGGCTTCTCCCCCCGCAACCTGCGCCGGATGCGGGAGTTCTACCGCGCCTATGCCGACAATCCTGAGCTGAGGGAACTGGCCCTGAAGCTGGGCTGGACGCAGAATGTGGCCATCCTGGAGGGCTGTGAGAGCTTCGACGAGCGCACATGGTATCTCCGGGCTGCGCTGGAGCACCGCTGGACCAAGGCGGAGCTGTTGGGGCAGATCCAGGCCGGAGTTTGGCTGCAATCCACACTCGACGAACAGCCGGATTCCTGCTATACTGAGGGAAATACAGTGTGTGTGGAGTGTCTGGAGCATGAAGAAGATCCTTTTTGTGTGTCATGGAAATATTTGTCGGAGCCCGATGGCCGAGTATGTGATGAAGGATTTGGTGCAGAAGGCGGGGCTGGAGAACCAATTCCAGATTGCCTCGGCGGCCACCAGCCGGGAGGAGATCGGCAATCCGGTCTACCCGCCGGCCCGGCGGAAGCTGGCGGAGCACGGCATCTCCTGCGGCGGCCACGCCGCCCGCCAGCTCCGCAACAGCGACTACGAGGAATACGACCTGCTTATTGGGATGGACAGGGCCAACCTCCGCAAAATGTACCACATCTGCGGCGGCGACTTCAACGACAAGATGCACCTCCTGATGGAATACGCCGGCCACCCGGAGCAGGAGGTGGCCGATCCCTGGTATACCGACGACTTCGATGCTGCTTGGCGGGATGTGCTGGCGGGCTGTCAGGGACTGTTGGATCAAATCATCGCACAAGGAGGGTGAGCGCATGGCGTCAAAGAAGCCCATGAAAGATCATATTCACGCCAAAGGGACAGATATTGCCGTCGTTTCCAGCGGCGATGAGAACGACTACATCTCCCTGACAGATATTGCACGCTATAAGAGCGATGCCCCGGATGATGTGATCAAGAATTGGATGCGGAACCGGGACACAATTGAATTCCTGGGGTTATGGGAGCAGCTCAACAATCCGGAATTCAAACCCGTCGAATTCGACGGGTTTAAAATCCAGGCCGGTTCCAACGCATTTACCATGTCTCCGAAAAAGTGGGTTGACGCAACCGGCGCGATTGGGATCTTCTCCAAGGCCGGAAGATATGGCGGTACATTTGCACACAGGGATATTGCGTTCGAGTTTGCCTCCTGGATTTCCGCTGAGTTCAAGCTATACATCATCAAGGACTACCAACGGCTAAAGGCGGATGAAAACAGCCGGCTTGCCCTTGGCTGGAATCTCAACCGGACACTGGCTAAAATCAATTACCGGATCCATACCGATGCAATCAAGGACATGCTGATCCCTCCGGACATCACTCCACAGAGACAGAGCTTTACCTATGCCAGCGAGGCTGATGTCCTGAATGTAGCCCTGTTTGGCATCACCGCAAAAGAATGGAGGCAGGCACACCCTGACAGCCCAGGTAATATCCGCGATGAGGCAAGCCTTCAGCAGTTGATTGTTCTGGCAAATCTGGAGAGCATCAATGCAGAGCTGATCCGGCAGGGCGTTTCCCAAAGTGAGCGACTGCTGCGGCTCAATGCAAGCGCAAAACAAATGATGAAGTCCTTGGTGGGAGACCACAGGATTGAAATGCTGGAGGGTCAGGCAGATGCAGGACATGGACAAGATCATTGATGAACTGACTTTGATGCTTTTGTATCTGACCTCTTGGCAGGAATACCCCACCGAAGGGATTCGGCATAAACCGATCCGAACCGCCGAGAAGCTCCGCCTGACCTGGAAGGGCCACGACCGCAGCGCGCTGAGCCGGTTGGATGCGGCGGGGCTGGTGCTTAATGACTGTGGAAAAGCTCCTATCCGAATTACCCAAGACGGGGAGGCGCGGGCGCGAGATTTGCTCCGGCAGTATGGCATTTCCTGCGCGGGCGGTTCCACCACCCAGCCGGAGGAACGCTGATGAGCAGTAAACGGGTCTGCCCCAATAGTGGCCGGAAGATGAAGCAGCAGTTTATCGGCCTGTGCCACTGCAAATGCGGGCTCAGTTGGAAAAGAGATATTGGCTTTTTTGAGCGAACTCCAGACATGGTGTTTGCATTGGAAAGAAGACAGATAGGCAAAAAGGTAAAGCAGGTACCTGTTATCGGATACAAATAGCCGATTAAGGGGAGGCTATCCCAAGTTTTGTGTAAACCTCCTGAGTGGTGTAGAATAGAAGCACCGCACAGGAGGTTTACCATATGGCCAGAAAGAATCGCACACCGGAAGAAAATGCCCGTCGAGAGAAGATCCGTGAGCTGCTGCAGATG
>CASEOA010000013.1 GCA_949289455.1 uncultured Eubacteriales bacterium
AAACGGATGATCTGCCTTTTGGAACATTGCAACACTATAGATGCCGGGAGGAAATGGGGCCCCACACAGTGGGGCGGCGCTTTTGCGCCGTACGAGCGTTGTGCCGGAGGCAAAACCGCGGCGCAGGCGGAATTCACTTCCGCCGAGCATTTGCAATACCGGAGGGTGGAGGCGGCCATGGGCCGCCAAAACCCAAAACAAAAAGGTCATCCGAAAGGAGGACCTTTTTGTTTTGGTACGCCCGAAGGGACTCGAACCCCCAGCCTTCAGAACCGGAATCTGACGCTCTATCCAATTGCGCTACGGGCGCGTCTGACACGCTCTTTCACGTGCCAGATTATTATAGCAAGCTCTCCGCCATTTGTAAAGAGAAAATTTGCCCTGAAGCCAAAATTTTTTTAGACCAGCCCCAGGGCCCTGGCGGTAAAGGCCACTGCCATGCACAGCCCCATCCCCAGTCCGGTGGGGATGGCCACCGCCAACAGGGTCCATTTGACGCTGCGGGTCTCCCTGGCGATGGTAAGGCAGGTGGTGGAGCAGGGCCAGTGGAACAGGGAAAAGAGGATGGTGCACAAGGCGGTGAGCCAGGTCCAGCCGTTGGCGGCCAGCAGAGCGCCCAGGGCCTCCAGGCTGGCCGCCTCCTGGAGCACGCCGGTGGACAGATAGGACATGAGAATGATTGGGATGACAATCTCGTTGGCTGGAAAGCCCAGGAGAAAGGCCATGAGGATGGCTCCGTCCAGGCCCATAAGCTGCCCCAGGGGGTCCAGAAAGCCGGTACCCCAGGCCAGCAGGGAGGCGCCGCCCACCTCCAGGTTGGCGCACAGCCAGATCACCAGCCCGGCAGGGGCAGCTACCGCCGCCGCCCGGCCCAGGACGAAAAGGGTGCGGTCCAGCACTGACCGGGCCAGCACCTGGCCCACCCTCGGGCGGCGGTAGGGGGGCAGCTCCAGGGCGTAGGCGGAGGGCACCCCCTTCAGCAGGGTGTGGGACAGCAGCCGGGACACCAGAAAGGTCATGCCCACCCCCAGCAGGATCACTCCGGTCAGCAGCAGGGCGGCCCCCACGCCGCTCCACAATCCACCGGCAGTCCCCACGAAAAACAACGTGATGAGGGTGATGAGGGTGGGGAACCGGCCGTTGCAGGGTACAAAGGTGTTGGTGAGAATAGCGATGAGCCGTTCCCGGGGGGAATCAATGATGCGGCAACCCACCACCCCGGCGGCGTTACACCCGAAGCCCATACACATGGTCAGTGCCTGTTTACCGCAGGCCTTCGCCTTTTGAAAGGCGTGGTCCAGCAGGAAGGCCACCCGGGGCAGGTAGCCAAAGTCCTCCAGCAGGGTAAACAGGGGGAAGAAGATGGCCATGGGGGGGAGCATGACGCTGACCACCCAGGCAAGCACCCGGTACATTCCCAGCACCAGGGCTCCGTGGAGCCAGGCGGGAGCCCCCAGCCAGGCGAACAGGTCGGTGAGCCGGTCCTGGAGCCAGAACAGTCCGGCGGACAGCAGTTGGGAGGGGTAGTTGGCCCCCTGGATGGTGAGCCACAGCACCCCTGCCAGCAGCAGCACCATGGAGGGGATGCCCAGGGCCCGGTTGGTGAGCAGCCGGTCCAGCCGTTCCCCGCCGGTGGGGACGGCTGCCCGGGGCAGGGCGGCCTGGGCGGCGGAGCGGGCGGTTTCCACCAGAGCGGCGGCAATCCGGCCCCCCAGGTCGGGGATGCCGCTCCTTGCCAGCCTGGCCCGTTCCTTTGACAGGGAGGCTTGGAGAGGCGCGTCCTCCCGGGGGTCCCAGCCCAGAGCCCGCGCCAGGGCGGGTGGGAAGGTGGGGTCTCCCTCCAGCAGCCGAAGCGCCGCCCACCGGGCCGGCAGGCGGCCCTCCAGACGCCGCTCCAGCAGAGGCCGGAGGGCGGAGAGGGCGAACTCCACCGCGGGAGGATAGCGCACCTGGACGGGTTGAGGCGCCTCCGGGGCGGACAGAACGGCCTCCACCGCCTTCAGTAGAGCCTCACGTCCTTCTCTCCGGCCGGCGGCGGTGCCAACCACCGGCACGCCCAGGGCGGCGGACAGGGCTTCCAGGTCCACGTGGATGCCCTTCCGGGCTGCCTCGTCCAGCAGGTTGACGCATACCACCGTCCGGGGTACCAGCTCCAGGGTCTGGAGGGCCAGGTTCAGCCCACGCTCCAGGCAGGTGGCGTCGCACACCACCACCGCCCCCTCCGCTCCGCCAAAGCAGAGGAAGTCCCGGGCCACCTCCTCCTCCGGGGAGTGGGCCAGCAGGGAATAGGTGCCGGGCAGATCCACCAGGGTGTAAGTACGCCCGTCCCGGGCACAGCGGCCCCGGGCCACCTCCACCGTTTTGCCCGGCCAGTTGCCGGTGTGCTGGCGCAGACCGGTGAGGGCGTTGAACAGGGTGGACTTGCCCACGTTGGGGTTGCCCGCCAGGGCCACCGTCCTGCCCTGGGCGGTCTGGTTCACTCCCATAGGGGGCCTTCCAGACAGACGCCCCGGGCGTCCCGCTGCCGCAGGGCGATTACCGCCCCCCGGATCAGATAGGCGGCCGGGTCCCCGGCGGGGCTCACCGCCGTGCACCCCACCGCCGTGCCGGGCACCAGGCCCAGGTCCAGCAGACGGCGGTACATGGCCGGCTCCGCCCGCACCTCCGCCACATGGCCCCACTGGCCGGGGCGGAGGACGTCCAAGGTATAGGTATCCATAGCAAACGCTCCTTGCGATTGGTTGAATTGAATGGCCGGCCCCAGGCGGGGCCCTCCAGTCCTATCCTATTGTCAGGCGGGGGAGAAGGTGCGCCGGATTGGCGCACAAGCTGTGGAAAGCCTATTGACGGATGTGACGGGATTGGATAGAATAAGGGCGATATACAGCGAAACAGAGCCGCGGCAGGCTGCCGCGGCCCTCTTTCGGTGGGGAGGATGTTATGTCAGAACTACAAGAGAATAAAATGGGGGTTATGCCCATCAAACGGCTGGTGCTGTCCATGTCTCTGCCCATGATGATCTCCATGCTGGTGCAGGCCCTGTACAACGTGGTGGACAGCTACTTTGTGGCCAAGGTCAGCGAAAACGCACTGGCCGCCGTGGGCATGGCCTTTCCCTTCCAAAACCTGATGATCGCCGTCAGCGTGGGTACCGGCGTGGGCGTCAACGCCCTGCTGTCCCGCAGCCTGGGGGCCAAGGACTACGAAACCGCCAACCGGGCCGCCGAAAACGGCGTGTTCCTGGCGGTGCTCAGCACCATCCTCTTTTCGGTGGTGGGCGTGGTCTTTGCCCGGCCCTTTTTCCTGGCCCAGAACAGCGACCCGGACATTGTGGCCAAGGGGGTGTCCTACCTGACCATCTGCGCCGGGCTGTCCTTCGGCCTCTTCTTGGAGGTCATGTTCGAGCGGCTGCTCCAGTCCACCGGCCGTACCTTCTACACTATGATCACTCAGGGCGTGGGGGCCGTCATCAACATCATCATGGACCCCATCCTCATCTTCGGCATCGGTCCCTTCCCGGAGATGGGGGTGGCCGGCGCCGCCGCCGCCACCGTCCTGGGCCAGATTGTGGCCGCCCTCCTGGCCATCTACTTCAACATGGCACGCAACCCGGAGATCCAGCCCAGGCTGCTGGGGTTCCGGCCCAAGGGGGCGGTCATCGGCCGGATCTACAGCGTGGGTATCCCCACCATCGTGCTCAACTCCATCAGCTCCATCATGACCTTTGGCATGAACCTGATCCTGGGGACCATCTCCACCTCCACCGCAGTGGCGGTATTCAATGTGTACTTCAAGCTCCAGAGTTTTGTGTTCATGCCGGTGTTCGGCCTGAACAACGGCATGGTGCCCATTGTGTCCTATAACTTCGGGGCCAAGAAGCGGCGGCGCATGGTGGAGACGGTGCGGTTCAGCGCCGCCCTGGCGGTGGGTATCATGCTGGTGGGCCTGGCCATTGTCCAGCTCTTTGCCGCCCCCATTCTGGGGCTGTTCGAGGCCTCGGCGGAGATGCTGGCCATCGGCGTACCCGCCCTGCGGATCATCAGCCTGTGCTTTACCTTCGCCGGGTTCAACATTGTCTGCTCCTCCACCTTCCAGGCCCTGGGCAACGGGGTGCTGAGCATGATCATGTCCATCGTCCGCCAGCTGGTGGTACTGCTGCCCGCAGCCTATCTGCTCTCCCTCACGGGCCAGGTGACGGCGGTGTGGTGGGCCTTCCCCATTGCCGAAATCGCCTCCCTCATCCTCTGCCTCGTATTCCTGCGCCATACCTTTAACACGGTAGTGGCCCAGCTGCCGGAGGAATGAACCAAACCACAAAAAATGGACTGCCGGGCAGGCAGTCCATTTTTTGTGTTCAGTTCAGGTCGGGCAGGGCGGAGAGCAGGCCGTCCACGTCGGCCTCGCCGGTGTGGAAGCAGCACACGAAGCGCACCACGGTGTGGGTCTCGTCGTAAGGACACCAGTCCTCATAGTGACAGACGGCGTCGATCTGGGGCTTGACCCCGTTGGGCGCGATGACAAAGACCTGATTGGTGGGGGACTCCACCCACAGCTTCCAGCCCTTGGCCTTCAGGCCCTGCTGGAGCCGGGCGGCCATCTCGTTGGCCTGGCGGCCCATTCGGAAGTACAGGTCGTCCTCAAAGAGGGCCAGGAACTGAGCCCCCTGAATCCAGCCCTTCTCCATTACGGCACCCAGCCGCTTTTTCATGCGGAAGAAACCCTCGGTGAGCTCCGGCCGGGTGATGACCAGGGCTTCCCCGAACATGGCGCCGTTCTTGGTGCCGCCGATGTAGAAGGCGTCGCACAGGGCGGCAAACTCGGGCAGGGTCATGTCGTTGGCGTCGGAGGCCAGGGCGCACCCCAGTCGGGCCCCGTCCACAAAGAGGAGCAGGCCGTTGGCGTGGCAGAACCGGGACAGGGCGGTGAGCTCCGCCTTGGTGTACACCGCCCCGTTCTCGGTGGCGTTGGAGATGTACACCAGCCCAGGCTTGGTCAGGTGGGGGTCCTTGTGGAGCTCCAGCAGAGGCACCAGCTGCTCCGGGGCGATCTTACCGTCGGCGTCGGCCTCCACGGTGAGGATCTTGTGGCCGGTGGCCTCAAAGGCCCCCACCTCATGGCCGTTCAGGTGGCCGGAGTGGGGGCAGATGGCGGCCTCCCAGGGCTTGAGCAGGAAGGCGCAGGCCACCACGTTGGTCTGGGTGCCCCCCACCAGAAACTCCACCATGGCGTCGGGGCAGCCGCACACCTCTCGGATGCGGTCCTTGGCCCGGTCGGTGTACTTGTCGTCGCCGTAGCCGATGTTGCCCTCCAGGTTGGCGGCGCACACTGCCTCCAGCACCTTGGGGTGGGCTCCGAAGGAGTAATCGTTGCGGAACCAGTATTTCATGTCCTTTCCCTCCGTTAAAAGGGCGGGCGGCCCTGTGGCCGCCCGCCGGTCATTTAGAATTTAAAGGAATCCTTCAGGCTCACGGACCGGTTGAACACCAGGTGTCCGGGGGCGCTGTCCTTGTTGTCGGCGCAGAAGTAGCCCTGCCGCAGGAACTGGAAGGAGGCGGGGGCCTCCACATTGGCCAGACCGGCCTCCACCTTGGCGTTGGACAGGACCTCCAGGGAGTTGGGATTCAGACAGTCCAGGAAGTTCTTGTCCCCGGCGTCGGGGTCGGCGTCGGTGAACAGGTTGTCGTACAGCCGGACCTCCGCGTCCACGGCGGTGGCGGCGTCCACCCAGTGGATGGTGGCCCCCTTCACCTTCCGGCCGTCGGCGGGGTCGCCCCCCCGGCTCTCCGGGTCGTAGGTGGCGAAGATCTCGGTGATATTGCCCTGCTCATCCTTGGCGCAGCCGGTGCACTTGATGAGGTAGGCCCCCTTCAGGCGGCACTCGGGGCCGTCGGGGTAGAGCCGCTTGTACTTGGGCACCGGGGTCTCCAGAAAGTCCTCGGCCTCCACATACAGGGTGCGGGAGAAGGAGATCTCCCGGCTGCCGGCGGCGGGGTCGGTGGGGTTGTTCTCCACGGAGAAGGTCTCGCTCTGGCCCTCGGGGTAGTTGGTGATGGTGAGTTTCACCGGCCGGAGCACCGCCATCACCCGCTGGGCGGTGAGGTTCAGGTCCTCCCGCAGGCAGTGCTCCAGGAAGGCGAACTCCACGGTGGAGGCCGCCTTGCTCACGCCGTTGCGCTCGGAGAAGTTGCGGATGGCCCGGGGGGTGTAGCCCCGGCGGCGCAGGCCGCACAGGGTGGGCATCCGGGGGTCGTCCCAGCCGGACACCCGGCCCTCCTCCACCAGTTGGCGGAGCTTGCGCTTGCTCATGACGGTGTAGTTGATGCCCAGCCGGGCGAACTCGATCTGCCGGGGCTTGGCCGGCACGTCGCAGTTGGCGATGACCCAGTCGTACAGGGGCCGGTGGTCCTCAAACTCCAGGGAGCACAGGGAGTGGGTGATCCCCTCCAGGGCGTCCTCCAGGGGGTGGGCGAAGTCGTACATGGGGTAGATGCACCACTTGTCCCCCTGGCGGTGGTGGTGCATGTGGTTGATGCGGTAGATCACCGGGTCCCGCATGTTGAAGTTGCCGCTGGCCAGGTCGATCTTGGCCCGGAGGGTCATGCGGCCGTTCTCAAACTCGCCAGCCCGCATCCGGGCGAACAGGTCCAGGGACTCCTCAATAGGCCGGTCCCGGTAGGGGGAGCGGGCGGGGGTGTTCACATCGCCGCGGTACTCCTTGAACTGCTCCGGGGTGAGCTCGCACACGTAGGCCAGGCCCTTTTTGATGAGCTCCACGGCGTACTCATACATCTTCTCAAAATAATCCGAGGCGTAGAAAAAGCGGTCGCCCCAGTCGTAGCCCAGCCAGTGGATGTCCTCCTGGATGGCCTCCACATACTCCACGTCCTCCTTGGTGGGGTTGGTGTCGTCCATGCGCAGGTTGCACAGGCCGCCGTACTTTTCGGCGGTGCCGAAGTCGATGAAGATGGCTTTGGCATGGCCGATGTGCAGATAGCCGTTGGGCTCCGGGGGGAACCGGGTGTGGACGGTCATGCCTTGGAACTGACCACCCTGGGCGATGTCCTCGTCGATAAAATCATGGATGAAGTTCTGCGTCATGGTGGGGTTCAGCTCTTCTGGCATAGTCTTTCACTCCTTTTCTATGATACGAAACCATATTGTAACTCTTGCGGCGGAAAAAAGCAAGAGCGGAACGAAAAAGCAGGCGGCTTACGCCGCCTGCCGTTCCGCCCGGTCCGCCAGGAGAAAGCCGCTGGTGAGGGCGGTAAAGGGAGCCACGGTGACCAGGCCGAAGGAGCCCACCACCGTGTGGATAATCTCCGAGGCCACATATTTATAGTTGAGGATGTTGTCCACCGGGGTGCCCTGGGCCATGAATACCATCAGCAGGGCCACGTAGCCCCCGGAATAGGCCAGCAGCAGGGTGGTGGTCATGGTGCCCATGGCCGCCCGGCCCACGTTCATCCCCGAGCGGGCGGCCTCCCACCGGGAGATGTCCGGCCGTTTTTCCACCACCTCGTACACCGCCGAGGTGATGTCCACGCTCAGGTCCATCACCGCGCCCGAGGCGCCGATGAAGATGGAGGCCATGAAGATCTGGGTCAGGTTCAGGTGCTGGTACCCGGCGTACAGCAGGCTCTCCGAGTAGGCCATCACCGCCCCGTGGATCTGAAACAGATTGGTGAACAGGATGCCCAGCACGCAGGTCACCAGGACGCCCAGACAGGCCCCGGACACGGCGGCGGCGCACCGCCGGTCAAAGCCGTACACCAGGGCAATGATAAGAATGGTGAGGAACAGGGTGATGACCAATCCCACCCAGATGGGATTGTAGCCCTTGAGATAGAGGGGCACCAGCACCTTCCACAGGGTGAGCACCGTCAGGGCGAAGGAGGCGATGGCCCGTACTCCCGTGCGCCCGGCAAAGAGGATGAGGAAGAGGGCGAAGAGGGCGGCCAGCACCCCCTCCCAGCCCAGCCGGTAGTGGTCGGACATGGTGACGTTGGTGATGGTATCCCCGTCGTGGCTCACCACCACCAGTGCCTTGTCCCCGGGGGCGTACAGCTTGTCCTGCTCCAGGGAGCCGTTGAGCAGATTGATCCCGGTGACGGTCTGGCCGGCAAAGGCCCCGTCCAGCAGCTCCAGGGTGCAGCGCTGTTCCCCCGAGCGCACCAGGCCGGTGTCGATGATGGCGGAATCGTCGGTGGCAGTCACCCGGGCGGTGCACCGTTCGGCCTCCTGGTAGAGCAGGGCCCCCTCGTAACCGGTGGGGAGGAAGAGCAGAAGCAGGATGGCCAGCAGGCACACCAGCACAGGGGCGTGGTAGCGGATGGACCGGGAAGGAAAAGACGGTTTCATAGCGGTACCTCTTTGTTATGAAAGATTGCCGCAGCCCCGCCCAAAGGCGGGGCTGCGGCGTGAGAGGGAAGATGGAAGATCAGGCTACGTTCAGCATGCCGGCCAGTTTGTTGTACACGTCGGTGTTGTCGTAGTAGCCGTTGAACACTTCGGCGTTGACGCCGTGGGCCAGCACGGCCACCGGCAGGCCGGTGTGGCTGTAGGAGGTGAAGGACACGCCGGACTTGTTGTTGATGATGTGGGTGAGGGTGACGCTCAGGGGCTCGTAGGTGCCGTAGAGCACATACTCCTGCTGCGCGTCCATGCCGGTGTCGGTCTCGTTGACGCTCTTCTCATAGGCGGTCTTGAGCTGGCTCAGCTCGTAGGGGGTCAGCACCAGCTTGTCCCCCTCCTCGCCCTGGGCCTTCAGACCGAAGAGAGCTTCCACGTCCTTGAGTACATCCTCGAAGGAGGTCTTGTTCTCCTTGTAGCCGGCTACATAGTCGCTGTCAAACTTGGCGAAGGAGATCTTCTGAGCCTCCAGCAGGTCCAGATAGGTGTCGTAATCGGTGCCGGCGAAGCCGATGGTCAGGCCGCCGGTCTCGTGGTCGCCGGTGACCAGGATCAGGGTCTCGTCGGGATGTTCAGAGGCAAAGTCGATGGCTACCTGCACCGCGTCGGCCAGGGCTTGGGTGTCGTGGATGGTGGAGGCGGCGTCGTTGGCGTGGCAGGCCCAGTCGATCTTGCCTCCCTCGCACATCATGAAGAAGCCGTCCTCGTCCTGTTCCAGAACCTCGATGCCCTTTTCCACGTGGTCGGCCAGAGACCACATGTCGTCGGTGCGGTCCAGCTCGTAGGCCATGGCGTCCCCATCGGCCAGATGCTCGTCGATGATGATGACGGGGCCTCCGGTCACGGCCTCCGCCTCGGCCTGGGTCTTGGCCACGGTGTAGCCGGCGTTTTCAGCCAGGGCGTACAGGTCCTCCTGATCCCCTTCGGCGCCGGTGGGTTTCAGCAGGCCGCCGCCGGAGAAGTACTCAAAACCGGACTCCACCAGCTCCAGGCCAATCTCATAGTAGTCGTTGCGGCTGGCCTGGTGGGCGTAGAAGGCGGCGGGGGTGGCGTGGTTCAGGTTCACTGAGGAGATGATCCCCACGCTCATGCCCAGCTGGTCGTGGACCTTTTCGGCGATGGTCTCGTAGGCCGTGGTGCCGGTCTCGTCCATGTTGATGGTACCCGAGTAGGTCTTGTGTCCGGTGGAGAGGGAGGTGGCGGTGGAGGCCGAGTCGGGACAGAAGCTGTTGGAATCATAGGTAACGGCGGAGCCGGCGGCCTCAAAGTTCATAAAGTTCAGATAGGAGGGGCCGTCCAGGATGGCGCCGTCGTTGTCGTCCAGGCTGGGGGCGGCCTGCCAGTAGTCGTCGTCCTCCAGGGCGCCCAGGAAGTCGGCGGTGGACTGGATCTGGGGATAGCTCATGCCGTCGCCCACAAACAGAAATACGTATTTGGGGCTTTTTTCATTGCTGGTGTTTGCCACAGGAGCTCCCGCCGCAGGGGATTCCACCACGGGCTGGGCGGAGGGAGAGGGGGTGGCTCCGGCGGGAGTGCTGCCGCAGGCGGCCAGGGAGCCGCCCAGGGTGAGAGCGGCCAGAGAGAGGGCCAGGGGACGCTTCCAGTTCATACAATGATTCCTCCAAAACAGTTGTTGAGTTCCTCTTTTCAAGAGACGGGCATATCATACCTGAGGACTCCCGCCGCTGCTATCATGCTCCGGTAAAGAAGTGAAAAATCCCGGTAAGGCTTTGTAAAGAACCGGCCAAGGGGCTGCATAACCGGAAGGGGAGCGCATAGGCTGGTAGCTGGGGTGAGCTCAGTATGGTTGGGATTGTGGAACTGGAGGAAGGCAGGGGACGGCCCAGGCTGGAGGAGCGGCGGATGCTGGGCCTGCGGTGTCTGGCGGCGACGGTGCCAGTGCGGGCTGGGTGGAAAGAGCGACGGCTGCTCCGGCAGGTGGGGCGGGGGGCGGCGGCTCTGGTAAAGGCGGGGGTCCGGCGGGTGCTGACGGCGGAGGAGTTTCCCCACTGGGCCGCACTGGAAGCGGCCGGCCTGCGGCCGGTGGCGCCGGAGACCTTCTGCCAGGCACTGGCGGCGCCCCTGGCTCTGGCCGCTCTGGCCGCCCAGGGGAGAAAACCGGAGGAGGCGTCGGTGCTGCTGTCCGGGCCCGGCGCAAGCCCCGCCCTGGTCCAGGCGGCGGAGGCCCTGTGCCCCCGGGTGCGGCGGCTGGCGGTGGACGGGGGTGCGGCGGGGGAGGAACTGGCCTGCTGGCTGCGGCTGGAGTTTGGCGCGGCGGTGGAGCCTCCGGGCCTGGCCCGGCCCCATGTGGCGCTGTGCTTTGGCCCTCCGGAGCGGCAGGGGGAGACGGCCTTCCGGCTGTACGGCTCCAGGCCGGATCTGGCGGGCTTTGTGCCGGTGGTCCGGGGGTTCCGGCAGCCCGCCGGACTGGCCCGGCTGCCCCTGCTGGCGCTGCTGTGGGAGGCGGGGCGGCTGGAGGTGGAACAGGTGACTTTTCTGCCGCCCCATGCCGGATAATTCACTTGACAGAAGGAGGAAAACTACATATAATATCGTACTAACGTGGCGGAGTGTTTCCGTTCTGAATTTGCCGAAGCCTGTTTACAGGCGTTTCTAAATAGCGACAGCGCAATGCAAGTAAGAAAGGTGTGCACGATCGACATGGCAAAGGAATACAAACTGAGCGCCGAGCGCCTGGAAGAATTGAAACAGGAGCTCACCTACCTGAAAACGGTACGGGAAAAAGAGGTGGCCGATCAGATCAAGGAGGCCCGTTCCTTCGGCGACCTGTCGGAGAACAGCGAATACGACGAGGCTAAGAACGAGCAGGGTAAGCTCTACTCCCGCATTGCGGAGGTGGAGAACATCCTGGCCAACTATGTGGTCATCGAGGAGCATGAGAGCGATCCCAACTCCGTCCGCCTGGGTTCCAACGTAAAGGTGCTGGATCTGGAGTTTGAGGAGGAGGAGACCTACCAGGTGGTAGGGTCCCAGGAGGCCGATCCCATGAACGGCCGCATTTCCGAGGATTCCCCCTTCGGCAAGGCTCTGCTGGGCAGAGCGGTAGGCGAGGAGGTCCAGGTAGAGGCCCCCGCCGGCGTATTACGGTATCGTATCCTAGAGATTCAAAAGTAAGGAGCAAGAACAATGAGTACTGAAGAGAGAAGTGTCAACCAGACCCCGGAGCAGTCCCTGTCCGAACAGCGCCTGATTCGCCGCGCCAAGCTCAAGGAGCTGCAGGACGCGGGCCAGGACCCCTTCCACATCACCAAGTATGTGGTGAAGCATCACTCCGCCGATATCAAGGAGAACTTTGACGCCCTGGAGGGTACCGAAACCTCTATCGCCGGGCGCATCATGTCCAAGCGGGGCATGGGCAAGGCCGTGTTCTGCGACTTGCAGGACGTGAAGGGCCGCATCCAGCTGTACGTCCGTATCGACGAGCTGGGAGAGGAGGCCTTTGCCAAGTTCAAAAAGACCGACATCGGCGATATTGTGGGCGTGGAAGGCGAGGTCTTCAAGACCAAGCGGGGTGAGATCTCCGTGAAGGCCCACAAGGTGACCCTTCTCTCCAAGTCCCTCCAGCCCCTGCCCGAGAAGTTCCACGGCCTCACCGACAAGGAGACCCGTTACCGTCAGCGGTATGTGGATCTCATCATGAACGAGGACGTGCGCCGGGCCTTCCAGATCCGCACCGCCTTCATCAAGCATGTGCGCAAGTATCTGGACGACCGGGACTACATGGAGGTGGAGACCCCTGTTCTGAACACCATCTCCGGCGGCGCTACCGCCCGGCCCTTCATCACCCACCACAACACCCTGGGCATCGACATGTATATGCGCATTGCCACCGAGCTCCACCTGAAGCGCCTGGTGGTGGGCGGCTTTGAGCGGGTGTACGAGATCGGCCGCATCTTCCGCAACGAGGGCATGGACCCCAAGCACAACCCCGAGTTTACCTCCATCGAGCTGTATGAGGCCTATGCCGACTTCCACGACATGATGGACATTGCCGAGGGCATCCTGTCCTCTGCCGCCCAGGAGATCCTGGGCTCCTACCAGGTGAAGTGGCTGGGGGTGGACATCGACCTGACCCCCGGCTGGAAGCGCCTGACCATGATCGACGCCGTCAAGGAGTATGTGGGCGTGGACTTCGACGCCATCACCGACGACGAGGAGGCCTGCAAGGCTGTGGAGGCCGTGGGCATCGACATGGAGGGCTGCGAGCGCACCTGGGGCACCGCTCTGTATGAGGCCTTTGACCAGCGAGTGGAGGAAAAGCTGATCCAGCCCACCTTCATCACCATGTATCCTGTGGAGGTCTCCCCCCTGACCAAGCGCTCCCCCGCCGATCCCCGGCTCACCGAGCGGTTTGAGCTGTTCATCAACCACTCCGAGTTTGCCAACGCCTTCTCCGAGCTCAACGACCCCATCGACCAGCGGGGCCGCTTCGAGCACGAGCTGGCCCTCCGGGACATGGGCAACGACGAGGCCGGCATGATGGACGAGGACTTCATCAACGCCCTGGAGTACGGCCTGCCCCCCACGGGCGGCATGGGCATCGGCATCGACCGGGCGGTCATGCTGCTCACCGACTCCGACTCCATCCGGGACGTGATCCTCTTCCCCACCATGAAGCCTCTGGACTAATGAGATGAAAAAACGGCTGCCATCCGGCAGCCGTTTTTTTATTATATATACGGAGTGGCGGGCGCGGGGACGTTAACCCTTCAAAAGCTCCAGGTCGCAGGTGCCGGCAATGCTCTTGCGGATGGCCGCCCGCAGGGGGAGCACGGCGGTGGGGGAGACGCTGAGCTCGTCGATGCCCAGGGCCAGGAAGGTGGGCAGCAGGGAGGCGTCCGCCCCCAGTTCTCCGCAGATGCCGATCCAGATGCCCGCCTCATGGGCGGCGTCAGCGGCCATTTTCAGGGCCCGCAGGACGGCGGGGTGGTGGGGGTCGAAAAACTTGCCCAGGTCGTTGCACTGGCGGTCACAGGCCAGGGTGTATTGGGTGAGATCGTTGGTGCCCACCGAGAAGAAGTCCACCAGCTTGGCCAGCTCGGGGGCCATAAACACGGCGGCGGGGGTCTCAATCATAATGCCCAGCTCGGTGTCCTCCCGGAAGGGGATGCCCTCGGCGGACAGCTCGTCCATCACCTTCTGGCAGGCCCGGCGGCACTCCTTCACCTCCCACACTGAGGCGATCATGGGGAACATGATGGCGATCTTGCCGAAGGCAGAGGCCCGGTAGAGGGCCCGCAGCTGGGTGCGGAACACCTCAGGCCGGTTCAGGCAGATGCGGATGGCCCGCAGGCCCATGGCCGGGTTTTCCTCCTTGTTCAGGTCAAAGTAGTCCACCTGCTTGTCGGCTCCGATGTCCAGGGTGCGGACGATGACTCGCTTACCTTTCATGTCCACCGCCGCCTTTTTGTAGGCCTGGAACTGCTCCTCCTCGGTGGGATAGTCCTCCGAGGCAAGGTATAGGAACTCCGACCGGAACAGGCCCACGCCCCGTCCGTCGTTGGCCAGCACGGCGGCCACGTCCTCGGGAGAGCCGATGTTGCAGTACAGCTTGATTTTCCGGCCGTCCAGGGTTACGTCCTCCTGGCCCACCATGGAGCGCAGCAGCTCCTGCCGTTCCTCCTGCTGAGCCCGGCGGGTCTCCAGGCTCTGGAGGGTCTCCGGGTCGGGATCGAAGATCACCTGACCGGTCTCCCCCACAATGTAGGCCTCCTTACCGTGGTAGCTCTCGTTGAAGGCATCCCCCAGGCCGCACACGGCGGGTATGCCCATGGTGCGAGCCAGGATGGCGGTGTGGCTGTTGCCCGAGCCCCCCTGGGTGGCGATGGCTAAAATCTTGCTCTTGTCCAGCTGAATGGTCTCCGAGGGGGCCAGGTCGTCGGCGGCCAGGATCACCGGCTGATCCCAGTCGATGCCTCCCTCCACCACGCCCAGCAGCAGGTTGAGCACCCGGCCGGTCACGTCCTTCACGTCGGCGGCCCGGGCCTGCATGTAGGGGTCGTCCATCTCCGCCAGCATGGCGGCAAACTGCGCCCCCGCCTGCTGAACGGCGTATTCCGCGTTATAGCCCTGGGCGGCCAGCTCGTCCATGGCTCCGGTGTAGTCCTCGTCCTCCAGGAACATGGCGTGGGTCTCAAAGAGCTGGGCGGCGCTGTCCCCCGCCTGGACCCGGGCGGTCTCCGCCATGTCCAGCAGAGCCTGGGCCGCCGCCGCCCGGGCCTGAGTCAGCCGGGCCAGCTCCGCCGCCGGGTCGCAGTCCTGGCGGGCCTCCACTTGGCCTTCCGTGCGGTGATAAAAGTAAATGACGCCCTGGGCCACCCCCTGGGAGACCCCTTTTCCCTGTACGATGTTCATCCTGCCGTCTCCTTTCCGGTCGTTGGACAGGCCCGCCGCCGGGCTGGACGGCGGGCCCGCTTGTGTTACAGGTTATTCTGGAAAAAGTCCTCCATGGCGGCGGCAGCGGCCTCCTCGTCCCCGCCGCTGACGGAGACGGTGACCTGGTCGCCCCCCTTGATGCCCAGGCCCATCAGCTTCATCAGCTGAGTGGCCTTGGCGGACTTGTCCCCCTTGGAGACGGTGATCTCGGCGCCGGCAAAGGCCTTGGCGGCCTTCACCAGCAGACCGGCAGGACGGGCGTGGATGCCCACAGGATCGGTGATGGTGTAGGTAAAGCTCTTCATGACAGGTTCTCCTCTCTTTATTTAGTCGGCCTGCACGCAGGCGTTGACGGTCAGGATGGGGGTCAGGGGGAATTGGTCGCCGGTGTGGACGGAGACCGGGCCCAGATCCTCCGAGTTGGTCACCAGAACAGCAGTGGTGGTGGAGTAGCCGCCCTGGCGGATTACGTCCAGGTCGAAGTCCAGCAGGGGCTGGCCCGCCTTCACCTGGTCGCCCTCGGCGCAGTGGAGGGTGAAGCCCTTGCCGTCCAGCTCCACGGTGTTGATGCCCACATGGATGAGCAGCTCCATGCCGTCGGGGGAGGAAAGGCCGATGGCATGCTTGCTCTCGGCCACGGTGGTCACTTCCCCGTCAAAGGGGGCCACCACCCGGCCTGCGGCGGGTTCGATGCCGCAGCCCTCGCCCAGCACGCCGGCGGCAAAGGTGTCGTCGGGGATCTCCTCCATGGGAATCACCTTGCCCTGGATGGGGCAGTAGACCACGCCGGGCTGGCAGGTGAGGGTAGGGGCGTCCTCCGTCTGGGGGGCGGCGGCCTCCGGGGCCTTCTCCTTATACAGGAACCAGCTCACCGCAAAGGCCACCACAAAGGAGACAGCCAGCTCAATGGCGTACGGGACGATGTAGTCGGTGGTGGTGAGGAAGCCGAACAGGCCGGTGACGCCGTAGGCGGTGGCCCCGATGTGGAACATGGAGCCCACCACGCTGCCGGCGGCGCCGCCGATCATGCCGGCCACCAGGGGCTTTACCAGGCGCAGGTTCACACCGAAGATGGCGGGTTCGGTGATGCCCAGGGCGGCGGACATGGCGGAGGGGAGAGCCAGAGCTTTGGTTTTGCGCTCCCGGGTCTTGAGGGCAACGGCCAGACAGGCGGCACCCTGGGCAAAGTTGGCGGCGGAGGCAATGGGCATCCAGGTGTTCAGGCCCACCGAGGACAGCATGCCCGCCTCAATGACGTTGTACATGTGGTGGACGCCGCACACCACGGTGAGGGGATAGATGGCGCCCATCAGGGCCGCACCGATGCCGAAGGGGATGGTGATAAGCATCTGCACTCCCTCCAGCACCCAGTTTTCCAGGGTGGAGAACACGGGGCCAAACACGGTGAGGGTCAGATAGCCGGTGGCGCACACGGTGACCAGAGGGGTGATGAACAGATCCAGCATTTCGGGTACCACTTTGTGGAGCCGCTTTTCAATCTGGCACATGATCCAGACGGCGATGATCACCGGGATCACGTGGCCCTGGTAGCCGGTGAGGTTGATGTTGAAGAGGCCGAACCATACGTCGGCGGTGGGAATGGGGGTGCCGCTGGCCACATAGTCGGCCACCGACCAGGCGTTGACCAGATCGGTGTGGATCATAATCATGCCGATGACGGCCCCCAGGAAGATGTTGCCCCCAAACACCCGGGCGGAGGATACCGCCACCAGAATGGGCAGGAACACAAAGGCGGCGTTGCTGAACAGATGGAAAATGGTGTAGGTACCAGAGTCGGCCAGGCCGGGGAAGGCCTTGCACAGGCCCTCCAGCAGGCCCATGATCAGGCCGGAGGCCACAATGGCCGGGAGAATGGGGACAAACACGTCGCCCAGCGCCTTTACCATCCGCTTGGGCAGGGGCTGCCGGGCGGCTGCGGCGGCCTTGACCTCCTCCTTGGTGGCGGCGGTCATGCCGGAGACCGCCAGGAATTCGTCGTAAACCTTGTTGACGGTGCCGGTGCCCAGAATGAGCTGAAGCTGTCCGGCGTTGCTGAACACGCCCTTTACCCCGTCGATCTCCTCCAGGGCCTTCATGTCCAGCTTGCTGTTGTCTGCGATGACCAGCCGCAGACGGGTGGCGCAGTGGGCGGCGCTGACCAGGTTCTCCCGTCCGCCTACATGCCGGAAGATCTCCTGGGCGCAAGTTCGGTAGTCCATAGATACCCCTCCAGGTTTAATTTGGATTTCTATTGAAATCGTTTTCAATGTAAGTTCATTATAGCGGCAGCATCTCAGTTTGTACAGATGGAATGTTGGACAAGTTTTTTCAGCCTATTTTGTGCGAAACAGAAAATGAAGCCTAGATATCCCATGGGGATTTTGGGTAAAATGCGCCCGCAAGGGGGGAAGAGCGGCGCTCCCAAGGATGGAAACGGCCCCTCCCACCCTTGCGGGCAAATGGAGGATATGAAGATGTCAGAATTCCACGGTCATGCCGTCGTAGGCGGCCAGGATGCCCCGCTCCGCACCCCAGGCGGTAAGCTGGTCGTGGGTCATCTCGCCGTTGTGGCTGAAGTGGTTGATCACCTTGACGGTATGGCTGTCCACACAGCCCAGGCCGGCCAGCTTCTCCAGAAAGGGCTCAATGTCCGGCAGGCCCATGTGGTAACCCCCGATGGTCTTTTGACCCATGGTGGCGTCCAGGCTGACCAGGTCAAAGCGCTGGGCGGCCAGCAGCTCCCAGGCCTGGTCGCTGAGATTTGCCCCGGTGTCGTGGCCGTAAAAGACGGTCTTGCCGTCCTTTTTGCAGATGTACACCAGGGGCTCCTCCCGTTTGTCGTGATCGGCAGGTACCGCCACAATGTCCCAGGCCCCGGAGTGAATCCGGTCGCCCCCGTGGGTACGGTGGAAGTGGACCACGTCGTCGATGGGATGGGGCTTGAAACGGTCGATGAGAATGTGGTCGTAGAAGGCCTTTTCCACCGCCTCGTTGCCGTAGACCTCCAGCACTCCCTCCGCTCCGTGGCCAAAGTGCTCATGGCGGTGGATCAGGTCGGTGGGGAACCAGTGGTCCATGTGGCTGTGGGTTACCAGCAGGGTGCGGATCTTTCCCAGGTCCAGGCCGTAATGCAGGGCGTGGCAGTAGCTGTCCGGGGGAAAGTCCAGCAGCAGATCGTCGTCCAGCAGGGCCTGGGTGCGGGTGCGGATGTTTTTGCCCCCCGCCGCCCGGGCGTGGGAGCAGATAGGACAGGAACAGAACAGGCCGGGCCACCCTTCGGCGGCGGCGGTCCCCATGTAAAGCAGTTTCATTGATTAACCTCCGTGCCCCTGGCGGGGCAAAGGATGCGGCGTGTCAGACGCTCTCCCGGTCTACCACGGTGTAGCCCATCATGGTCTGGCGCACCGGCTGCTCCTCCTTGTGGTCCACCATGGACAGGAGCATCCGGGCGGCCTCAGCGCCGCATTCCTCGTAGTAAAAATGAGCGGTGGTGAGCTTGGGGGAGATGTGCATCCCCGCCCAGCTGTCGTCGATGCCCGCCACGCTTACGTCCTGGGGCAGGCGCTTGCCCGCCGCCTCCAGGGCCTCCATGGCCCCGATGGCGATGAGGTCGGTGGCGCACATCACCCCGTCCAGGTCGGGGTGGGCGGCCAGCAGGGTTTCCATGGCCCTCCGGCCCCCCTCCGCCGTAAAATCGCTGAGGCAGGTGGGCACGTCGGGGGACTGGCCGGCCTGGGACAGCGCGGCCCGCAGGCCCTGTTTCCGGCGCAGGCCCACCGCCACGTCCTGCTCGGTGACCCCGATGAAGCCCAGCCGGCGGCGGCCCCGGCGGAGCAGCCGCTCGGTCAGATCCCGGGCGGCGTTGTAGTCGTCGTGGTAGACGCAGGGCACCCCCTCGCACTGCTGCCCGGCGATGACCAGCGGCACAGAGCAGGCCCGGATGGCGTCCTCATGCCGGGGGGAGAGCATGGTGGCCATGAGGATGATCCCCGCCACCGACCGGCTCTCGAACAGGTCCAGATAGGTCAGCTCCTGCTCGGCCACGTTATCGGTATTGGCCAGCAGGCAGAGATAGCCCTGCTGGGACAGCACCTGGGTGATGCCGGCGGTCACCCGGCTCACAGCGTCCGAGCTGATCTTGGGCACGATGACCCCCACATAGTCGGTGACCTTGCTGCGCAGGGTCTGGGCGGCGGCGGCAGGGCGGTACCCCGTCTGCCGGATCACTTCTGCGATGGCGGCACGCTTCTCCTGGCTGAGCGAGCCGCCGTTCAGATAGCGGCTTACCGCGGCGTTGGATACCCCGGCCATATGGGCGATCTCTTTGATGGTCATGAAACGTGCCTCCTTTTCCGATGATCAGGTCAATCCTCCCGGTGGAGCATCCAGGCAAAGCCGTAGGGGAAGAGCTCCACATGGCTCAGATCCTCAAAATGTCCGCCATACACCAGCTCCTCGTAGGGACCCTTTTCCCAAGAGGACGCGGTGACAAACTGATTGCTGAAGTTGAACAGGGCGATGAGCTTGTGGCCGTTGTACCAGCGGCCCACCCCCAGCACATGGGGAGAGCCGGTGTCAAAGGTCCACACGTCGGCCCGGGCGTCAAAGGCGGGCTCGGCCGCCCGCAGCTTCTCCAGACGGCGCAGGCCCTGGAACTGCTTGCCCTGGCGGGTGCTCCAGTCCTCCCGCATGGCGGCCAGGTCCCATTGGAACTTGCCCCGGTGAATATAGCGGCTGTCGTCCCACTTCTCCGGGTCCTGATGGTAGGTGTAGTCGTTGAGCTGCCCCACCTCGTCCCCGCTGTACAGCACAGGGATGCCGCTCTGGGTGAGCATCCAGGCGTGGAGCATCAGATCGCAGGCGATGGACCGCTCCAGCTTGAAGGGGTCCCGCTCATAGTCGGCGGCCTCCACCCCGCACAGGGAGGCGGTGGTGCCGCACAGCCGGGCGTCCCCCAGACGGGGGTCGTCGTTGTACAACTCACCCCGGCTGTCGCTGCCCGGGAAATGACCGGTAAACCAGTCGTTGAGGTACTTCTTGTGGGCCACCTCGTCGGTGCCGAAGTGCTGGTTCAGCCAGGGGTAGTCCAGGCCCCAGCCGATGTCGTCGTGGCAGCGCAGGTAGTTGAGGAAGAGAAAGTCCCGGGGCAGGGCGCACACCGTGTCCATCTGGTGGCGCAGCAGAGACACGTCCCCGGTGGCCAGGGTGTGCCAGGTGGTGGCCATGGTGGTCACGTTGTACAGCATATGGCACTCCGGCTTCTCGGGGGAGCCGAAGTAGGGTACCACCTTGGCGGGCTCCATCACCACCTCCCCCAGCAGCAGCACGCCGGGGCAGACGATCTCGCACACCATGCGCATCATCCGCACCAGGGTGTGGACCTGGGGCAGGTTGCGGCAGTTGGTGCCCAGCTCCTTCCAGATGTAGGGCACCGCGTCCAGACGGATCACGTCGATGCCCCGGTTGGTCAGGTAGAGCAGGTTCTCCGTCATGTCGTTGAACACCACGGGGTTGGCGTAGTTCAGATCCCACTGGTAGGGGTAGAAATTGGTCATGACCACCTGATTGCAGTCGGGCAGCAGGGTGAAGCTGCCCGGGGCGGTGGTGGGGAACACCTGGGGGACCGTCTTTTCAAACTCCCGGGGGATGTCCCAGTTGTCGTAGAAGAAATAGCGCTCCCGGTAGCCCGGCTCCCCGGCCCGGGCCTTTCTGGCCCATTCGTGGTCTTCGCTGGTGTGGTTCATCACAAAGTCCAGGCACAGGCTGATGCCGTCGGCCCGGCAGGCGTCGGCCAGGGCCTCCAGGTCCGCCATGGTGCCCAGCTCGGGCTGGACGGTGCGGAAGTCGGCCACGGCGTAGCCGCCGTCGCTGCGGCCCTTGGGGCTGAGCAGCAGGGGCATCAGGTGGAGGTAGTTCACCCCGCACTCCCGGATGTAGGGCAGCTTCTCCTCCACCCCCTTCAGGGTGCCGGCAAACTGGCCGGTGTACAGCATCATGCCCAGCAGGTCCCGGCGGCGGTACCAGTCGGGATCGGCCTCCCGGGCCTGGTCCTGGAGCCGGAGGGCGTCCTTCCGCTGTTCCCAGCTCCGGCGAAGCATCTCAATAAAATAGTCAAAGGCGGCCAGGTCCCCGTGGTATAGCTGGCAGTAGAGCCATTTCAGCTCGTCGTACCGGGCGTCCAGCCGGCGCTGGAAGGCGCCGGGGTCGGCGGAGGGGACGGGAGCGGCGCAGGGAGTATCCTCCGCGGGATGGGGTACGGCGGGGCGCTTGAGCCAGCCGGTCTCCTCCGCCTGGCGGGTGCGCCAGGTGCGGGCGGGGACGCTGTTGTGATGATTCTGTTCCATGATGCTCCTCCTCCCATCAAACAAGTTCCGCCAGGGTTGGCATGGCGGGAATGGCGCCGCTGCGGGAGCAGGTCACCGAGGCGGCACGGTTGGCAAAGGTCAGGATTTCCTCCAGCTCGGCGGCGGACAGACTCTCCAGAGGCCGGTCGCCCCGGGCCGTCAGGCGGCTGAGCACCGCCCCCAGGAAGGTGTCTCCGGCGCCGTTGGTGTCGGCCACGGTGGTGGCCACCCCGGGCACCAGGCCGGTCTTGCCCTGCCAGCGGTAGAAAGAGCCCTTGTCCCCCAGGGTGATAAGTACCAGGGAGATCCCCTGCTCCGCCAGCCGGCGGCTGGCCTCCTCCGGGTCGTCGGTGCCGGTCATCAGCACCAGTTCCTCGTCAGACAGCTTGATGAGATCCACCAGGGGCAGGGGGGTACGCATCCACTCCACCGCCTCCTCCCGGCTGGGCCACAGGGCCTCCCGGTAGTTGGGGTCGTAGCTCACCAGCACCCCGGCCTGCCTGGCCTGGCGGGCGGCAAAGATGGTGGCCGCCCGGGCGGGGCCGCCGGTGAGACTCACCGAGCCGAAGTGGAGCACCTTGCTCCCGGCCAGAGCGTTCAGATCCAGCTCCTCAGAGGTGAGATCGCAGTCGGCCCCCCGGACAAAACGGAAGGAACGCTCCCCCTGAGGGGTGAGGGTGACCACCGCCAGGGTGGTGGGGGCGCTGCCGGTGCGCAGGCCGGATACGTCCACCTGGTTTTCTTCCAGCACCCGGCGCAGGTAGCCGCCAAAGCCGTCCCGGCCCACCTTGCCCACAAAGGCGGCGGAGGCCCCCAGCCGGGCGGCGGCCACCGCCACATTGGCAGGGGCTCCGCCGGGATTGGCGGCCAGCAGGGGTACGCCCTGGGGATTGACCCCGGTCTGGGTCAGGTCAATGAGTACTTCTCCAATCGTGGTGATGTCTGTCATGTTGAGCCACCTCTGACCAATTTGAAATGAATTTGATTGAAAACGATTTCACCCATACTATAGCACAGCACCACAGGGTTGGCAACTCCTTTCGCCCTTCCTGTTTTGAACAAACTTTTCGATGGGGAATTGACATTTCCCACAATGTGGTCCAGAGTAAGAGAACTGCGGGCCGTCACAGAAAAAACGTAACGGCGGAAATCAAAGAGAGGCCGTCCGCCGTCTAATGGGTGAAAGGAGGGGATGGAGCTTGACAGAGCTGGAATTCACCGAGCGGGCCCAGGGGGCCAGAGGAAAACTCTATCGGGCCGCGCTGCTCACCCTGGGCAGCCAGACCGCCGCCATCGACGCGGTGGACGAGGCGGTGTACAAGGGGTATCTGAGCTATCACAAGCTGCGGCAGCCCCAATTCTTTGACACTTGGCTGGTGCGTATCCTCATCAACGTGTGCCGGGACGAGCTGCGCCGCCGGAGCCGGGAGATGGCGGTGGAGCGGCTGCCGGAGACCGCCGGGGAGGACTTTGACGCCCTCCCCCTGAAGGAGGCCATCCGCCGCCTGCCGGAGGAGCTGCGGGAGGTCATTATCCTGCGGTACTTCTCCGGACTCACCCTGGAGGAGACCGCCCAGGCCCTGGGCCTGCCCCGGGGCACCGTGTCCACCCGGCAGCGGAAGGCTTTGGCGCTGCTGAAACTGGATCTGACAGAGGAGGGAGTATCATGAACCGACAGCAGGAGTATTGGGAGCTGCTGGGGCAGCTGAACCAGCTGCCTCCGGAATTGGACGGAACTGTGGACCGGGCCAGAGCCCGGGCCAGGCGGAGCCGCCGGGGCAGGCGGTGGGGGATCTCCCTGGGAAGCCTGGCGGGCGTGTGCGCCAGCTTTGTCATTGCCGTCAACGCCCTGCCCACCTTCGCCCTGGCCTGCGGCAAGGTGCCCGTGCTGCGGGAGCTGGCCGCCGCCGTGGCCTTCTCCCCCAGCCTGTCCGCCGCCGTGGAGCACGACTATGTGCAGTACATCGGCCAGAGCGCCCAGGTGGACGGGGTCACCGTCAGCCTGGAATATCTCATCGCCGACCAGCAGCAGATCGTGGTCTTTTACCGGCTGGAGGGGGCGGAGGAGAAGTGCTACCTGGCCTGCACCCTGAAGGATGAGGCGGGAGAGAAGCTGACCGGCTACTCGGTGATCGGCGGCCCGGGGGGAGAGGAGCTGAACCGGCTGGAGATCCACTGCAAGGAACTGGAGGTGCCCGACACCCTCCGCATGGAGCTGACCCTGGTGGAGGCCCCCACGGGCAGTGGGGAACGGCGGGAGCGGGGCACAATTTCCTTCCTGGTAGGGCTGGACCCCGCCAAGACCGCTCCGGCGGTAACCATTCCGGTGGACCGGTGGGTGAAGGTGGACGGCCAGCGGCTGCTGGTGGAAAAGCTGGAGATCACCCCCACTAAGACCGCCCTCTATCTGGACGACGACGGGGACAACACCGCCTGGCTGGTGGGGCTGAAGTACTATCTCACCGACGGGAGCGGGACGGTGTACGGCCAGGAGGGCAACACCCTCACGGCCACCGGCCGGGTGGAGTCCAAGGGATTCTACACCTACTACCTCCAGAGCCTCTACTATGAGGAGAACCTTGAAAATCTGACCCTCCACATTGACGGGGCCATTTGGCTGGACAAGGAGGCGGAACGGCTCACCCTAAATCTCACCGACGGCAGCTATACCGGAACCCTGCCTGACTGTGTGGGCAGCGTGGAGGTGAAGGAGCAGGGCGGTACGGTGATCCTGGTGGAGTCGGTGGAAAACCTGTCTCCCCTGGAGATGACCTGCTACGACCCGGAGGGGAATCCCCACCGGTTTAACGGCTCCGGCATGAGCGGAGACTGGACCGACGAGAAAGGGGTGTACCACCCCTTCCAGCACGACTACCGGCTGGAACATTACCCCTGGGACACGGTGGAGCTGGAGTGGAGCTATACGGCGGTGACCGAGCTGAAAGCGCCCATGGAGGTGCCGCTGGGGTAGGAGATGTCAATGCGCGGGCCGGTGGGAACTAGGTCACCGGAGATGAAAAGAGGAGCTGCCGCGATTTGCGGCAGCTCCTCTGTGCTTTTAATAGACCACCACGGTGGTGCCAAAGGGGAGGTTGTTCCACATCCAGTTTACATCCTGGTCGTACATACGGATGCAGCCGTGGGACACCGGC
The DNA here is from genome assembly GCA_949289455.1 of uncultured Eubacteriales bacterium. Lineage (GTDB taxonomy): Bacteria > Bacillota > Clostridia > Oscillospirales > Oscillospiraceae > Flavonifractor. The sequence goes on from CASEOA010000013.1 coordinate 24,302, forward strand.
CGGCCGATGGTGGGGTCCAGCAGGGTGCCGTTGGTGCGGTAAGTACGGGTGTGGAAGGCGTGGCCTCCGTTGAAGATCATAGGCCGGTTTACATAGTAGGTGTCAAAGTCCCACTTGTTCATCCGGTACTGGTACCGGAACACACCGGCCACAGTGGGCGTGGTGTTGGCGCCGGTGGCGCAGGTGAAGGTGTGAATCAGTTTCCAGCTCCGCTTGCTGCCCTCAAATACGTTCACCTTCTGGGTCAGACGGCTCACCCACACCAGATATTTGCTGGTACTGCTGTAGCCCTTGATGTTGACGTAGTTTTCCTTTTCCGACTGAGTGTAGTCGGTATAGCGGGTATAGTTTTTGGTGGAGATATTCAGGTCGTTCCAGCCCACCCAGCCGGTCTGGCCGTTGGACAGCCTGATCTGCCGGGCCTGGTCGGTGGCGTAGGTGATATAGGTTACCTTGGTGCCGGCGGCCACCGTGCGGATGGCTCCGGTGAGCCGGTGGCTGCTGTACAGCGTGGTGGTCCGGCGGAGGGTGGCCTCGATCTCCATGGTGCGCACCGGGGTGGACATCTTTTCAATGTGCTTGTCCACCGTCTGGGACAGCTTTACGGTCTGGCCGCCGCAGGTCACCCGGGCCTCGATGGTGGTGGTGGCGCTCGGGGTGCCGGTATAGCTGGCGGTAGTCTGGAAGGTGGCCTGCACTCCTTCATACAGCAGGAACTGCCGGTACTCCTTCACCAGCACTCCGTCCACATACCAGGACAGTGTGCCCTCCCGCTCCCAGGTGGCGCCCACGGCGGCGTCGGTGATCCCCAGCTGGTTCAGCTGGATGGTGGTGGTGATGAGGGGAGAGGTGGGGGTGGCGTCGTTGGCGGGGGTGACGGCGGTGAGGGTGGCGCTGCCCAGGCCGGGTTCGGTAAAGTGCTGGGTCTGGGTCACGGAGGTCTCCACCGAGCAGCCGCTGGCAAAGACCGCCGCCAGGCCCACAGTACCGCCGCCGGTGACACGGCTGCCCGACTCCAGCAGGCGGACATACTGGACCTGGACGTCCGGCTCCACGGTGACGGTGGAGCCCATCAGGTCCACCCGGTTGAAGGAGTCGCCTTTGAGGGTGGCGCTGCCGGAGGCAACCACGTCGCCGCCGCCGGTGAGGGTGGCGCTGCCGTAGTTCACCCGCACGGGGGTAGTTCCGGTCTGGGTCACCTGGATGTTGGGACCCAGGCACACGATCTCATTGGCGGTGCTGGTACCGGACAGGGTCACCGAGCCGGTGTACACCACCAGCCGGCCGGTGATCTTCACATTGGACAGCTCCACATGGGTGAAGGCGCCGGACAGGTACAGATTGCCGTTGATGGTGCGGTCAGAGATGGTGCAGTTCCAGGTGCGCATCACGGCGGAGCCGCTCTGGGGAAGCGCGCCGTCGGTGACCAGATTGCCCGCCAGCCGGTAGATCAGCTGAACCAGGTCCTGCTGGGTGATGTTGGACTGGGGGTTTAACTGGTTGTTGGTGGCCGTCACATAGCCGGCGGCTACCATCCCTGCCATGGGGCCCGCCGCCCAGTCGCTGATTTTGGTGTTGTCGGCGTAGCTGTTGAGCACGCTCTGGTCCCCGTCAGGCACTCCAAAGCAGTGGGCCAACAGGGTGATGGCCCGCTCCCGGGTCATGTAGCCGCCGGGGTTGAGCTTGCCCCCGCTGGCATCCAGCAGGCCGATGGACATGGCCTTGGACAGAGACTCATAGTACAGGGTGGAGGGGGTCACGTCAGTGTATTGGCTTAAATCAGCCCGCTGCTGGAGCCCCAGCAGCCGGACGATCATGGCTGCCAGCTCGCCCCGGGTGGAGGGGGTGGTGGGGTGGAGCTCGCTCTCAGCCAGCAGGTAGTTCTCGGCAAAGGTCATTGCTTCAGACTGTGTACCGGCGGCTCCCGCCCAAGGCAGTGTGGAGGCCAGCAGGAGCAGCGTGAGCAGCAGGGCAGAGACTCGTTTCAATCCGCACCATCCTTTCCTAGTTCCATACTAGAATATTATACCAAAGTTTTACCCGGGACGCAATAGGAGGGACAAAGCAAGGGCCCGCCCTGCGGTACAGGGCGGGCCCAAGTCTGTCGAAAAAGACCTTGCGGTCTTTTCCGACAAAAGGCTGCACGACGGATGGGGTTCGATTTCTTGCGAAAAAGTCACCCCATCCGTCATGAGAAGTGTCATTTCCGAGGCGCATGTCCCCGGAAATGACAGACTTTGATTTTATTCCGTCGCCCGCGGGCGACGGAACTCTGCGAGGCTTCCTCCTGCGGGAGATTTTTTGACAAGCTGGGGCCCGCTCTGTTGGGCGCTTATACTTTTTGGCGCATCAGGCCGTGGCGGTTGCAGTAGAGGTAGAGCCAGCCCCCGCCCTGGAATCGGAAGCGGCACTGGGCGTTGCCCTCGGGGTACAGCTTCACCAGCTGGAACCGGTCCGAGGTAAGGTAGGCCAGAAAGGAGATAAAGTGGGTCTTGGTCATGGGGTGGTAAACCACAAGGAACTGCTCGTCCTCCACCGGCTCTATGGTGATCTGGTGGGCGCCGTCCACCTCCTCCGCCTCCAGGGCGGGCAGGGTCACCCCGCAGCAGCTCACCACCGTCTCTCCCATGGTGTGGATGATGTTGCCGCAGATGGGGCAGACGTACAGCTTGGAGCGGAGCAGATTGGCCGAGCGGTTGCGGTTGACCACCGTGTCCCCCGACAGGAGCTCCATCACCGATACCCCCAGGGCCGCCGATAACGGCTCCATCAGGGTGATGTCCGGCAGCCCCCGGCCGGTCTCCCACTTGGAGACGGTCTTGTCGCTCACATCCAGCTTTCCGGCCAGCTGGGCCTGGGTGAGCCCCCGGGCCTCCCGCAGTCCCTTGATGGCGGCGCCGGTAACATAGGAATTCATAGCCTTCCTCCTGTACGTTTCTGAGATGCTATGAGTATACCCGCCGCAGGCCCGGGGCGCAACCTACGCTGCGTAGAGGGATCAGTCCTGGAATACGCCGGTGGACAGGTAGCGTTCCCCGGTGTCGGGCAGGACGGTCACGATGGTCTTGCCCCCAAATTCCGGCCGCTTGGACAGCTCCATGGCCGCCCAGGCGGCAGCCCCGGAGGAGATGCCTGCCAGCACTCCCTCGGTCCGGGCCAGAGCCTTGGCGGTATCCATGGCGGCCTGGCCGGGGACGGGGAGCACCAGGTCCACCACCCCCATATCCAGAGTGCCGGGGACAAAGCCCGCGCCAATACCTTGGATCTTGTGGGGGCCGGCCTTCCCGCCGGACAGGACGGAGGACTCGGCGGGCTCCACCGCCACCACGGTCACATGGGGATTCTGCTCTTTCAGATAGCGGCCCGCCCCGGTAATGGTGCCGCCGGAGCCCACGCCCGCCACCAGCACGTCCACTTTGCCATCGGTGTCCCGCCAGATCTCCGGGCCGGTGGTCTCATAGTGGGCCCTGGCGTTGGCGGGGTTGTTGAACTGGTCGGGCATCCAGGCCCCGGGAATGGTGTCCAGCAGCTCCTTTGCCTTGGCAATGGCCCCGCTCATGCCCTTGGTCCCCTCGGTGAGCACCAGCTCGGCCCCCAGGGCGGACAGCAGGGCGCGGCGCTCCTGGCTCATGGTCTCCGGCATGGTGAGCATTACCTTGTATCCCCGCACCCGGCCGATGTAGGCCAGGGCCACCCCGGTGTTGCCGCTGGTGGGCTCCACAATGACCGCGCCCGGCTTCAGCAGGCCACGCTCCTCCGCGTCCAGGATCATGTACAGTCCCGCCCGGTCCTTGGCGGAGGACAGGGGGTTGAAGCTCTCCAGCTTGGCCAGCAGGGTGGCCTCCGGGGCAAGGCGGGACAGGCGCAGCAGCGGGGTGTTACCGATCAGGTCGGAGATGGTGTGGGCGTAGTTCATGGTGATACCTCCAGGCGGAATGATTTCAGGATGGGTCTAGCATAGCACAGAAATCCCACAAATTCAATAGGAATTTTGGGATGCGGGGCGGACGGGGACAGAGACAAAGCGCCTTTGCTGGCCTGGGAATGACAAAAATCGGGCCTGCCGTAAAATGCGGCAGGCCCGATTTTTGTGTTAGAACATGGGGACAACGGCGCCCTCGTAGGTCTCCTCCATGAAGGCCTTGGCGGTATCGCTCTTCAGAGCCTCCACCAGAGCCAGAATGGCAGGATCATTCTCGTGGCCCTCCTTCACGGTGAGCACGTTGACGTAAGCCTGGGCGGCCTCGCCGTCGGCGGACTCCACGGCCAGAGCGTCGGCCACCTTCAGGCCGGCGTCAATGGCGTAGTTGCCGTTGATGACTGCCAGGTCCACGTCGGCCAGACGGGAGGGAATCTGGCTGGCCTCCAGCTCCACGATGTCCAGGTTCTTGGGGTTCTCGGCGATGTCGGCCTTGGTGGCGGTGATGCCGGCGCCCTCCTTCAGGGTGATGAGACCCTCCTGCTGGAGGAGCAGCAGGGCACGGGCCTCGTTGGTGGTGTCGTTGGGCACGGCGATCTGAGCGCCGTCGGCCAGCTCCTCAATGGAGGCGGTCTTGCCGGCGTACAGGCCGAAGGGCTCATAGTGGATCTCGGCGGCGCTTACCAGGTGGGTGGCATCGCTGACGTTGAACTCGTTCATGTAGGTGATGTGCTGGAAGTAGTTGGCGTCCAGCTCCTCATTTTCCACCGCCAGGTTGGGCTGGATGTAGTCGTTGAACTCCACGATCTCCAGGGTGATGCCCTGCTCGGCCAGAAGGTCCTTCACGGCCTCCAGGATCTCGGCGTGGGGAGCGGGGGTGGCGCCCACCTTGAGGACAGTGCCCTCAGCCACGGGGGTGGTCTCGGTGGAGCCGGCGGGGGTAGAGGACTCCACAGGGGTGGTCTCGGTGTTGCCGGAGGGGGTGGAGGAATTGCCGGCGGGGGTGTTGGCGGTGCCGCCGTTGCCGCCGCCGCAGCCGGCCAGCAGGCCGAAGGTCAGCGCGCCGGTCAGGAGCAGAGAGACAAGCTTCTTCATGATTCATTTCTCCTTTTTGTGATCTCACCCAAATTTGGGTACAAAAAAACGCCCTTGAATGATGTTCAAGGACGAGAGCTTTCGCTTCGTGGTACCACCTTGCTTCACCCGCGCCTCGCGGCGGGGGCCTTACGGAGTACAGCCATACTCCAGCGCAATGACGGGCGCACCCGTCGCAGCCTATACCAGAGGTAGTCGGTGCGCCGCTCCGAGACCATGTTCACCAAAGCCTTCCGTACCCGTTTCCACCAATCCGGGCTCTCTGTGCCGTATCTCAATGGCTACTCTTCTCTTCCTCGCGTTTGAAGGGCATTATTCAGTTCCCATTTGGGTTGCAATTAGTATATGCCACATTACCGCTTCCGTCAAGCCGTTATTTTGCACAAAAGAGCGGGGACCCACGGCTCGCCGCAGGTCCCCGGTGTGTTTTGCTTATTGGAAACCGGCCTTCTCCGTCCGGCTGGATTTCCGCTTCTTTTTCCGGTCCACGGCGCGGATGCGCTTGTCCAGCCGCACAGAGGCCCGGGTACCGATGGACTGGAAGATCTGCACCAGGATCACCAGCACCACCACGGAGACCCACAGGATGATGGTCATCCGGCGCTGATAGCCCAGGTTGAGGGCCATGGAGCCCAGACCGCCGCCGCCGATGGCCCCCGCCATGGCACCGTAGCTGAGGATGGTGATAAAGGCGGTGGTAAAGCCGGAGATCAGGGAGGGCCGGCTCTCGGGGAGCATCACCTTGGTGATGACCTGGAAGGGAGAGCAGCCCATGGACAGGGCGGCCTCCACCACGCCGCTGTCCACCTCCCGGAGGGAGGCCTCCACCAGCCGGGCCACGAAGGGAAAGGCGGCCACGATGAGGGGTACAATGGTAGCCACCGTGCCGATGGAGGTGCCCAGAATCAGACGGGACAGGGGAATGACCATCACCATCAGGATCAGGAAGGGAACCGAGCGCAGAATGTTGATGACAAAATTGAGTACCGCCATCACCGGCCGGGGCAGGGGGAGCACGCCGCCCTGCTCGCCCACCACGGTGATGACGCCCAGGGGCAGGCCAATGACGTAGGAAAAAAAGGTGGAGATCACCGTCAGATACAGAGTCTCCCAGATGGCAAAGAGCAGGCCGTTCTTGCTCAGCTCCAGCAGTCGGAGGACCTCTTCATTCTGCAATAAATCAGCCATGGTAATCGGGCACCTCCTCCACGGTAACATCCTTTTGAGCGCGCAGGTAATTCATAGCCTTCACGGCCTCGTTCTTGTCCTGGGGCAGGCCCAGCAGCATAGAGCCGAAGGCCTTGCCGTTTACGTTCCGGGTGTCCGCTCCCAGAATGTTCACCTTCACGCCGCAGTCGATGGCCAGTGAGGCAATGAGAGGCTCATAGGAGGAACCTCCGTTGAACACCACCCGCACTACGCCAGCCACCGGGAACTGGTCGATATTGGCCCCCTCGGGGAACACCAGCCTGCGGCCCGCCTCGGTCTTGGGGTTGGAGAATACCTCCTCCACCGTACCGGTCTCCACCAGATGGCCGCGCTCCAGAATGGCCACATGGGTGCAGATCTCTTCCACCACCGCCATCTCATGGGTGATGACCACCACCGTGATGCCCAGCCGCTGGTTGATGTCCTTAATGAGCTTCAGAATGGAGCGGGTGGTGGTGGGGTCCAGGGCGGAAGTGGCCTCGTCGCACAGCAGCATTTTAGGATTGGAGGCCAGAGCCCGGGCGATGGCGATGCGCTGCTTCTGGCCGCCGGAGAGCTGGGCGGGATAGGCATTGGCCTTATCCGGCAGGCCCACAATCTCCAGATACTCCATGGCCCGCTTTTTAGCCTCCGCCTTGGGCACCCCGGCGATCTCCATGGGGAAGCAGATGTTCTTCAGACAGGTGCGCTGCATGAGCAGGTTGAACTGCTGAAAGATCATGCTGATGGACCGGCGCTGCTGCCGCAGCTGGGCGGGGGACATGTCCATCAGGTTTTCCCCGTCAATGTATACCGCGCCGCTGGTGGGGCGCTCCAGCAGGTTGATGCACCGCACCAGTGTGGATTTGCCCGCGCCGCTCATCCCCACGATGCCAAAAATGTCCCCGTCCGCTATGGTCAGGTCGATGTTGGACAGGGCCTCAAAGTCCCCGTCCTCCGTGGGAAAGACCTTGGACACTTGTTTCAGTTCTATCACAGGCCTGTTCTCCTCTTCTTGATTTAAAAAGGCCGTTTCCTGGGGAAACAGCTGATTTTGTGCAGAATTTATTGTATGACAACCGGGGCGGGCTGTCAAGGTGTTTTGCGGGGAGACGGGCCGATGCCCGCATCGGCCCCTACGGGGAGAAAAGAAAAGCCGCCGGGCCAATGGCCCGGCGGCTTCAATGACAGATTAGTCGGTCACGAAGGGCAGCAGCGCGATCTGACGGGCGCGCTTGATGGCCTCGGTGAGCTGGCGCTGATGCATGGCGCAGGTGCCGGTGGTGCGGCGGGGCAGGATCTTGCTCCGCTCAGACAGGAACCGACGCAGCTTCACAGCGTCCTTATAGTCGATGTGCTCCACCTTGTCCACACAGAAGGTGCAGACCTTGCGGCGCTTGCGGCCGCGGGGGCGCTCTCTATCCATAGCCATAACTGGGTAACCTCCTTTGTTCCGGGCCTGTAGTCCGGCTTGTGTTGTATCGCGCGGCCTGGGCCGCGTTATGGGTTCATCAGAAGGGCAGATCGCCGTCGTCCTCCGTCAGTTCGGCAAACTGGTCGCCGCCGGCAGGGGCCGCATAGCCGCTGTCAGCAGGGGCCGCGGGGGGCGCGTAGCTGTTGGGCGCGCCGTAGCCGCCGGAGGGAGCGCTATAGCTGCCGCCCTCGGCGTCCCGCTTGGAGTCCGCGAAGTAGACGTTGTCGGCCACCACCTCGGCGGTGGTGCGCTTATTGCCCTCTTTGTCGTTCCACTCCCGCATCTGGAGCCGGCCCTCCACCACCACAAGGCGGCCTTTGGTCAAATACCGGCTGACAAATTCGGCGGTGTTCCGCCAAGCCACCACGTCGATCCAGTCGGTTACCTTCTCGCCGGTGGTCTTGTCCTTGAAGTCCCGGTCTACTGCCACCCGGAAAGAGGCCACAGCCGTCCCGGTTTGGGTGTGCCGGAGCTCGGGGTCACGGGCCAGACGGCCCATGATGATGATGCGGTTCAGCATGACGTACCGCCTCCTTACTCGTCCTTGCAGACGATGAGGGAACGCATCACGCCGTCGGTGATCCGCAGGATACGATCCAGCTCGCGGGGGAACTCGGGCTTGGACTCGAAGGTCATGAGCACGTAGTAGCCCTCAGTCAGGTCGTTGATGGGATAGGCCAAGTGGCGCTTGCCCCACTCGTCGACCTCAGCCAGAGTGCCGTTCTGCTCCACCAGAGTCTTGAACTTGGTCACCATGGCGGCGGTGGCCTCCTCACCCAGGTTGGGGTTCAGGATGTAGACCACCTCGTAGTTAGCGCTGAGCTTTGCCATTTTCTTTGCACCTCCTTATGGACATATGGCCCCCACACTTCCGTGGGAGCAAGGATGGCTTGTCACAAACAAGCTCTACTATTATATAAGATTTTTGAAAAATGTCAAGGAGAAATTTGAAAATTGAGGAGAAAATCCGGCGCTCCCCCGGGTAAAAAATTTTTTTAAAAAAAGTTTTCCCTTCGGTGTACGAAAACAGGCAACTTTTGGCCCTGTCGCACCAGGGGTGAGGAGGGAGTTTGGTGGACAAGGAACGAAAACGGCTGCTCCGGCAGCTGGAGGCCCTGGCCCGGTGCAGGGTCAATGACGCGGTCAAGCTGGCTTTCCTGGGCGGCAATGAGTTGGAGCGGATTGATGGGCTGGATCTGACCCCGCTCACCGAATTCAAGCGCTCCGACAAAGGGAGCGCCGAGGTGAGGCTGGTGGACCGGGCGGCGGTGATCAGACTGCTCATCGAGCTGTCCGCCGGGCAGGAGGAGCAGAAGGCGGCAGAGTTTTTCCGGGCCTGGGAGGACAAGGCGGAGGAGCAGAGCGGGCTATGAGATTTCGCAGTTTCTCCCCCAAGCAGAAGCAGGTGCTCACCTGGTGGTGCGCATCAGGGAGCCGGAACAGGGAGGCCATCATCTGCGACGGGGCGGTGCGCAGCGGCAAGACCCTGTGCATGGGGCTGTCCTTCTTCTGCTGGGCCATGCGCAGCTTCCGGGGGCAGGCCTTCGGCCTGTGCGGCAAGACGGTCTCCGGCCTGCGGCGCAATCTGCTGGGGACCCTGCTGCCGGTACTAAAGGAGTTGGGATTCCAGTGGGAGGAAAAGGTGTCCAAAAACCTGCTCACCGTCCGGTTCGGCGGTGGGGAGAACACCTTTTACCTCTTCGGCGGCAAGGACGAGGGGAGCGCCGCCCTCATCCAGGGGATTACCCTGGCGGGGGTGCTGCTGGACGAGGTGGCCCTCATGCCCCGCTCCTTCGTGGAGCAGGCCTGTGCCCGGTGCTCGGTGGAGGGGAGCCGGATGTGGTTCTCCTGTAACCCGGAGGGGCCGGAGCACTGGTTTTACAAGGAGTGGATTCAAAAACAGGAGGAGCGCAACGCCCTCTACCTCCACTTCACCATGGAGGACAACCCCGCCCTCTCCCCCAGGGTCATCCGCCGGTACGCCCGGAACTTCAGCGGCACCTTTTACCGGCGGTTCGTGCTGGGAGAGTGGGTGGCGGCGGAGGGGAGGGTGTACGACTTCTTCGGCGAGAGCTGGGTCAGGCCCGCGCCGGCGGGGGAGATGGAGCAGTGGCGCATCTCCTGCGACTATGGCACCGTCAACCCCGCTTCCTTCGGCCTGTGGGGCCTGCGGGACGGGGTATGGTACCGGATGAAGGAGTACTACTTCGACTCCAGGGCGGAAAAACGGCAGAAAACCGACGGGGAGTATGCCGACGACCTGGAGACCCTGGCCGGGGGCAGGTCCATCCGGCAGGTGGTGGTGGACCCCTCCGCCGCCAGCTTCATCGAGCTGCTGCGCCGGAAGGGCTGGCGGGTGGAAAAGGCGGACAACGATGTGCTGGCCGGTATCCGCACCACCGCTGAACTGCTGCGGCGGGGAGAGCTGGTGATCTGCGACGGGTGTACCGACGCGATCCGGGAGTTTTCTCTCTACTGCTGGGATGAAACGGCGGTGGGGGACAGGGTGAAGAAGATTCACGACCACGCCATGGACGATATCCGGTACTTTGCCGCGTCTGTGGCGGCGGAGCGGAACCAGGATTATTTCGGCGGGCTGTGGGTGGAGCGGGGGCGGTTTTAGGGGCAGGCGCCTGCCTCCCACGAAAAACGGCGGGCGCACACTGTGCGCCCCTACAGAATCGCTGGACGGTTCATGTGGGGGCATACAAAATGCGTAAAGGAGTGTGGTTATGGGATTGTTCCGTAAGAAACAGGAATCGGGGGGCGGCGGGCTGGCCGTCCAGATCCGGGAGGGGGGCAGGCACCCCTTCGGAGTGCTGGACGGCTATGTGCCCCTGCGGCAGGGGGAGATCCCTCTCTACCGGGCCATCCGGGAGGCGGTACCCATTGTGGACGCCGCCATCTGGAAGATTATCCGGCTGGCCGGCGGGGTGGAGGTCCGGTGCGGTGACCGGCGGGCCCAGGAGGAGCTGAACTGGTTCCTCCAGCATGTGGACACCGGTCGGGGACAGCGGGGGCTCCAGTCCTTCCTGGACTGCTATCTGGACTCCATGCTCACCTGCGGCCGGGCGGTGGGAGAAATCGTCCCTGACCGGCGGCGCACCGACATCGCCGCCCTGCTGTGCGGCAACGTGTCCGATATCGAGATCAAAGAGGGGGACAACCCCATGGATTTCACCATCTGGGGCAGGGACAGCGGCGGCCAGATGCGGGAGCTGCCCCGGCAGGAGCTGCTGCTCTTCACCCCCTTCCAGCCCGAAACCGACAGCCCTTATGGCGTGAGTATGCTCCGGTCCATGCCCTTCCTCACCGGTATCCTGCTGAAAATCTACCAGGCCACCGGCATGAACTGGGAACGCATGGGCAATCTCCGCTTTGCGGTGGTGTACAAGCCGGGGGACACCCCTTTGGACCAGAGTTTGGTCCAGGAGCGCAGCCGCCAGATCGCTCGGGAGTGGTCCGCCGCCATGCAGGCGGGGAAACAGGGCTCGGTCCGGGACTTTGTGGCGGTGGGGGATGTGGACATCAAGGTGATCGGGGCGGACAACCAGGTGCTGGACAGCGAGGTGCCCGTGCGGCAGATCCTGGAGCAGCTGGTGGCCCGCACCGGCATCCCCCCCTTCCTGCTGGGCCTGTCCTGGTCCTCCACCGAGCGGATGAGCACCCAGCAGGCCGATATGATGACCAGTGAGATCACCGCCATCCGCCGCTCCCTGGAGCCGGTGGTGGAGAAGATCTGTGAGCTGTGGCTGCGGCTCCACGGCTACGGGGCCCAGGTGGCGGTGGAGTGGGAGGACATCAACCTCCAGGATATCGTGGAAGAGGCCAGAGCGGAGCTCTACCGCCAGCAGGCCAGAGGGGTGGAGCTGGAAAACCAGGACAAAGAGAAGGGAGCGTCGGTATGAACGTAAACAAACAGGCAGGTGTGGACCAGGGAATCGCCCTGGACGAGAACGAGCTGGGGCTCATCAACGCCATGAGCCGGAAAAAGCTCACCGGTGAGGAGGTGTACACCTTCGCCGTCCGGCTGTGCGACAACGAGGTGGACCGGGACGGGGAGCGGTTCGCCACCCAGACCCTGGAGGAGCTGGCCGCCCTCTTTGTGGGGAAGAGCGGTATCTTTGACCACCAGTGGAGCGCCGGGCGGCAGACCGCCCGGATTTACCGCACCGAGCTGGTGCGGGAGGAGGGCGTCCTGACGGCCGCAGGGGAGCCTCTGTGCTACCTGAAGGGGTACGCCTATATGGTGCGCACCGAGGGCAACCGGGATCTCATCGCAGAAATCGAGGGGGGCATTAAAAAGGAGGTCAGCGTGGGCTGCGCCGTGGCCGAGGCACGGTGCTCCATCTGCGGGGAGAACATCTACGACAAGTCCAAGTGCCCCCACGAAAAGGGCAGGGAGTACGGCGGCAAGCTGTGCTGGGCTGAGCTGCTCCAGGCCACCGACGCCTACGAGTGGTCCTTTGTGGCCGTGCCCGCCCAGCGCAATGCCGGGGTGCTGAAGGGCTGGCGGGGAGACCTGCGGCAGCTGGAGCGGGAGGCCGCCCTGGGCCGGAAGTACTTGCAGAGTCTGAAGGACGAGGTGGTCCGGCTGGGTGGCACGGCCGGGTTCGGCTTGGAGCAGACCACCCTGAAAACCATCGTCCAGCGGCTGGAGGAGCCTGAGCTCACCGCCCTCAAGCGGGCCTTTGAGCGCCAGGTGGACAAGCTGTGGGGGGTGGAGCCTCAGCTGCCCGGCTGGGAGGAACAGGCCCCCGGGGAGAACCGGGATGGGGCGTTTTTGATCTGATGGAAGAAAAACCGGCAGCGATTGAACACCAGAGATGGTTTCAATAGAAAGGAGTTTGGGTATGAACAAGATTTCGTTTGAAGGTATTGGAGAAATGGTGGCCACCTTCGCCTGCGAGGAAGGAGTGGGCGTCGGCCAGGTGGTCAAGATGACCGCCAACGGCACTGTGGGTCCCTGCGGCGCGGAGGATGACTTCTGCGGCGTGGCCCTGTCCGCCCAGGATGGCTACGCCGCCGTTCAGGTGGCCGGGCTGGCCACGGTACAGACCGCCGAGGAGCTCACCGTGGGCTGGGCTGTGCTGTCCGCCGACGGCGCCGGCGGCGTTTCCGCCGGAGAGACCGGCGGCCGGCAGATGCTGGTGGTATGGGCCGACAGCGACAGCGCTGTCATCTGCCTGTGAGCCCGGGCAAGAAGAGAAAGGAAGGTATGTCTATGAGCTATCGGTTTGACAACGTGAGACTGGAGAAGGGCATGTACAACGAGGCCGGCCGGTCCTTTACCCAGGTGCTGGAGCGGGAGGACCCCACCGAACAGTACAAGGGCACTCCTCTGGAGGGGCTGGACGCCTATCAGCGGCAGCTCAAGCGCTTCGACATCAAGGTGAAGGGCGCGGGCAGCGACGTGGTGGAAAAATTCTTCTCCACCAGCCAGTCTGCCGTCCTCTTCCCTGAGTACATTGCCCGGTCGGTGCGCCAGGGCATGGAGGAGACCGACCTGCTGCCCCACATCACCGCCGCCGTCACCCGGTTCGACGGCCTGGATTACCGCTCCATCGCCTCCATCCCCGACGAGGATCAGAAGAGCCTCCGCCGGGTGGAGGAGGGAGCCTCCATCCCCCAGACCCAGGTGAAGACCCAGGAGAACCTGGTGAAGCTCTGCAAGCGGGGGAGAATGCTGGTGGCCTCCTACGAGGCCATCCGCTACCAGAAGCTGGATCTGTTTTCCGTCACCCTGCGGCAGATCGGCGCCCACATCAACCGGATGCACCTGGAGGACGCCATCGATGTGCTCATCAACGGCGACGGCAATAACAACGCTGCCCAGAAGCTCACCGTGGGCACCAGCCCCATGGGCGGTACCGCCGGTACCCTGACCTACGACGAGCTGGTGGATTTCTGGGCCCAGTTCGATCCCTATGAGATGAACACTCTGCTGGTGTCCGGCGATATGATGCTCCAGCTGCTCAAGCTGGAGGAGTTCCAGAACCCCCTCACCGGCCTCAATTTCCAGGGCACCGGCAAGCTGGCTACCCCCCTGGGAGCCGACCTGCTGCGCACCTCCGCCCTGGAGAGCGGCACCCTGATCGGCCTGGACAAGCGGTACGCCCTGGAGATGGTGCAGGGTTCCGACGTTCTGGTGGAGTATGACAAGCTCATCGACCGGCAGCTGGAGCGGGCCGCCATCACCTCCATTTCCGGCTTTGCCAAGCTCTTTGTGGACGCCGCCAAGGTGCTGAAGCTGAAATGACGGAGCAGATCATGGCGCTGGCCCGGAACCTGGGCCAGGTGAGTGAGGAGCAGCTGCCGGTGCTGGAGATCCTCTGCCGGGCGGCGGAGCGAGAGGCGGCCGCCCGGCTGCGGGATGGGGTGACCCCGGCGGACTGCGGCGCTGTGTTCCCTCTGGGCTGTGCCTGGCTGGCCCTGGCGGGCCTGGCGGGGGGCCAGCCCACCGGGGGCGCGCAGTTTACCGCCGGCAGCGTCACCATCCGGGAGGCCGGCACCGGTCAGTGCCTGGAGCGGGCCGCCGCCCTGCGTCAGCAGGGCGAGGCCATCCTGGCCCCCTATTTCCGGGACCGGGGGTTCCTGTTCCGGGGGGTGGAGGGATGAGACGGGCCTGGCAAATTGCACTGGAGCGCTACGGCCAGACGGTCACCCTCCACCCCCAGCAGGGGGAAGAGGTGGCCTGCAAGGCATTTCTCCAGCCCCTCCGGGAGCAGGGCAGCGCATGGTTTCAGCAGCTGCCCACCCCCCTGGGAGTGGCCCGGAAAGACCGGTGGATCTACCTGGGCAGCCCTGCCCACCCCCTGGACAGACTGGGGGAGGAGGGCTGGATCGGTTGGGAGGGCCAGCGGTTCATCCCGCGGGCGGCCCAGCCGGTGTGCGTGGGAACGGAGACCTTCTACTGGTGGGGCCTGCTGGTGGTGGCAGACCCGGAGGAGGCGGAGAGCGATGGAGTTTGACACGCTGAGGGAACGGATGGTCCAATATCTGGCGGAAAACGGGGTGGAGGCCCTGTGCGCCTACCCCGACGCCCCACGGTTGGGGCGGAGCGGCGCTGTGGCGGTGGTCTCCCTGCGGGCCTGCCAGGGCGGCCCTGGCGGTTTTCAGGACTACCTGGGGGAGCGGTACGACCAGGACAGCGGTACATGGCAGGAGCTCTACGGCAAACGCTTTACCGTCACCTTCGGCCTGGATCTTTACGCTCCCCAGAAGGCGGGGACGGCGGCCATCCAGGCCGCCTTCGACCGTCTGGCCCAGGCCCTGCGGCGGGAGGGCCCGCCGGGGCTGAAGCTGCTGGAGCTCTCCTGCGGGGAGACGGAATTTGACCGGGAGGCCGGCCTGTTCAAACGGCGGGCGGAGGCCTGCTGCCAGGGCTATCTGTACGCCGTGGCGGAGGAGGGCGGTGCCTTCCTGGACTTTATTGTGAGAGGAGCGACCCAATTTTGAGTATGACAATTCATGAGCGGCCTGGTGTGTACTCCAGCTACGACGCATCCACCGTGGTCAGCGGCAGCGGCGGCGGACAGACCGTGGGGGTGGCCGCGATCTGCTCGGAAGGGGTGAGCGGCACCCTGTACACCATCAGCCGGTATGAGGACGCGGTCACCGCCTTCGGCCAGGAGGAAAACCTGACCGAGCTGATCCGGCTGATCTTCCTCAACGGCGCGGCCCAGGTGCTGGCGGTGCCGGTGGCGGCGGAGGCCAACTATGAGGACGCATTTGCCCTGTTGTCTGCCCAGGAAAACGTAGCCATTATGGTGTGCGACAGCACCAAGCTCACCGTGCAGCAGGCCCTGCGGGACAGCGTGAACGCCGCTTCCGAGGCCCGGCGGGAGCGGATTGCCGTGGTAGGGGGCGAGGATGGCGAGGCAGTGTCCGCCCTGGTTACCCGGGCGGAGGGCCTGAACAGCGAGCGGATGGTGCTGGTGGCCCCCGGCGACAGCACGGGTCTGGCCGCTGCCGCCGTGGCCGGGGCCATCGCCGGGGAGAGCGACCCCGCCGTACCCCTGTCCGGCGCAGAGCTGAAGGGCCTGGCCGGGCTGGAGAGCCAGTACAGCGACACCGAGATCGACACCCTGGTGCGGGGCGGAGTCACCCCCCTGGAGAGCCTTGGGGGCGTGGTCAGCGTGGTGCGGGGGATTACCACCCGCACTAAGTCCGGCGAGGTCAGCGACGTCACCTGGCGGGAACTGACCACCATCCGAATTGTGGACGACGTGATCCCCACCATCCGCAACGCCCTGCGGGCCAAATTCCGCCGGAGCAAGAATACCGAGCAGAGCCGGGGAGCCATCCGCTCCCAGGTGGTGCTGGAGCTGGAGAACAAGCTGAGCCGGGAGATCATCACCGGCTACGAGGGGGTCACTGTCCAGGCCGACAGCGAAAACCCCACCGTGTGCCTGGTGGACTTCTCCTTTACCGTGGCCCACGGCCTCAACCAGATCTGGCTCACCGCCCACATCACGGTGTAAAGGAGGACGCCTATGAATATGACCGGTTTTCCCACCAGCAGCGACATCTATCTGGAGATCGACGGCAAAAAGGTGGCGGTGGTCCAGAGCTACACCGCCAAGACCACCTGCACCAGCCAGACGGTGGAGGCATTCGGAGAAGAGGAGCCGGTGGCCACCATTCCCGGCCAGCGCACCCATGTGCTGGAGCTGACCCGGCTGTACGCCACCGATGAGGCCATCCGGGACGGCATCAACTTCCACGACCTGGTGGATTTCAGCCTGGTGATCTGCAAGCCCGACCGGAAGGTCATCTACTCCGGCTGCCACTGGAGCGCCATCGGTGAGACCGGTGCGCTGGGGGCTATGGTGGTGGAAAAGATCACCGTGGTGGCCGCCAAGCGCATCGAGACGGAGGTATAACCCTACGAGCGGCCCTGCGCCCGGCCTTGCCTCCGGGCGCAGGGAAAGGAGGAGCCATGGAATATCATTCGCTGCTCAGCCGGAGGGACCGGCTGGAGCTGGAAGACGGAAGAGAATTGCGGCTGCTCTCCGCCCTGGAGGTGCTGGAGGCACGGCGGGAGGCGGAGGAACTGGCCCAGGATGACCGGGAGCGGGCCCTGTGTGCCAACGCCTGCCTGCTGGCCCGGGCCCTGGAGCGGAACGGCCAGCCGGAATTTTCCTCGGGCCGGGCGGTGCTGGAACACCTGGGGCCCCGGGAGATCGCCGATCTGGCCCGTCGATGGGACGGGCTGGACCGGGCGGAAAACCCCTCCCCTCAAATGGGGGAGCAGGAGGCCCAGCCCCTAAAAAAAGCCTGGAGCACGCGCCTTTTGAGCGCCTTCGCTGGCGTGTGCTCCGTACGTTCGGAGCCCTCCCCACGGAGGAGCGGGCCCGGCAGATGAAGGCGCGGGACTATCTGTGGTGCGCCCTCAACCTGATGCTGGACCGGGAGGAGGAACTGGCCCGGCTCTGCCCCTCCTGCCGGGCCAGGGCGGAGGAGGAACGCTGCCCCATCTGCGGCGCCCCTACGGGGGAGGCCTGGGGCGGGGAAAATCCCGCCTTTGACGAGGCGCGGTTTGAGCGGCTGAAGCGGGGGGAACGGATGTGACCGACTATTTGGAGCGCCTGCTGGAGGAACAGTGGGAGCGAGAGGACGAGAGAGAAGCGAACTGGCAACTGTCCCCCGTCCGGGTGGCCCGGGACCGGGCGGATTCCTGGCCGGAGCCGGGGGCGGAGACCGACGCCGCAGTGGAAAATGCGGCGGGGCGGATCATCGACAGGGCCAGGGCGCTGGAAGCGGAGGAGACGGAAGCTGTCCAACAAACCGCCCAACAGGCCGTCCAGCTGGCCGATACACAGGAAGAGGGGACGGAGTACAGAGAAGCCCTGACGGCAGCTGATCGTTTAAGCGTCCGGCTGGGCTGGCAGGAGGGACGGCGGTATACCAGTGTCTTACCCGGCACGGAAGAGATGACCCAAAAGCACACGGAAATGGAGCCGGCGGCCTTTGGAGATGGACATGTCTTGTTCCGGGAACTGGAGTACAAGCGGGCAGAAGAGCGGAACGACGGGGACGGCCTGGAGCTGCCCGTGGGCGGCGGCGCTGCGTGGGCCGACCAGGCGGTGCGGGCCAGCCTGGCCGTTCTGCCCGGTTGGGAACCCAGCTCCGGCGTGAGCACGGTGGAGCGGACGGCAGACCGGCCGGGCTGGGAACGGCTGGAGGCCGAGCGGCTGGACCGGCTCTTCCGCCGGGACGCCAGACGATATGACGGGGGGTATCAGCTGCTGTGAGACTGGCGGCAATGCGCTATAAAAATTATGTGTGGCCCCACAACCCCAGGGTGTACACCATTGAATATCAGCGGGCCATGGGGGCCAGAAAGGTGCCCTACGGCCGGTACTGTCTTCAGGATCTGGGACCCGCCCAGCGGGTCATGAAAGGCGAGGGAGAGTTTGTGGGGGAGGGAGCCTACGACCAGTTCAAACAGCTGGCCACCGTCTTTTACTCCGACGGGCCGGGGCTGCTGGTCCATCCGGTGTGGCAGATCTCCAACGCCTATTTTGTGGAGCTCTCCCTCCGACAGGAGCCCAGGCCGGACTATGTAGCCTATACCTTCACTTTTTGGGAGGGATATGACGGACACAGCACCAGCCTCACCGTCACCACGCCCCAGACGCCGGTGAATACCGGGAGCAGCTCCACCACCGGGCAGTATTATACCGTGGTGCGGGGGGACACCATGTGGGGTATCGCCCGGCGGTACGGGATCTCCCTCACCGCCCTCATTGCCCTCAATCCCCAGATCAAAAACCCCAACCTGATCTATCCGGGACAGAAAGTGCGGGTGAGCTGATGGAGGGCAGTCTAAAGTGCTGGGACGGGCGGGAGATTTCCCTGCCCCACATCACAGAGTGGAAATTTGAATACGGGCGGGGCACCCCCTGCGACAGCTTCCTCATCACCTGCCTATGGGAGCCGGAGGAGGACATCCTGGCGGAGGCGGTGACCTTTACCGCCGCCGAGGCGGGGGAGACTGTGTTCACCGGCGTGGTGGACGAGTGCGAGCGGGGCTGGGATCAGAACGGCGGGTTCCTCACCCTGTCGGGCAGGAGTATGGCCGCCAGGCTGCTGGACAACGAGGCCCTGGGCATGGACTACCAGGTGGCCACCTGGCAGGATATTCTGCGGGATCACGTGACCCCCTATGGGGTCCAGGTACTGTCCGGCGCCAGCCTGCCCGCCGTGCCCGGGTTTTCTGTGGCGGTGGGCAGCAGCGAGTGGCAGGTGGTGTATGAATTCTGCCGCTATTACGGGGGGATCACCCCCCGGTTCGACCGGCAGGGCAGGCTGGTGGCCTCCCCCTGGAGCCAGGGGCGGCAGCTGGAGCTGAAACAGGACGCCGCCGTCACCGCCCTGCTGCTGCGGGACCAGCGGTACGGTGTGCTGTCCCAGGTGCTGGTGCGGGACAGGACCACAGAGCTGGTGCAGCGGGTGACCAATGAGGACTTCGCCCGTCGAGGGGGCATGGCCCGGCGGGTACTCACCATGCCGGGAAAGAGCAGTTATCAGGCCATGCGCTACTCGGGGGAGTACCAGCTGGCCCAGGCCCGGGAGGGCCTGCGGCAGGTGGAGCTGGAGCTGGCCGGGGCCTTTGCCGCTTTTCCCGGGGATACTGTCTCCATCCGCTGGGACAGGCCGGTGGCCAGAGGTACCTGGCGGGTGGCGGAGAGCGTCTGCGGGCTGGACAATCATGGCGCTTACACCCGGCTGGTGCTGGGGCTGCCCGACGCGGTGAACTAAATGGAGGTGTTTTGCGCATGTGGATCTCGGAGCGCAGTCAGAAGCGGACGGTGCTGGACGGGATGGCCCAGGTGGGCTATGTGACCCTGCCGGGAGACCCGGCGGGGGTATATCTGGACGGGGAGCGGCGGGAGCTGCCCCTCTTTGGGCCGGGGGGCTATGTCTGGCGGCCCGCCAGGAACGCCCAGGTGTTGGTCATCAAGGCCGGGGGCGACGGGGAGGCCCCCTGCGTGGCCGGGGCGCGGTGCGGGCAGGCCAGCCTGGAAGAAGGAGAGATCCTGATCCACACCGGAACGGCGGCCATCCGCCTCAGCCCAGACGGTGTGGTCAATGTGAGCGGGGCCCTGCTGGTCAATGGCAGGGCAGTATTGACGGAGGAATAGATCCATGGAGCTGATGGTACGGGACGGGGACTATATCCACGATGAGGCGGGCCGGTTCCGGCGGGCGGAGGGGGGCGACGAGCTGTTACAGCGGGTGCTGTGGAAGCTGTCCATCCCCAGGGGAAGCTTCCCGCTGCTGCCTGAGCTGGGCAGCCAGCTCTATCAGCTGGGCAGGTGCAAGCCCGCCCAGCGTCAGGCCCTGGCCAGGCAATATGTGGCCCAGGCTCTGGAAAATGAGGAAAATCTGCGGGTGGAGCAGGTGAGCCTGGGGGGAGACGGCGCTCTGACCGTGACTCTGACCTGGCAGGGAGAGGCTGTGACGGTGACCGTCCAGACGGGAGGGATTGGATGACAGTTGAGGAGATCTATGAGGGGATGGTAACGGCCTTCCAGCAGGAGACCGGAATCACCCTGGCGGGGGACGGGGATATGGCGGTGCGGCTGTACGCCGTGGCCGCCCAGATCTATGCCCTGTATGTCCAGGCGGACTGGGTCAACCGCCAGTGCTTTCCCCAGACGGCGGTGGAGGATTATCTGGACCTCCATGCCCAGCTGCGGGGGCTGGAACGGCGTGCGGCGGTGGCCGCCCAGGGGATTATCCGGTTTGAGACCGACAGCGCTCCCGCCGCCGATCTCACCATCTCCGCCGGTACCGTGTGCATGACGGCGGGGCTGGTGCGGTTTGAGACGGTGGAGGACGCGGTCATCCGGGCGGGGCAGACCTGGGTGGAGACCCTGGCGGTGGCGGTGGAGCCCGGTGCGGCGGGCAATGTGGCCGCCGGGGCCATCCGGGCTATGGCGGTGGCTCCGGTTGGCGTGAGCCGGTGCACCAACCCGGAGGGCTTCTCCGGCGGTGTGGACGGGGAGGACGACGAGACGCTGCGGGCCAGGGTGCTGGAGACCTTTCAGCGGATGCCCAACGGGGCCAACGCCGCCTTTTACCAGCAGGGGGCCATGTCCTTCCCCCAGGTGGCTGCCGCCACGGTGATTCCCCGCCCCAGAGGAGTGGGGACGGTGGATGTGGTCATCTCTACCGCTGCGGGTGTGCCGGACAGCGCCCTGCTCCAGCAGGTGCAGGAGTACTTTGAGGTCCGGCGGGAGATCGCGGTGGACGTGGTGGTGCGGGCGCCGGAGATCCTGGATCTGGATCTGACCATCCAGGTGAGCGCCGCAAAGAATTACGACATCAATACGGTACTCCAGGATGTGGAGACCGCCCTGCGGAGCTGGTTTGACGGCCGGCGGATGGGAGAGAACGTGCTGCGAGCCCAGATCGGGGCCCTGGTATTCGGGGTGGAGGGTGTGGAAAACTACGTCATCACCGCCCCGGCCGCCGATCTGGAGGTGGAGGTGGATGAGCTGCCCCTGCTGAAAGAACTGGCACTTTCGGAGATGGGGGAGAGTACATGAGCTATGCCCAATATCTGAAGGAACTGCTGACTCCTCTGCGGGTGTATGACCTGGGGGACACCGCCAACAGCGGGGAGCTGGAGGCGGAGGGTGCGGCACTGGATCAGATGGGGGAAACCCTGGAGGAGGTCCAGCGGGAGATGCTGGTGTCCACCGCCACAGGCCGGGGACTGGAGGCCATCGAGAGTCTGCTGGCCCGCCGGCCGGTGGCTCCCACCCTGGAGGCCCGCCGGGCCGCTTTGGCCGCCTTGCTGCGCATCGGCGGGGACAGTTTTACCTTGACGGCCATCAATGACAATCTGAAGGGCTGCGGTATCAACGCCGTGGCCATCGAGACCGGGACGCCGGGGCGGGTGCAGGTGCGTTTCCCCGACGTGCCCGGCATCCCCGACGGGTTTGAGGAGATGCGGGAGATCATCGAGAGCATCCTGCCCGCCCACCTGGGGATCGAGTATGTGTATTGGTACGTCACCTGGGCCATGATGGAAAAGCAGTTTAAAACCTGGGGCGATATCGAGGACATCAGTCCCATTACCTGGGAGGAGCTGGAGAAAAAGGTGCTCCAATAAGGCCGGAGACAACAAAACGGGGCTGCTGCAAACAACGCAGCAGCCCCGCCTTTTGTCATCCCGAGCGCCAGCGAGGGATCTCGAACGCTGGTTTGTTCGCTGTGGAAAGATTCTATTTTGCAACGGCCCCGTTGGTATAAGCTCACCCCAATTTATAATAACTGGACCAGCGTTCGGGTGTGGGGGACTGGTAGCGCAAGGTGCCGTCGGCGGCATAGCCCTTGACCTGGAGGTCCTCCGGGTACAGGTGGGTACCGCTGACATCGGAAGCATAGGTCACCAGGAAGCAGTGCTCCGCGGTTTTGGTCTCGCTGGCGGAGAGCAGGGTATAGCTGCTGCCGGTTTCTGTGGGGATGGGGAAGGTGATCTCCGCCCGGACGATCTCCGGGTCGTTGGAGATCACCAGCACCGCCCCGTTGTACCGGTCGCTGACGACCAGGGGCACCAGGGGAAGGCTGGGGTCGTTCTCCACGGCCTCCAGGGTCCCGCTGTGCCAGAACAGGCCCTCCTGGTAGATCCCGCACCAGGCGTACCAGTTCCCTTGGCGGAGGATGTAATAGCGGTCATAGCTGCCGATCCTGTCAGGGATCTGGGCGGTGATCCAGTGGGCCAGGCCGTTTTGGGTGTTGTCCAGGGTGCCGATTACCGTGCCGGGGCCGAAAAAGTGCCGGGTCTGGGTGGCGGCCAGGGCCTGATTGGCGGTGAAGATGGGGAAATCCAGCCGGAGCACCAGCACCACCAGGACAACCGCCAGCAGCAGGGCGTCCCGGAGGATGCGGCGCTTGCGCTGGGCGGGGGTGACGGAGCGTCTGGCCATGTTACGTCCCTCCTTTCAGGGGCAGGGTAAAGTAGATGGCGTTCTCTCCGTAGCGGTCAAAGCGGAGGGTAAGAGAGCTGGCCTCCGGGTCGATCTGGTCCACCCACAGGTCGTAGTAGGAGGCGAAGGGGTAGGACCGGGTGAGGCCGCCCCCGGACAGGACGGCGGAGGATTGATAGGGTATGACCTGCCCGTAGGAGGGGTAGGGATTGCCCAGGTCGTCCTCCGCCCACAGCCACGGGTCGAATTGGGGTCCCCGGAGCCAGGGGTTGGGGTGGGACACCTGCATGGTGTAGAACAGGGTCAGGGTGCCGTCAGAGGCGCGGATGACCGCGGCCCGGGGAATGGAGAAGGTGTAGCCCTGGTACTGCCAGGTGGCGGTGGGGGTGAAATCGGCCACCACATCCCGCTCGTCGTAATGCTCCAACAGGGAATCCATGTTCAGTCCGTGGCTGAGGGGGGCGGTGAGATTGGTGACCATCTCCCCCGCCTGGGGCAGAGTAAACAGCAGGATGAGAGCCGCCAGAGTCCACACCGCCCGGCGGAACCAGATCTGAAACCACCCCAACAGGGGGCTGTGGCTCTCGTTCAGGGCCCGGCCCAGCATCTCAGGGTCACCCATGGCCCGGGCGGCCGCGGTCTCTGCGTCCCACAGGGTCATGTCGGGGTGGGCCTCCAGCAGAGCGTCCCGGTGCTCCTCCATGTGGCCGGTGAGCTCGGCGGTGATGGCGTCGTGGTCGGGGGAAAACCGGACAAAGGCGCACACCTTGCCGCAGAACTGCTCGATGGTGAGCCGGGACTTGTCGGGGGCGTCCATCAGGCCAGGGCCGGGGCGGACCCGGCCAGCACTGCGTTTACTGCCTGGGAGAAGGTGGTCCACTCTTCCCGCTTTTCCCCCAGCAGCCGCAGACCTTTTTTGGTGATGTGGTAATACTTTCGGGTGCGGCCGGTGGGGGCCGCCTTTTCGTAGGAGTCCACCGCCCCGTCCTTTTCCAGGGCGTGGAGGATGGGGTAGAGGGTGCCCTCCTTCATGGAAAAAGTGTGGTCGCTTCTGGCCTCCAGTTGGGCGATCATCTGGTAGCCGTACATGTCCTCCCCGGACAAAAGGGAGAGCACCAGCAGGGTGGCGCTGCCGTTGAGCAGGGATTTGTCCGCCTTCATGGGATGCCTCCTTTCGGTGAATGAGAATACCTCGGGTTCCTAGGTATATTATACCTAGGAACCCGAGGTATGTCAACAGGCAGTTTACCTCATCCGGCTGCGGAGGGGCTGACCGGACAGCCAGCGGTTCAGGTTGTCCAAAAAGAGGGCGGCGATGTTGTCCAGGGTGACCTGCATGTGGTTGTACCCACCGGCACTGTGGGGGGTAATGAGGGCCCGGGGGGCCTCCCACAGGGGGTGGTCGGACGGCAGGGGTTCGGGGGAGGTGACGTCCATGCCTGCCCCCAGCAGGTGCCCTTCGGAGAGCACCTGGGCCAGGGCCTCACAATCCACGGCGGAGCCCCGGCCAGCGTTGAGCAGCACGGCGTCGGGCTTCATGAGCAGCAGCCGGCGGCGGTCCATGAGCCCGGCGGTTTCGGCGGTGTGGGGAAGGGCTAAGGCCACCACGTCGGCCTGGGGGAGAAGGGCGTCAAGTTCGGACAGGGGGAAGGTCTGGTCAAAGTCCTCCACCGGCTTGTCCGAGCGGTGGAGCCCCCAGACGGTTTTGGCCCCCAGGGCCCGGCACAGGCGGGCAAAGTGGCGGCTGATGTCCCCGGTGCCTCCCACCAGTATCGTCTCCCCCAGCAGGGAGCGGACGGGGCCCAGCCCGGCCCAGTTCCCCCAGGTATGTTCCCGCTGGAGGTCCCGGTAGCCGGGCAGGTGCTTGTAGATGGCCAGCAGCATGGCCAGCATGTGTTCGGACACGGCGGGGCCGTAGGCTCCGGCGGCGCAGGTGAGGGCCACCCCATCGGGGAGCACCCCGGGCGCCAGGTAGGGGTCCACTCCGGCGTTCCAGCTCTGGACCCATTTCAGGCGGGGGAAGGTCCTCAGATCCGCCGGGGGCACAAAGCCCATGAGAATGGTGACCCGTTCCCGCCAGTCCTGGGGGATGTCCGTGGCCCCCCGGCGGTCGTGGGTGGGGAGAAACAGATGCTCGGCCTCCGGGGCGGCGGCCTGGAAGGTGGCTTTTTGGCCGTCGGTCAGGGGGAGCAGGTGGAGAATGGTTTCCATGCGGATGGCCTCCTTAAAAGTGAAATGGGAGACAAGCGGCGGGCCGTTGTGGGCATCGGCCCCTACGGGGGTGCGGGGCAGCAGGAACGGGGGCCGGTCGGCAGACCGGCCCCCGAAGAAATGGGACAACTTATTTAATGGTGATGAGCAGCTCGCCGGCCTTCACCGAGCCACCCTCTTTGATGAGCACCTGGTCCACGGTGCCCGCCATGCGGGCCACCACGGAGGTCTCCATCTTCATGGCCTCGATGACGGCCAGGACCTGGTTCTCCTCCACCTGGTCGCCGGGCTTGACGTTGATCTTGGACACCATGCCGGGGATGGAGGCGCCCACCTGGCTCTTGTCGGAGGGATCGGCCAGGTTGACCTTCCGCACCTGGGCGGTGGCGCTCTTGTCGGGCACCGCCACCTCACGGCGCATGCCGTTGAGCTCGAACTGCACGTTGCGGGTGCCGTCCTCGTTCAGGTCGCCCAGGCCCAGGTACTTGATGACCAGGGTCTTGCCGTCCTCGATGTTGATCTTGTTGGTCTCGCCCATGGCCATGCCGTTGAAGAACACATGGCTGCCCATACGCATGATATAGCCGTACTCCTAGCGGTGCCGGTAGAAGTCCTCCACCACCTTGGGGTAGAGGCACCAGGACAGCACGTTGTGGTCGGTGGCGTCGTCGTAGAACTTTTTGACCTCCTCCCGGGCTTTCTCAAAGTCCACCGGGGGCAGCAGCTCGCCGGGACGGCAGGTGATGGGCTCCTCGCCCTTCAGCACCACCCGCTGGAGATCCTCGGGGAAGCCCCAGGCGGGCTGGCCCATCATGCCCTTAAAGTAGCTCACCACGGAGTCGGGGAAGGTGAGGGCCTCGCCCCGCGCCACGATGTTCTCGGGGGTCAGATCGTTCTGCACCATGAAGATGGCCAGGTCGCCCACCATCTTGGAGGAGGGGGTCACCTTTACAATGTCGCCCAGCATATGGTTGACGGTGGAGTACATCTCCTTCACCGCCTCGAACTGATGGCCCAGACCCAGGCTCTCCACCTGGCTCTTCAGGTTGGTGTACTGGCCGCCAGGCATCTCGTAGCGATAGATGTCGGTGGAGGGGTTCTTGATGCCCGCCTCAAACTTGGCGTAGCGCAGGCGCACGTCGGCCCAGTAATCGGACAGGGACTGGAGCTTGACGGGGTTCAGGCCGGTATCCCGCTCCTGGCCCTGGAGGGCGGTGACCACCGCGTTCATGGAGGGCTGGCTGGTCATGGAGGACATGGAGTCGATGGCGCAGTCCACGATGTCCACCCCGGCCTCGGCGGCCATCAGATAGGCGGCCACCTGGTTGCCGGAGGTGTCGTGGGTGTGCAGGTGGATGGGCAGGCCGATTTCCTGCTTGAGGGTGGACACCAGCTTTTTGGCGGCGTAGGGCTTCAGCAGGCCGGACATATCCTTGATGCACAGCAGATGGGCCCCCCGCTTCTCCAGCTCCTTGGCCATGTTGACGTAGTAGTTCAGGGTGTACTTGTCCCGCTTGGGGTCCAGGATGTCGCCGGTATAGCAGATAGTGGCCTCGCACAGCTTACCCTGGTTGAGGACCTCGTCCATGGCGATCTCCATGCCGGGAATCCAGTTCAGGGAGTCGAAGATGCGGAATACGTCAATACCGTGCTTTGCGGCCTCCTTGACGAAGGCCCGGATCAGGTTGTCGGGGTAGTTGGTGTAGCCCACGGCGTTGGCGCCCCGGAAGAGCATCTGGAAGGGGATGTTGGGGATCTTCTCCCGCAGCAGCCGCAGCCGCTCCCAGGGGGACTCGTGGAGGAAACGGTAGGCCACGTCGAAGGTGGCGCCGCCCCACATCTCCAGAGAGAAGCAGTCGTTCAGAATCTCGGCGGTACCCTCGGCGCACTTGAGCATATCCCGGGTGCGCACCCGGGTGGACAGCAGGGACTGGTGGGCGTCCCGCATGGTGGTGTCGGTGATGAGCAGCTTCTTCTGGTTCAGCACCCAGTCCCGCACCGCCTGGGGACCCTTCTCATCCAGCAGCTGTTTCAGGCCGGTACACTTGGGGGGCGTGTTCTCGTAGGGGGGGAACCGGGGGATATCCAGCTGCTGCCGCTCGGCAGAGGGGGAGTCCACCTGAATCTGGGCGATATACTTGAGCACCTTGGTGGCCCGGTCCCGGCCGGTGTCGATGTCGAAGAGCTCGGGGGTCTCGTCGATGAACTTGGTGTGGCACTGGCCCGCCTGGAAGGTGGGGTGGGCCAGGATGTTGGTGACGAAGGGGATGTTGGTCTTGACGCCGCGGACGTGCTCCTCGCTGATGGCCCGCATAGCCTTGCGGCACACCCCCTCGAAGGTGTTGTCCCAGGAGGTGACCTTTACCAGCAGGGAGTCGTAGTAGGGGGAGATCTCGGCGCCGGTGTAGGCGTTGCCGCCGTCCAGACGGACGCCGAAGCCGCCGCCGGAGCGATAGGCGGTGATCTTGCCGGTGTCGGGGGCGAAGTTGTTGGCCGGGTCCTCGGTGGTCACCCGGCACTGGAGGGCGTAGCCGTTCATGTGGACGGAGTCCTGGGAGGTGAGGCCGATGGCGGGGGTGGACAGGGGGTGGCCCTCGGCGATGAGGATCTGGGCCCGCACCAAGTCGATGCCGGTGACCATCTCGGTGACGGTGTGCTCCACCTGGATGCGGGGGTTCATCTCGATAAAGTAGTGGTCGCCGTTCTTGTCCACCAGAAACTCCACCGTGCCGGCGGATACATAGCCCACATGCTTGGCCACCTTGACGGCGTCCTCATACAGCTTCTTGCGGGTGGACTCGGGCACGCTGAAGGCGGGGGCGAACTCCACCACCTTCTGGTACCGGCGCTGGAGAGAGCAGTCCCGCTCCCCCAGGTGGACCACATTGCCGTGCTTGTCGCCCAGGATCTGCACCTCGATGTGCTTGGGCTCCACCAGGTACTTCTCAATAAAAATGTCCTCATTGCCAAAGGCTTTCTTGGCCTCGCTCTTCACCAGGTTGAAGGCGGGGATGACCTCCTCGGGGGTGTCGCACCGGCGCATACCCCGGCCGCCGCCGCCGCCGGCCGCCTTCAGGATGATGGGGAAGCCGTAGGAAACAGCCTTCTCCAGGGCCTCCTCGCCGCTCTTCAAGGGCTCGGAGGAGCCGGGGATGGTGGGCACATTGCAGGCCTTGGCGATGGCCGTGGCCGTCAGCGTGTCCCCCATCTGCCCCAGAATGGTGGAGGAGGGGCCGATGAAGGTGATGCCGGCCTCCTCGCAGGCCTTGGCGAAGTCGGCGTTCTCGCTCAAAAAGCCGTAGCCGGGGTGGATGGCGTCCACGTTGCGGCGTTTGGCCAGATCGATGATGGAGGGGATGTCCAGATAGGCCCCCAGGGGAGACTTGTTCTCGCCGATGAGGTAGGCCTCGTCCGCCTTGGTGCGGAAGAGGGCGAAGGTGTCCTCATTGGAGTACATGGCCACCGTGTGCAGTCCCAGGTCGTAGCAGGCCCGGAACACACGGATGGCGATCTCGCCCCGGTTGGCCACCAGGACTTTGTTGAACTTGCATTCCGTCATGTGATCCTTCCTTTCTGACAAAATATTCCTTAATTTGCAAGTGAGCCCCGGTCACGCCTGCGTGCCGGGGGTTGTCTGCCCGGCCACGCTGCCGGGCTTACTCCATATTGATATACAGCATTGTAATCATTATATCTTAGACGCTAAAGTTTTTGCAATCGTTTTTCGGAAAAATTGCAAATCTTGGCGGGAGCGACAGGAAAGAGCAGGGGCACTTGCCGGGAAATAGGAAATATGCTACACTGGGCGCGGAAACGAGGTGAACAGAATGGGACTGACGCTGACCACCGGAGTGGAGACCCTGCCGGGGATCGGGCCCGCCCGGGCCGGGAGCCTGGCCCGGCTGGGGCTGGAGACGGTAGGGGATCTGCTGCGCTATTACCCCCGCAGCTATGAGGACCGGCGGCGGATGGCGGAGGTGGCCTCCGCGCCGGAAGGGGTGCCGGTGTGCCTGCGGGTGACGGTCACGGCCCCCGCCAGACTCTCCCGCATCCGCAAGGGGCTGGAGCTGGTGAAGGTGGAGCTGGCCGACGATACCGGGGTCCTCACCGCCACCTTTTTCAACCAGGGCTATCTGCGGGATATGCTCCGGACGGGAGAGACCTACATCTGCTTTGGCCGGGTGGAGCTGGCCGGACACCGGCGGGTGATGACCAACCCGGTGCTGGAGCCGGCGGGCAGGGTGCGCTTCACCGGCCGTATCCTGCCGGTCTATCCCCTGACCCACGGGGTGTCCAACAACCTGCTGGCGGGGCTCACCCTCCGGTGTGTGGAGGAGTGCGCCGGACAGGTGGAGGAGATCATCCCCCAGCCGGTGCGCCAGGCCCACAGCCTGGCGGAGGCGGAATTTGCCTGCCGGAACATCCACTTTCCCGCCGACGAGCAGGCCCTGGAGACCGCCCGGCGGCGGCTCATCTTTGAAGAACTGCTCTGCCTGGCCTGCGGTATGGCCTTGCTCCGCCACCGCCGGGACCGGGAGGAGGGTATCCCCTTTCAGCTTGCGCCCCGGGCGGGATTTTTATCCCTGCTGCCCTTCCAGCTCACCGGGGCCCAGCTGCGGGTGATGGGGGAGATGGAGGCCGACCTGGCCTCCGGGACGCCTATGAACCGGTTGATCCAGGGGGACGTGGGTTCGGGCAAGACCATGCTGGCGGCCTACGGGGCCTGGCTGGCCGCCAAAAACGGGTACCAGTGCGCCCTGATGGCGCCCACCGAGCTGCTGGCGGAGCAGCACTTCCGCACCCTGGCCCCCCTGCTGGAGGGGGCGGGTTTGCGGGTGGGCCTGCTCACCGGGGCGGTGAAAGGGAAAGCCCGGAAGGCACTGTACGCCGCCCTGGAGACGGGGGAGGTGGATCTGGTGGTGGGCACCCACGCCCTGCTCAGCGAGGGGGTGGTTTTCGCCAACCTGGCGCTGGTGATTACCGATGAGCAGCACCGGTTCGGAGTGGGCCAGCGGGCCGCCCTGTCCGCCAAGGCCAAGGGCCGTCCCCATGTGCTGGTCATGTCGGCCACCCCCATCCCCCGCACCCTGTCCCTGGTGATCTACGGGGATCTGGAGGTGTCGGTGGTGGACGAGCTGCCCCCCGGCCGCAGTCCGGTGGCCACCTATGTGGTGGGGGAGGACAAGCGGCAGCGGATGTATAATTTCGTCCGCAAGCTGGTGGGGGAGGGCAGGCAGGCCTATATCGTCTGCCCCGCTGTGGAGGAGGGGGAGGAGGATGGTCAGGCCATGGATTTGAAAGCCGCCGTTGCCTACGCCGAGGCCCTCCAAACCCAAGTGTTCCCCGACCTGCGGGTGGGCCTGGTCCACGGCAAGATGAAGAGCAAGGGGAAGGACGCCGTCATGACCGCCTTTGCCGCCGGGGAGCTGGACGTGCTGGTGTCCACCACCGTCATCGAGGTGGGGGTGGACGTGCCAAACGCCGCCCTGATGATCGTGGAAAACGCCGACCGGTTCGGCCTCAGTCAGCTCCACCAGCTCCGGGGCCGGGTGGGACGGGGGAAGCACCAGTCCTACTGCGTGCTGGTGACCTCCGCCCGGGGCCAGGACAGCCGGGAGCGGCTGCGGGTCTTGTCAAAGACCACCGACGGGTTTAAAATAGCGGAAGAGGATCTGCGCCTGCGGGGGCCTGGGGATTTCTTCGGCTCCCGGCAGCACGGCCTGCCCCAGCTGGGCATTGCCGACCTAGCGGGGGACATGCGGGTGCTGAAGGAGGCCCAGGCGGCGGCGGAGGAGCTGCTGGCCGCCGATCCGGAGCTGCGCCGTCCCCGTCACCGGCCCCTTTTGGAACGGGTGCGTCAGCTCTTCTCCCAGCAGGGAGATATGTTCAACTGAACAGGAGGATGGCTATGTACCAGTATCACTATGTCACTGAGACAGGCGAAGGGGTGGTTGCCACCAAGTTCAAGGAGCACCGGGAGCTGATCGACCGCTATGCCGCCCAGGGCTGGCGGTACGCCGGCTGGGTGCCCGCCCACAGCCAGGATGGGGAGATTACGCAGATCGATCTGATTTTTGAAAAGGAAGTAGACGACGCTACATGAACAGATTAGAACAGACCCAGGCCCTGCGGGCCAGAAAAGACGTCCATTTCAACTGCTGCCAGTCCATTCTGGTGCCCTTTTGCCGGGAGTGCGGACTGACTGAGGAGCAGGCCTACCAGCTGGGGGCCCACTTCGGGGCGGGTATGAAGCACGGGGCCACCTGCGGGGCCGTGACCGGCGCCCTGATGGTGCTGGGCATGGCCGGCCAGGGCAATGGGGCCGCCTCCGAGCTGATGGCCCGATTCAAGGGCCAGAACCAGGCCCTGGACTGCGCTACCCTGCTGCGCCTGGCGGCGGAGCGGGGGGAGGAGCGCAAGCCCCACTGCGACCGGATGGTGTATGAGGCCGAGGCCCTGCTGGAGGAGCTGCTGGAACAGAAATGATAAAGTGGATGCCGCAAAGCAAGCAGTTTGCGGCATCCACTTTTTCATTGTGCCAGTGCTGTCAGGCCGCCTGCAAAGCCCGGGCGTTTTCCAGGTATCGGGCGATCAGGTAGCGCAGCTCTCCGTCGGGCAGTTCTTCCGCCGTCAGGCTGTCCATATCTCCCAGAGGACAGATCCGGGTCTCCAGCTGAGATGCCAGCCCTTCCAGCGTCCCCGCTTCCTGGGAGGACAGAGCTCCGGTCTGGACCAGGCACTCGGTCTGCTCCAGCTCGGAGAACATGTTCCACAGGATCACCAGACGGCGGTGGTGGAACTCCCGCTGGTTCTCCGGCAGCTGGACGGCAAACTGGGCGGCCTCATGGTACACCATGTGGAACTGGGCCAATAACTCGCTGAACAGGCCGGGGTCCACCGGCTGGGACAGGCTGCGGCGGATCACCAGCCAGTAGTCGCCCTGGAGCCGGAAGAGCTCCTGAAGGTTCCGACGGAACTGGGGCTCCTTCCGGCTGGGCAGCAGGTAGGTGTTGACCACCAGCACCAGGGCCACCGCCATGGCAAGATAAAACAGCCGCAGCCAGATGGCCTCATAGGTCTGGATGGTGAGGGTGGCCATGGTGAGGGCGAAGGAGGTGGAGAAGATGGGCTGTACCCAGGTGCCGGGGGTACAGCAGTACATCAGGGAGATCATCACCAGGGAGAACAGGAAGATCCCCGGCAGGCCGGGCAGCAGGGGGTAGGCCAGGTGGACCAGCAGGCATCCGATGGCGGTGCCGATGGGCCGGGTGACCATCCGGTGGGCGCTCTCCTCATAGCTGGGCTGGAGCAGGAGGAAGGCGTGGAGGGGGAACCAGTAGGTGTGCTCAAACTCCCACAGATAGCTGATGGTGGCGCTGATGACCATTACCACCCCCAGCCGCAGGGCGAAGCGGAACTCAAACTGGGCGGGGGAGAGCCGCTGGCGCAGGCCCCGGCCCACCGCCCGCCAGGGCACCTTACGGAAAAGGGGGCTGTGCTGGGCGTGGAAGGACTCCCGGCAGAGGAGCAGCAGGGTGTGGAGCACGCTGCGGTAGAAAATGCGCAGCCGCCCCTGGGGCAGGTCGGTGTGGTCCAGCAGGGCCTGGAGCCGCACCGCCAGCCGCTGCCGGCCGGCGGGCTCCCAGGCGTTCTGGAGCTGGCGCACCACATCCGCCAGGGTGGCCATGCTCCGGGCAAAATCGGGGGTAGCCCGGGCCTCCTGCCAGGCGGCGGCGTCCGCCACCAGATAGGAGGCCCGCTGGAAGAGCAGGGCGAAGAGGTGGTAGAACCGCTTCTGATTGTCCGGCAGGTAGAGCAGCCCCTGCTGGCCGTAGCCCTGCCGGTGGAAGGTGCGGGCCAGTTCGTACAGTTCCTGGGCGGCGGACTGGTCGTCGTCCCCTCTGGCCAGCTGGTCCAGCAGGACGGCCAGCCGGTTCAGGCTGCGGGCGATCTGTCCCGCCGGGTCGGCGGAGATGTTGGCCGCCCGGGCGTTGATGATGAGGGCCACCACCAGCAGCAGGGCGCAGAAGGCCACCGCGGCCAGTTGGGTGGGCAGCTGCTCCAGGGAGATGGGGCGCAGCTCCAGGAATACAAAGGTCATGGCGTAGCCCAGATGGCCCTTGGGGGCGAATTGGCTGCACTTCCAGATCACCAGGACGAAGAGCACCCCGAAGTTCAGCAGGGCGCACAGCCAAACGTTCAGCCCCGCCGCAAAGGCCAGCAGGCAGAGCACCAGGGACATGAGGAACATGGACAGAAAGTCCTCCAGCCGGTTGGGTTCCCGCCGCCGGATCTGGAACAGGGTGGTGGAGCCCGAGACCACCATGGCGTATTCGCTGCCGAAGAGCCACATCACCAACAGAAATTGGACCAGATAAAACAAAATGGTGGGAAAAGCGCCCTTCCACCGGGCCCAAAACAGAGCCCGAAAGCCTTTCACCTTAGCCAGCGCCGCCATGGCCGATCCCCTCTTTTTCCAAATTGATTGCGTACCTAACTGTTGGTATGGCACTATTATATCGGCAGGCAAAGGGTGCGCGCAAGAGGAAGCGGAAAATTTTCGTGAGAGCAGTCCCGTTGAAAAAAGAGCGTGGCCATACTATAATGGAGGCCAAACTCAGATTGATCTGTGACGGAGGGATGCCCTTGGATAACCTGGAATTGCTGCCCATTCCCCTGCTGGAGTGGTATCGGGAGAACGCCCGGGTGCTGCCCTGGCGGAGCGACCCCACACCCTACCACGTTTGGCTCAGCGAGATCATGCTCCAGCAGACCCGAGTGGCGGCGGTGCTGGACTACTACCGCCGGTTTTTGGACGAGCTGCCCACGGTGGCCCACCTGGCTGCGGTGGAGGAGGACAGGCTGATGAAGCTGTGGCAGGGGCTGGGCTACTACAACCGGGCCCGCAACCTGCAAAAGGCCGCCCGGCAGATCATGGAGGATCACGGCGGGGTGTTTCCCAACACCTATGAGGAGATTCGGGCCCTGGCCGGGGTGGGGGACTACACCGCCGGGGCCATCGCCTCC